>JAFYRT010000051.1 GCA_017546805.1 Muribaculaceae bacterium | reverse complement strand
TATGACATAGAGCTGTATTCTATAAACATACCTCAAGAATCAGGGTTGGTTCTACAGGATGAAAACTGTACTCTCAAAGAAATAAACCAAACTCTATCATCTTTTGCCAATACCTACAGCACTCCACTTGATATGTTTCTTACAGGTTATAAATATGAAGAAATTGCCCTATTCATGAATCTTCCAATAGGAACTATAAAAAGCAGAATATTTTACGCCCGAAAGAGACTTCAAATTTTGCTAAAGGATTATAGGGAGGATTACTAAAACTTCGTCAGAGTGAGAATATCAAAAACGAGGGATTGTTCTAAAAAGTCTATATAACTTTATATGTCAGTCTCATTTCGTACTGTCAGACAAAACGAGAAAATGGGATATATAGTATGGTATATATGAGATTTGAAAAACACTCGTAAAAGTGCGTAGCAACAGGGTTTGGTGCATTTTTGGTGCATTTTTTTTGGGCACAAAAAAACCTACAAGATTGAAAATCAATTTCTTGTAGGTTTCATTGAGCGGAAAGAGGGGGATTCGAACCCCCGGTACCCTTACGAGTACGACAGTTTAGCAAACTGTTGGTTTCAGCCACTCACCCATCCTTCCTTGGTTTATGCTTTAACCTTTTGCGTTGCAAAGATAATAGCAATTTCTGAATTTGCAAACTATATCGAAGAAAATATTAGCATTTTTATAAAAAAGTTCTATTTGATATATTTTTCATGAAAAAAATTAAAAAATTAAGTCCTTGATTTTCAGGAGCAATTATTTTTTTTATTAAAAAAGTTGCAAAAAAATTTTGTTGGCAAGAAAAAATACACTACCTTTGCAACGCATTTCGGAAAACGAATGCACAATAAGGGAGATTCGCTAGCTCAGCAGGTAGAGCACAACACTTTTAATGTTGGGGTCCTGGGTTCGAGCCCCAGGCGGATCACGAAAAGAAAGTCTTCAGACGAAGGCTTTCTTTTTTTATGCTCAAAATTTAGACACTAAATCATAAATTGGGTTTATTGGTCAAAAATAATACATAAATACGTCTGTATTTATCATTCCCATTTAAGTATGAAATGTTCGTCTATAAAAGTTTCCAATACCGCTTTGACATACCATTATATACCCTTAATTTAGTTTTCAAATCCGTATTTATTGCTTCAAGAATGTTGTTCGTATCTGGTATTGGTATATCTGAATTATCATACCAAGTCCATAACCATTTGAGATGTCTTTTCACGGGAAAATATACACTCCTCACTCGTTGATGAGTATATGATTTCTTATCGGTTTTTCTATCAAGAGTTCTATGTTTTTAGTCATTCATTCCATTTGTTAATAGATTTAATGGCATAAAATAAATGAACTTTACCCTAATAAGTTGTCAGTTTTTAGTTGTTAGATACAAATAATCTTAGTATTATTTCGCTCGCCATTTATTCATATCTTTGGCATAAACGCCGAATATACTCACGCTCGCTGTGAAATATTCAAGCAAGCTTGATATTATTTCGCTCGTTTATGCATATCTTTGCACTATGCTATTGAAGTGTAAAAATAGTGGCGTTATTGAGGCAGGTTGCGATGAGGCTGGACGTGGATGTCTTGCAGGTCCTGTTTTTGCGGCGGCAGTTATTCTGCCTCCCGATTTTGAGCATGAGCTTATCAGCGACTCCAAGAAGTTGACAGAGAAGATGAGATATCGTCTTCGTCCCATTATTCAGGAGAGTGCAGTGGCTTGGGCTGTTGGTGTGGTTAGTGCCGAGGAGATTGATAAAATTAATATCCTTAACGCATCGTTCCTTGCCATGCATCGCGCATTGAAACAGTTGACTATTCAACCTGAATTTATATTGGTGGATGGCAACAGATTTAAACCTTATGGCAAGACTCCATTCTCTTGCGAGGTTAAGGGCGATGGTAGATTTTTATCTATTGCCGCGGCATCTATTCTTGCAAAGACATACCGCGATGACTATATGAATGACATCGCAAAGGAGTTTCCGCAATACACGTGGGATGTAAATAAGGGCTACCCTACTAAAGCACACAGAGATGCTATAAGGGAGTTTGGGATTACGCCTCATCATCGCAAATCGTTTCAGTTGCTCGACCGCCAACTGACACTTTTTTAATTGAATATATTTTTGAGTAATGTTTTTATCGGAATTAAATACAGGCGAATCGGCTATAATCTTAAAGGTTAAAGGACACGGAGGGTTCCGCCGCAGGATTATGGAGATGGGTTTTGTGCGTAGCAAAACCGTCAAGGTTCTGCTTAATGCCCCCTTACAAGACCCCATTAAATATGAGATTATGGGTTACGAAGTGTCGTTACGCCGACGCGAGGCTGCCATGATTGAGGTTATTACCGAAGAGGAGGCTCGCAAACTTATTCCTACCGATAAAGCTACCGCTGTTTTCTTAAAAGATAGTATTGACGAGGTTATTACTCAACGCAACCGAGAGATAAATGTTGCTTTGGTGGGTAACCCCAATAGTGGAAAGACTTCGCTTTTCAACGCTATTTCGGGCAAACACGAACATGTGGGCAACTATAGCGGAGTTACCGTTGATGCTAAAAAGGGCGAATGTCGCTACCGCGGATATAATTTTATCATCACCGACCTTCCCGGCACATACGCACTTTCGGCATATACTCCCGAGGAGCGTTATGTAAGGGAGCATCTACAAAACGAATCGCCCGATGTTATTCTAAACACCGTTGTTGCATCAAATCTTGAACGAAATCTATATCTTACGACCGAATTAATCGATATGGACGAGAAGATTGTTGTTGCACTGAATATGTTCGATGAAATCGAGCGTAGTGGTGCTTCGCTTGACTACGAACAGTTGGGTTCTCTTCTTGGTTTACCAATGATTCCGGTATCGGCAAAGAGCCGAAAAGGTATCGAATGGTTGCTCGACACAATTATTGAGGTGTACGAAAACACCAACCCCCAAATGCGCCACATTCACATAAACAACGGTAGCATCATTGAGGATGGGCTTTCAAAGGTAAAAGAGGCTCTCAAACGCAACAACGAACAGTTGCCAAAGATATTTCCTCCTCGCTACTACGCCCTGAAGTTATTGGAGCGAGACAGGAGTGTTGAGGAGCAATTGAGCGAGTGTGCCAACTATAAAGAGTGGATTGAGATTCGCGACCACGAGGTTAAACATATTGAACGAGACCTTAAAGAGGACATTGAAGGAGCGTTGACAAATCAAAAATATGGGTTTATTTCAGGAGCACTGAAAGAGTGCTACACTCCCGGGAAAAGCGACAGTGTTGTTGTTACCCGCATAATAGACACTCTGGTTACTCATAAGTTGTGGGGATTCCCCATATTCTTCTTTTTGATGTTCTTGATGTTCTACTGCACATTCAGCCTTGGTGCATATCCTCAAGAGTGGATTGAGTCAGGGGTTGAGTGGCTTAGAAGCTATGTGAGCGGGTTTATCCCTGCCGGCATTTTAAACTCTCTTATTACCGATGGAATCATAGGTGGCGTGGGTAGTGTTATCGTATTTTTACCAAACATTATGATTCTGTTCCTCTTTATTTCGTTTATGGAGGATTCGGGGTACTTGGCTCGTGCAGCCTTTATTATGGACAAAATTATGCACAAGATTGGTTTGCACGGCAAATCATTTATCCCACTTGTTATGGGATTTGGATGCAATGTGCCTGCCATTATGGCTACGCGAACAATAGAGAGTCGCTCGAGCAGACTAATAACTATGATGATTTCACCGTTTATTTCATGTAGTGCAAGATTGCCTATTTTTATACTTTTCATCGGAACTTTCTTCCCCAACAATGCAGGATTAGTACTATTTCTATTCTACATTGGCGGTATATTAATGGCTGTTGTGACATCAAAACTGCTTCGTCGCTTTACGTTTAAAAAGGATGACACTCCGTTTGTAATGGAGTTGCCACCTTATAGAGTACCGTCATTGAGCACTACAATAAGCCATATGTGGGATAAATGCAAGCAATACCTTAAAAAAATGGGAGGACTGATTCTTGTTGCATCAATCATTGTATGGTTCTTGAGCTATTTCCCACATGGAACAAACAACAACGGAATAGAAAAGGCTTCGTATATGGAACAACTCGGTAAGGTTTGCGAGCCTGTAATGGAACCTTTGGGCATGGATTGGAGAGCTTCGGTTGCAGTTCTTTCGGGCGTGCCTGCCAAGGAGATTGTTGTGAGTACATTGGGTGTGTTGTATGCCGAAGAGGACGGCGAAGAGTTAAGCGAAAAAGATTTGTCATCAAAACTTGTTTCGAGCGGTGGATTCAACCACGCATCGGCACTATCGTTTTTGGTATTCATCTTGCTCTACTTCCCATGTATTGCAACCCTCATAGCCATTAAAAACGAGAGCAATTGGAAGTGGGCAACTCTTTCGATGCTTTATAATACAACTATTGCGTGGGTGTTTGCATTTATTACCTACCGCATAGCTTTACTGATTATTTGATATGGGATTTCAAGAGATTATAGTTTCGGCAGTGGGCGTACTTGTTTTGCTCTATCTTATTAGGAGAGTGTTCTGTATGTTCTCGAAAAAAGATTTTTCTGCATGCTATGGGTGCGACAAAAACTGCCCCTTGAAAAAAAAGGAACGAAAAAGTTAAACTCTAATTAGAAATTAGGAATGAGGAATTAGGAATGAGGAATGTTTTTTATTCCTAATTCCTAATTGTTGCAAAGCAACAAACTCATTCCTAATTGGCACGAAGTGCCGTACTAATTTATAGAAAGATGATTCTACAGTGTCTTATAATATTTGCCTGTCTTGCTGTTGGCGAGGTTGTGGTTATGCTTACAGGAATTAAGTTCCCATCGAGCATAATAGGCATGATTTTGCTCTGCACCCTGCTTAAAACAGGCGTGGTGAAATACGAGAAGATAAAAGGGATGGCAAACTTTTTGATTTCGAATATGGGATTCTTTTTTATCCCTCCGGGCATTGCATTGATGCTCTATTTCGATATTATAAAGGCTCAGTTTTGGCCAATATTCGTATCGGCACTGTTAAGTACAATAATAGTGATAGCCGTTACAGGTTGGGTGTATCAATTGACTAATCGTAAACGAAATGGATAATAGTATAGTTCTGCTTGCTCTGACCTTCGGCATATATTACGTTGCCTCTATTATCCGTAAAAAAACGGGCGTGATAGTTCTGAATCCCATACTCATAACCATTGCCGTTATGATATGCGTTCTGAAAATTGCCGATATCTCTTTTGATACCTACAACGAAGGCGGAAAATATATTGAGTTTTGGCTTAAACCCGCCATTGTGGCATTGGGTGTACCTCTGTATAAACACCTCGACTCAATCAAAAAACATTTCATCCCCATTTTCCTGTCTCAACTTGCAGGATGTTTGGCGGGTATTATATCGGTTATTGCCATTGCCGATGTGATGGGAGCTACCGACGAGGTGATTATTTCTTTGGCTCCTAAATCGGTTACAACCCCCATTGCAATAGAGATTTCTTCAACACTCGGAGGAATTCAATCGCTCACAGCCGCTGTAGTGGTGTGTGTAGGTATTTTGGGAGCTGTTATAGGCTACCGAACCATGTCGTTGATAAAACTCAACGACGACATCTCAAAAGGGCTTGCAATGGGTACTGCTTCACACGCAGTTGGAACGGCAGCATCTATGGAAGTGAACCCCATTCATGGCGTATATGCCACATTGGGACTTATTATAAACGGCATACTTACATCTTTCTTAACTCCTATAATACTCCGAATTATGGGATATATCAGTTAATAAAACAATCAGCACAAAAAAAATCCCGAAAGATTAACCTTTCAGGATTTTTTGTTGTTATTTTTTAGCTTTTACCTTTCTTGTTGTCTTTTTTGCAGGTTTATCTCCTTGCTCTGCAATAATCTTCTTACAATCTTCGAGAGTCAGTTCCTCAACAACCGCGCCTTTGGGTAGCTTATAGTTGCTTTTGTTGTATGCTATGTATGCTCCGTAACGTCCGTTTATGATTTGCAACTCAGGCTCTTCATCGAATGTTTTTAATATTCGACTCAACTCCTCACTGCGTTTTGCCACTATAAGTTGAACTGCCTCCTCGAGTGTTATCTCCAACGGTTGATACTCTTTGGGTAGCGAAGTAAATTTGCCATCATGGCGAATATATGGTCCAAATTTACCTACTCCTATCACAACCTCTTTATCCTCAAATGCACCAAGTGTGCGAGGTAAAGCAAATAGTTTCAGAGCCTGCTCCAATGTTATGTTGTTAAGGGTTTGCCCCTCCATAAGTGATGCAAATACGGGTTTCTCAGCATCCTCTGCTGTTCCTATCTGAACAACAGGGCCAAAACGTCCAATCTTCACCGATACTCTGCGCCCTGTTGTAGGATCTGTTCCCAATATTCTCTCTCCTACTTTATTGTCGGAGTGTTGCGATGAGGCACTCAATACCTCGGGATGGAATGTCTCATAGAACGATGCTATTGTTACATTCCAAGTGTTCTCGCCATCGGCAATGCTATCGAACTCCTCCTCCACTTTTGCTGTGAAGTTATAGTTCAATATATCGGGGAAGTTCTCGGTCAAATAGTCATTAACAACAATTCCTATGTCTGTTGGTATCAATTTACCTTTGTCGCTTCCTACATTCTCGCTCTTTACATTCGAAGTTACTTTACCTTTCTTCAAGGTCAATATCTTATACTCGCGTTTTACTCCGCTTTTTGTTCCTTTTTCAACATACTCGCGTTGTTGAATTGTAGATATTGTTGGTGCATACGTTGATGGACGTCCTATTCCCAACTCCTCGAGTTTGTGAACCAAGCTTGCCTCTGAATAACGAGGTGGTGCCATTGTAAAGCGCTCGACAGCCTCGCCCGATGAAAGGGTCAACTTGTCTCCCTTCTTCATTGGTGGAAGTAGTGCTGTTTCGCTCTCTTTTTCCGACTCATCATCGTTGGTTTCGACATAGAGATGCAAGAATCCATCAAATTTTATAACCTCTCCTGTTATTATGAATTTATCGTCACCGTTTACCGATTGAACACTGATTGTTGTCTTCTCGGTTTGTGCCGGAGTCATTTGCGATGCAACAGTACGTTTCCAAATCAAATCATAAAGGCGTTTCTCTTGAGAATTGCCCTCAATCTCTCGGTTTGCTATATAAGTTGGACGTATTGCCTCGTGTGCCTCTTGCGCTCCTTTGCTATTGGTGCTGAAATTATGTGGGTGAGAATACTCTTTTCCGAAGTTCTCCAATATTGTATCCTTCGCGGTGTTTATCGCCAATGACGATAGGTTTACCGAGTCGGTACGCATATAAGTGATAAGTCCCGCCTCGTACAACTGTTGCGCCACACGCATTGTTTGCGCTACTGTAAAGCCCAATTTGCGAGCAGCCTCCTGTTGTAGAGTTGATGTTGTAAATGGAGGCGCAGGATATTTTTGTAATGGTTTTACGGATATATCACTCACCTCAAACTCCTCGGTTGATAGTTTTTGTAACAGAGCCTCTGCCTCCTCCACGTTTGAAGGACGATATTGCAATTCACCTTTCAGTGTATTGCCTTCCTCGTCTTTAAACATTGCTGTTATTCTGAACGAAGCTTCGGGCGAGAACTTCTCAATCTCGCGCTCACGCTCAACAATCAAGCGCACTGCAACCGATTGTACACGTCCTGCAGACAAAGCGGGTTTTATCTTTCGCCACAATATGGGAGATAGCTCAAAACCTACAATTCTGTCCAATACACGACGTGCCTGTTGTGCATTAACAAGATTTACGTCTATATCTCGAGGTTTCTCAATTGCCGACAGGATGGCATTCTTTGTTATTTCGTGAAAGACTATTCGACGAGTCTTCTCGGGTGTTAATCCCAACACTTCGTACAAGTGCCAAGCAATAGCCTCTCCCTCGCGGTCCTCATCGGATGCCAACCATACCATATCGGCATCTTTAGCAGCTTTCTTTAAGGTATCAACAACCTGCTTTTTGTCAGAGGGTACTTCGTATATGGGCATAAAACCCTTTTCAACATCAATGCTGAAATCCCTTTTTTTAAGGTCTCGTATGTGTCCGTAGCTCGACAAGACTTTATATTCTTTTCCCAAGAATTTTTCAATTGTCTTTGCCTTTGCAGGAGACTCCACTATAACTAAATTCGATTGCATACTCATCTTTTTGCTTTATACATTTTCGCCCTTTTGGCGGAAATACTCCTCGGCAACGAGTTTTAACTCCTCATACCACTCTTCACCGAAGTGTCTGACAAGAGGTCCTTCAAGGAATTGATACACTCTTATTCCTTTTTCTCTTCCGAGTTTTACAGCTCCTCTACAAATTTTTCTCTCGTCGTAATTTACTGCTGTGAAGGTTGGATACTCGGCAAGTCGAATCGGGTACAAGTGACACGATACCGGTTTTTTAAAACTACACTTGCCACTATTATATCCTATCTCCAAAGCGCAAAGGCATGTTCCTTTTTTATCGTATGTACAGAACACACAATCTTTATTGCCGATGATAGAGGTAACTAAATCTCCCTCCTCATCGACATAAGATACTCCTTGCTTGTTTATAACCTCTACAGCCTCTTTAGGTAACTGCTCGATTACAGCAGGAAGAGCCTCCTTTATGGCCTGCTCCTCACTCTCTGTTATAGGAGCTCCGGCATCACCTTCAATACAGCAAGCCCCTTTGCAATCGTCAAGATTACAGCAAAAGTAACATTCAATTACATCAAGGCTTACCAGAGTGTCCCCTATCTTTATCACCTATCTAACTATTTTATAAGGTTTTTACCACTCATCTCTGCAGGTTGCTCCAATCCCATGATGTTAAGGATTGATGGTGCAACGTCTGCCAAGATTCCGTTCTCGATTTTTGCAGATTTGTTCTCTGTTACATACACGCAAGGAACAGGGTTCAATGAGTGTGCTGTATTTGGAGTGTCGTCGCTGTTTACAGCATTGTCGGCATTACCATGGTCAGCAATTATTATTGCCTCGTAACCTGTTGCTTTAGCTGCCTCGATTACATCTTTTACACATGCGTCAACTGCAACAACTGCTTTTTCGATAGCCTCATAGATTCCGGTGTGACCAACCATGTCGCCATTTGCGAAGTTCACCACAATGAAATCGAATTTATCTGATTTGATAGCCTCTACCAATTTGTCTTTCACCTCGTATGCACTCATCTCGGGTTTAAGGTCGTATGTGGCTACTTTAGGTGAAGGCACAAGAATACGCTCCTCGTTATCATATGGAGTCTCGCGACCTCCGTTAAAGAAGAATGTTACGTGAGCATATTTCTCTGTCTCGGCAATGTGCAATTGTGTTTTTCCTTTGCTTGCAAGATACTCTCCAAGTGTATTTACCACGTTCTCTTTGTCGAATAGAATGTGTACACCTTTGAATGATGCATCGTATGGAGTCATACAGTAGTATTGCAATCCTGGAATAGTCATCATTCCCTCCTCGGGCATATCTTGTTGAGTTAGAACAATTGTCAACTCTTTAGCACGGTCGTTACGGTAGTTGAAGAATATTACAACGTCTCCCTCTTTGATTGTTCCGTCGAATGCACTGTTAACAATAGGTTTGATAAACTCGTCTGTTACACCTTCGTCGTATGACTCTTGCATTGCAACAACCATATCGTCAGCTTTTTTGCCTACTCCTTTAACCAACAAATCGTAAGCCTCTTTTACGCGCTCCCAACGTTTGTCGCGGTCCATTGCGTAGTAACGACCTATGATTGATGCTATTTTTCCTGCGCTCTTTTCGCAGTATGCAGTCAATGCCTCAATGAAACCTTTTCCACTTTTGGGGTCTGTGTCGCGACCATCCATGAAGCAGTGAATATAACAATTGTCAATTGCATACTCTTTTGCTATATCGCACAATTTATATAGGTGATCCAATGAGCTATGCACTCCTCCGTCAGAGGTCAATCCCATGAAGTGAATGTTTTTGCCATTCTCTTTTGCGTATGAGAATGCCGAAACAATTTCGGGATTTTGCATAATTGTATTCTCTTTACAAGCCTTATTGATTTTTACAAGGTCTTGATATACTACACGTCCTGCTCCGATATTAAGGTGTCCTACCTCAGAGTTACCCATTTGTCCATCGGGCAAACCAACATTTTCTCCACTTGCTTGAAGTTGAGAGTTAGGATATGTACTTACCAAATAATCCCAATAAGGAGTAGGGGTGTTATAGATAACATCTGCTTTATCGTGGTTGCCTATTCCCCAACCATCCAAAATCATTAAAAGGGCTTTTTTACTCATAGAATTTAATATTTTGTTGTTATTATTATTGTCGTTTTCTTCCTCTTTTGAGTCTAAAACTGAATTTTGCCGCAAAATTACTTCATTTTCTGCTAACTTCGTACAGTTTTGGGCAGCAAAAATTCTCTTTTTAATATCTTCGTCGTTAATTATCAGTTTATATGCCTTACGTGCGGCATTCTGTTGAGCCTCTTTTTTAGAGTATCCTTTTCCTCTTCCGCAGGCTATACCCTCAACAAAAACTTCGAATTTGAATATATGACTATTCCCTTTCTCTACATGGTTATCAAGAAGGAGATAATCTATATCCACTCTGTTTTTTTGTCCCCACTCCATTAACCTCGATTTATAGTTCTCCTCAGTTGATGCAAGAACTGTCATGTTAATGTGAGGGGTAACTATCTTCTCCTGAACAAATTTACGACACACTTCGTATCCTTTATCCAAATAGATTGCTCCGACAAGAGCCTCCAACGCATTTCCTCCAATGTGGTTATGCGACAGAGTTATATCATCTGCAACAGACAATATATCACCAATGTTCATCTCCCTGGCTATATTGTTCAGACTCTTGCGCTGAACTATGCTCGAACGCATATTGGTTAAGAAACCTTCTCGCTCGTTAGGGTAGGTATGAAACAATATATCGCTTATTATGGTGTCGAGTACTGTGTCGCCCAAAAACTCCAAACGTTCGTTGTTCAGTTTCTCGCCATCTTTGCGCACCGCCTTAACAGAGGCATGCGACAGTGCCTCCTTGTAGATTTCAATGTTATTGGGAATGAATCCCAAAACCTTGTAAAGTAAAAAATAAGGCTTCTTACCCCAAAGAGTAAAAAGCCTTATTCTAGAATATAGTTCGCTTAACACTTCTATTTCACGAATTTTTTAACAATAAGACTTGCATTGTGACCACCAAAGCCAAAAGTGTTTGATAGAGCCACGTTAACAACTCTTTTTTGAGCCTTGTTAAATGTATAGTTAAGAGAATAATCTATTTCAGGATCCTCATCTCCCTCTTCGTGGTTGATTGTTGGAGGAACAATATCCTCTTGAACAGCTTTAACGCAAACAAGAGCCTCCATTGCACCTGCAGCACCAAGAAGGTGTCCTGTCATAGATTTTGTAGAACTGATGTTCAATTTTTTAGCATGCTCACCAAATACCTCTTTAATAGCTTTAATCTCTGAGATATCACCAACAGGAGTTGATGTTCCGTGAATGTTGATGTAATCAATATCCTCAGGTGTAATCTCTGCGTCAGCAAGAGCATTTTTGATAACCAATTTTGCACCCAAACCTTCGGGGTGAGATGCTGTCATGTGATAAGCATCTGCCGATAGACCTCCACCAATAATCTCAGCATAAATTTTTGCACCACGAGCTATTGCGTGTTCTCTCTCTTCAAGAATCAAACAAACAGCACCCTCTCCAAGTACAAAACCATCGCGGCTTGCGCTCAACGGACGGCTTGCAGTTTGAGGAGAATCGTTACGGGTAGATAAGGCATGCATTGCATTAAAACCTCCGATACCTGTAATAGAGACTCCTGCCTCTGCACCACCCGATACAATTATATCGGCTTTACCAAGACGGATAAGGTTGAATGCATCTATCAATGCGTTTGTTGATGAAGCACATGCCGACACTGTTGCGTAGTTAGGACCTCTGAATCCATAACGCATCGAAATGTGTCCTGCTGCTATATCGGGAATAATTTTGGGGATAAGGAACGGACTAAGTTTTGGTCCCTTCTCATAATTTAAGAAATACTCTCCTACTTCGTCTTCGAATGATTTCAAACCTCCGATACCTGCTGAAAAGACAACTCCCACACGATCTTTATTGACTGTCTCCAAATCGAAATTAGCATCTGCAACAGCTTGGTCGGCAGAAGCAAGAGCCAATTGCGCGTAACGGTCCAATCTGCGAACCTCTTTGCGATCGATATATTGTGTTGGGTCGAAGTTTTTAACTTCGCATGCAAATTGTGTCTTAAAGTTTGAGGCATCGAAAAGAGTAATAGGTCCGGCACCGCTTACCCCGTTAATAAGAGCATTCCATGTAGTTTCTACATCGTTGCCTAACGGAGTAACCGCTCCCAAACCTGTTACTACAATTCTTTTTAATTCCATAAGATTATAAAAGTAATCTGATTACTGTAGTTTAGACTCGATGAATTTGATTGCGTCACCTACAGTTGAGATTGACTCTGATTGATCCTCGGGAATAGTAATATCAAATACTTTCTCGAACTCCATGATCAACTCTACTGTATCAAGTGAATCAGCACCAAGGTCGTTTGTGAAGCTAGCCTCTGGAGTTACCTCTGACTCAGAAACACTAAGTTTGTCTACAATAATTGCTTTTACTTTTTCAGAAATCTCAGACATAATTTTAAGATTTAAATTAATAAAATAAAATATCTAATCGGTGACAAAGGTAACACTTTTTATATTCCCGAGAAAAATATTTGGGCATTAAAATTAAAAAAAATGCACATTTTAATATTCAATGTGCAATTCGTGAAGTTTTAGATTACCACGTTAAAAGAGGTTAAATTACCTCCTTATACGTTGAACTCTAAATTTTTAAGAATTTCTAAATAATCATTTCCCACACCCACCACTTTATAGGCTCCAAATTCGCGACGGAAAGGATATTCCACCCTCAATCTCTCAAAATTGGCAGGATTTTGTTTTAGGTCGTCAAAATCTGCCATGGGATTATAGGTTGCCAAAACGGCATCGAGCAGCGGATTGGTTGAGCCTTGCAAATCGATAAGACAATTTTCGGGTTCTGCCCTGTTTGGTGTAAATTCTATCTCTACCCCAAGATATTTGGCAACCTCCTCCACAGACGTACGCGAACCATTGAACTTTCCATCATCGGAATATCCTGCGATATGCGAAGTGGCAATAAAAGCCTCATCTATTAAAGGTGTATATATACCGTTAGGCTCGTTTTCCCACGTGTCAATCACGAAATCCGAAATTTTACCATCAAGTTTGGCTTGCAAAAGAGCTTTGTCATCTGTCACCCCACCTCTCGCACTATTTATAAATAGAGGTTTTCGGATAAGAGAGTTAAAGAAGTTGGCATCCGCCAAATGCTTTGTAGGATGACTTCCTCCCTTTATCAATGGAGTGTGTAAAGTAACCACATCGCACTTTTCGGCAATTTCAGAAAGCGAAACAAAACCTTCCCCTCCTTCACGCTCTGCTCTTGGAGGGTCGTTGAGCAAAAGTTTAAAGCCTGTCTTCGAAAGATAATCACAAACTGCCTTACCAACATTACCAACACCAACAACTCCGACAGTCAAGTCGGCAGGCGAAAGAGATTTTTTATCGCAATATAAAAGCAACGATGCCAACACATATTGAGCAACCGAATAGGCATTGCATCCCGGAGAATTTTTCCACATGATTCCATGTTCAACACAGTAATCGGTATCGATATGATCCATGCCTATACTCGCCGTCATAATAAATTTACAGCAACTCCCTTCAAGCAACGCAGGAGTACACTTTGTAGGGGTGCGAATAATCAAAACATCAGCATCCTTAATCGAAGCATTATCAATCTTCTCTGCAGGGACATACACAACATCGGCATACGCATCAAGCACTCCATGCAAATATGGAATATGGGCATCAATTACAATTTTCATACTACAATCCTAAAAAAAAGTTTTTCAAAGCAAAAGTATAAAATATACTCGAAACTCAAATAAAGACCGGAAACAAAAGATAATTATTTAACAAGAGACAACGGAGATACTCTCCCTCAGAGAATACCTCCGTTATCATCAAATGTTATATATAATGATTTTACAATACAAACAAAATGAGAAAGGTTGCAATAGTTAATACTATAAGTTATCATTTATTCTAAAGTAGCAATTTTGCACAAATAGTATCAGAGCCAACACTGTTTCAAATCGAAAACTTCATCTCATTACATTGTTATAACTCACTGTTATAATCCATAATTATGGTTGCTAAAACATTTGCAAGTATAGCAAGCATCAATTGAAATAAAAAATCTGTTTCCATAGACACAATGCGTTTTTTTTGCAACCTTTCTCATTATTTAATCATAAATCATCAAATACATATTATCCTTATAAACTATTCAATTTTTGTAACACCCCTTACGTATGGAGGATTATTAGTATGCCATAGCCAACCTCCATAACCATGTATGCAATAAGTGTAACTATATGAAGAGTTAAATGAAGTAGAAGATGTATAATAATATTTAGAGGATTGCAACTGCGTTCCGCCAAAACTACTTATGGCTGCATTTATATCACTCCATTTTGCACCTATAATTTGTGCTTGTGCTCCAGTAGGCATAATACCTCCGTATAATAATTTTGCCGTTGCTATTGATGAAATATATGCTGATTGTGCGTCATTAAGGTGAATTGCGAATTTTTCACCCACGGCAATTACTGCAACTCCTTCAACTTCATCTATTTCACTCCTCCTTTCATTATACTCCTGTTTATCTAAAAACTCTCTATTGCCATTAATTATTACAGAGAGTTTTAAATCGTTAGGATCTCTCCAATATATTGCTGAATTATGGTTAGTTGGTTTGACTCCTCTCACATAAGGGTAATTATTGGTACCATATAGATTACCTCCAGAGCCAGATATGCAATTAGTGTAACTATATGAAGAGTTAGATGAAGTAGAAGATGTCCAATAATATTTAGAGGTTGTCAACAGCGTTCCGCCAAAACTACTTATGGCTGCATTTATATCACTCCATTTTGCACTTATAAATTTTCCTTGGGTTTCTGTCGGTAAAATATCACTAAAATAATCAGCATTAAATCGTACCGCTATTGGGTCTGATAGAACATCTTGAAGCGAAAGAACAAAACTCTCCCCTCCTGCAACTATTGTCAATCCCTCAATTTGCGCATCTGAAAGATCTGCTTTACTATATTCATCTTTAGTCAGGTAATAACGAGTACCCCCTTTCCATATTGACAATGAGAGGTCTTTGGGTGTGGTAGAATATATATAATTATCGTTTTGGGAAGGATTTTCTTCCAAATCGCCATCTCCTCCTACTGCATTATAAAGAGTATTTATAAAATCCTTGGCATTTGTTTGTGCTTTAACAAAATCACTTCCAAGCGAACTTGAACAGTCAAGAACAAGCATGATTGCAGCAGAACTGCGTTCCGTTACTATCTCAGAATTTTCATCTCTATTAAATTCTCCGTTCACCTGCCAAATATTACTTGATGGAATATAGTACCATTCAGCTGTAAAGTCTTTATTAATAAGTTTATTATCAGCTGTCTGCACGCCCTCAAAAACAAATTTCACAAATATACCGTCAGCAGTACCTTTAATTTCTGTTCCCGATGTTGATGTCAAACCTTCATATTTAACATTTTCAAAAGTATAAGTCGATTTATTAAAGGTTCCTTCAATATAAAGAGATGATTTTTCGGCTGAATTTACATTATCGAATGTAAAACGCATCACAGTTCCACTATCCATACCCGGCATAGCAAGACTAACTGTCTGAACATAATTGCTTTTCGATAGTTGTTCCGCTATCTCTTTAAACTTGGCATTAACTTCCGACATACTTGTTACTTCTATTGCATTTTCTTCGGATGAAGCAAGTTTGGAAATATTATTACGGAATGTTGTCACATCCTTCACATCGTCTCCTCTTATTCCAATGGAATATGCAGTAATAGGTTGACCTCCCACTTTTTCGTTTTTAATCCTGTTCCCTATCGCATTTAAATATTCTACACTAGAACTAAAAGGAGTATTCATCATTATAGAACCTTGATCTAAACCATCCGTAAAGGTAACAATTGCCACAGTAGATAAATCCGCAGGCAATGGAACTGACTGCATTGCACTTATAGTTTGATCAACAGAATAATACAACAAAGTACCATACTTCATGTTTAAATCATCTATAAACGAATCAAATCCCTCTTTGTTTTGACTGTTAAGATGAGACATAGGAAAAGAATAGAGTTGTTGATTAAAGCCCATAATTCCAAGATAAACACCACTATTTTCTCCCCCTCCTCCACCATATGCGGCTTCTGTCCATGAAGATATATTCTTATCAAGGTCTTTAAGTACTCCAAAAATTGAACGTTTAATTTCTACCGCATCATTACTTACATAGGCTCCTTCTTTATTATCTGAGGTTCTGAAAGTTAATGTATAACCGGAAGTGAGTTCTGTCGGATAAGAGACAATATAATACTCTTTTCCCACCTCAAAAGTTCCTCCGGCAGGCGCATATACAATTATCTCCTCTTTAGCATCTGCTGATTCATCTAATAGTGCAGGTTTTTCAGAAGAATCAAATACAACTTTTGCCGTTCCAGCCAATCTTTCTTTTTTATTACCTCTGAATTTAACAGATACAATATTTTCTTTTGAAACAGTAAATTTTATACCTCCACATATATTATAAAATGCAAGGTCAACCCCTTTTGCTCGAGCAATTGTCGGAAAAAGTCCATTCGCAAAAGTTCCTTCTACCGCCGTTTGATTAAATGGCAAAGAGATTGTTGTTACTCCATTATTAAAACTTGTTTTGGTTGAGTAAGGATAAACACCATACAGATACCTTCCATTGGTGAAATTCTCACCTCCTGCAATAAAGCCTTCGATACGACCTTTAAACTCGGCAATATCAGTTTGCTCTGTATTTTGTGCAGTAAATTTATTTCCTCCATTACCTCCATTTTCATAGAACACACTAATCTCATCCATCGGACACCATTCCACTGAGCCATCAGATTCTCTAATAGTTTTAAGTTTTGCATCAAGCCCTTCTTTCATTGCTGTAATAGTAATCTCCGGGCTTTCAGAAAGAAGCAAACGATCTTCTTCAAGCATAGTGCATGCAAAACTCATAAAAGCAATGCATACAAAAATTAAACTTTTAATGTATTTCTTCATAATATATAATTATTTAAGTTTACCACTCTATTTCTCCTGTTCCTTCAGAACCTCCCGGGAGAGGTTTCCCGTCTAATGATTTAACTCTAACCGTACACACGGCTTGAACATTTCCACTTTTTGCAGTAATTGTTGCTGAGCCTACTCCAACAGCGATGATTTTGCCATTTTCAACAGTGGCTACATTGGTATTGGATGATTCCCAGGTAACGGTTTTATCTGTGGCATTTGACGGTGCTATTGTCGCTATCAAATTATAGGTCTTACCTTGTGTTAGTCTAACTAAAGTTTGACTAAGTGTTATTGCTGTAACTTCTACAGGATTAACTGTAACTATACACTTGGCTTGAACTTTCCCACTTTTTGCAGTAATTGTTGCTGAGCCTACTCCAACAGCAGTGATTTTGCCATTTTCAACAGTGGCTACATTGGTATTGGATGATTCCCAAGTAACGGTTTTATCCGCTGCATCTTCCGGGGAAACTGTTGCTGTCAGATTATATACATCACCCTTG
>JAFYRT010000050.1 GCA_017546805.1 Muribaculaceae bacterium | reverse complement strand
CTGTATCAATTTTGACTATCGCAAAGCGCTCAAGGATTTCTTTGGGAAGGACAATGCTTGCTAATTGTTCTAATATTTTTGTATCCATAGAAACAAAGATAATATTTTTTTTATTTACCCACACCTTTTTGCTACTGAGCCAAAAAAAGTAGTAAATATTTAGATTTTAGACAAAAAGAAAGAGAGAAAGCCTTTTGACTTTCTCTCTTTTTAGTAGCGGAGGCCGGACTCGAACCGACGACCTTCGGGTTATGAGCCCGACGAGCTACCACTGCTCCACCCCGCAATATCTCTTTTGCGAGTGCAAAGGTAGTATAAATTTATATATTATGCAAATATATGAGGATATTTTTAACAAAAAAGTTTTATCAATTCACATACATCTCTGAGTATCTTGATATTAAAAATATTAAATAAATAAATTTATTTCTCATGACTTCCGTTATATTACTCATATACCAAATTTTTAATCTATAGTTCAAGTTATTATTACACATTCTTTTGCATTTTGAGAAATAATAATTAATTTTGCAACCGATTTAAAAACGATTATGAAAAAATTTATATTGTTTTTTACTTGTGCTTTGTTTGCAATAACTACCTTTGCTCAAGGAATTAATGATAATGGAGATAATATTGTAGGTGATTACTATACAGAATACGGTGGTAGCAAAAATAAAATTCGTGTTACAAAAAATAACAACGGAAACTACAAGGCACAGGTATTTTGGGTAGAAAAAGCATACGATAAAGAGGGCAACAAGATTAAAGATAAAAAGAATCCAGACAAGAACCTACGCAACATTGACATTGATAAGGTCGTTTTAGTTGACGGATTGATATATGACAATGAGAGTAAATCCTGGGGTGGAACAAAAATATATGATCCATCAAAAGGAATTAAAGTTACTGTCTATGCTCAGTTTGTCTCTAAAGACAAACTAAAATTGCGCGGTTCTATATTAGGAATTGGAGCTACCCTATATTGGGAGCGTATTAAATAGAGTTAATTAGTATTCAACTTTTAAGTAATAGATATGAATTTTAATTTATTAAAAGGTAAGAGAGGCATCATATTCGGTGCTTTGAATGAGCAATCAATCGCATGGAAAGTTGCCGAGAAAGCGGTAGAGAACGGTGCGATTATTACACTATCAAATACTCCTGTCGCCGTTCGCATGGGAGAGGTTAATGCCTTGGCTGAGAAACTTAATTGCGAGGTTATTCCTGCCGATGCTACAAGTGTTGAGGATTTGGAGAATGTTTTTAAACGTTCTATGGAGGTATTAGGAGGTCAGATTGATTTTGTTTTACACTCTATAGGTATGTCACCAAACGTACGCAAAAGACGTACTTACGACGATCTTGACTATAATATGCTGGAAAAGACTTTGGATATTTCGGCTATCTCTTTCCACAAGATGATTCAAGCAGCGAAAAAACTAAATGCTATTGCTGATTATGGTTCAATTTTAGCATTAAGTTATGTTGCCGCTCAACGTACATTCTATGGATACAACGACATGGCAGATGCCAAAGCCCTACTTGAGTCAATTGCTCGTAGTTTTGGTTACATTTATGGTCGCGAGCATAATGTTCGCGTAAACACAATTTCTCAATCTCCAACCATGACAACAGCAGGTTCAGGAGTTAAAGGTATGGAGAAATTGTTTGACTTTGCAAACAGAATGTCTCCTCTTGGTAATGCTTCGGCTGAAGAGTGCGCTGATTACTGTATTGTTATGTTCTCTGACTTGACTCGCAAAGTTACTATGCAAAATCTTTACCACGATGGCGGTTTCTCAAGTGTTGGTATGTCGCTTCGTGCCATGGCCACTTACGAAAAGGGATTGGAAGAGTATATGGATGAGGACGGAAATATCATCTACGGATAGCGATTCAATATTCAAGTATATAAATACAGAAAGAGCGGTTTCTTACGATTCCGCTCTTTCTGTCTACCATACTCAAAAGTATATTGCTATACATTTAATGCTTGTTCTATATCAGCAATAATATCTTCAACATTTTCAATTCCTACCGATAGACGTATCAGGTCAGGGCGTACGCCTGCTTCTATCAACTGCTCATCTGATAATTGACGGTGTGTGTGACTT
Source organism: Muribaculaceae bacterium (assembly GCA_017546805.1). Classification (GTDB taxonomy): domain Bacteria; phylum Bacteroidota; class Bacteroidia; order Bacteroidales; family G3-4614; genus Caccoplasma_A. The sequence continues at coordinate 16,033 of JAFYRT010000050.1, read as the reverse complement.
GCCGGATGCAATACACATGTACGAGCATCTGCAACGTGTGTTACAATAGCAACGAAATTAAGTGAATCCATAAATTTTATAGATTCCTCTCTACCTCCTTTTAATCCAAATGAGATTACTCCACACGAACCATTTGGCATATATTTTTGTGCCAAGTCGTAGTATTTATTATCGGGTAATCCGCAATAGTTAACCCATGCCACCTTATCATTATTAGATAGGTACTCGGCAACTTTTTGTGCATTGCTGCAATGACGTGGCATTCTTAGATGCAGTGTTTCTAATCCTATATTCAACAAGAATGCATTTTGAGGGCTTTGAATACTTCCCAAATCGCGCATTAATTGTGCTGTCGCTTTAGTTATGTATGCACCTTTACCAAATGCTTTTGTATATGTTAATCCATGATATGATTCATCGGGAGTACACAATCCTGGGAACTTATCAGCATATGCATCCCAATCAAAATTTCCGCTATCAACAATACATCCTCCTACTGCTGTTGCGTGACCATCCATATATTTTGTTGTTGAGTGAACAACTATATCTGCTCCCCACTCGAATGGACGACAGTTAATTGGAGTTGGGAATGTATTGTCAACGATTAATGGAACTCCGTTTTTGTGTGCTATACGTGCAAATTTTTCAATATCCAAAACTTCAAGAGAGGGATTAGAGATTGTCTCTCCAAAAAGAGCTTTTGTATTGGGACGGAAAGCTGCTTGCATCTCCTCCTCTGTTGAATCGGGAGAGATAAATGTTACTTCTATTCCCAATTTTTTCAAAGTTACAGAAAAGAGGTTGAATGTTCCTCCATATATTGCAGAAGACGATACAAAATGGTCTCCTGCTTGGCAAATATTGAATATTGCATAGAAGTTTGCCGCTTGACCCGATGATGTAAGCATTGCTGCCACTCCACCCTCCAATGCTGCTATTTTTGCAGCCACAGCATCGTTTGTTGGGTTTTGTAGACGTGTATAGAAATATCCGCTATCTTCCAAATCAAAAAGACGCGCCATTTGCTCACTTGTATCATATTTGAATGTTGTGCTTTGATAAATTGGCACAACCCTTGGTTCTCCTTTTTTGGGTGTCCATCCTGCCTGAACACATAATGTTCCGAGATTTAGTTTTTTCTCCATATTCTTATCTTTAATAATTTACTTATTTGAAGTCACAAACTTATAAAAAATTAATAAGGTAGAGAGTATATTTATTATAAAAATTAATAAAATAGAGTGTTATTTTTTAACTAAAAACTTTTGAGTGATACCATTTATTCCTCAAAACCAAAGATGTTGTTCGTGTGTTTTATGAATAAAATATTTACCATATGAACAACTCTCAAAGAAGCGGAACTTATATTGTCGCTATTATTGGTATTGTTATCTGTTTTGCCGTTGGTATGTCGGCAGGTTACATACAGGAGTACTCCTTAATTAATTGGTATCCTTATCTGAATAAATCTTCGGTTTCTCCTCCAAACTTTGTTTTTCCTATTGCATGGGGCATTATTTATTTGCTAAATGGAATATCATTGGGGGTTGTTTGGAACGATACTTCATATATGAAAAAGAGCGCTGTTATGTTGTTTATTATTCAATTAGGCCTTAATTTTTTATGGAGTGTACTTTTCTTTTATCTGCAATCTCCGCTTCTTGGTTTTATTGATATATTCCTACTCGACATTGCTCTGCTTTTATATCTAAAGAGATGTTATGATATCAGAAAACTTGCATTTTGGTTGAATGTTCCATATATGTTGTGGCTTATTTTTGCCACATATCTCAACCTTTATATAATGGTATACAACTAATAAAAAACAGAGGCAAGCTTCAATAAAAGTTTGCCTCTGGTCTATATAATGATTAAGTTAATATTACTCCATCAGTTTACGGTAACGAGGACGTTTTGGCTCAATGTTTCCAAGACGCATTTTCTTATTCTCCTCGTACTCTGAATAGCTTCCTTCAAAGAAGAACACCTCTGAGTTTCCTTCAAATGCAAGAATATGTGTACATATACGGTCAAGGAACCAACGGTCGTGAGATACAACTACAGCACATCCTGCAAAGTTTTCCAAACCCTCCTCTAATGCTCGCAGTGTATTTACGTCAATGTCGTTGGTAGGCTCATCGAGTAGCAATACGTTACCCTCCTCTTTCAAAGCCATTGCCAAGTGCAAACGGTTACGCTCTCCTCCTGACAACACTCCTGCTTTTTTCTCTTGGTCTGCTCCTGTAAAGTTGAAGCGAGATAGATATGCTCTGGCATTTATATCTTTTCCTCCCATACGAATCAACTCCACTCCTTGAGATATGATTTGATACACTGTTTTATCCGGGTCAATGTCTTTGTGAGATTGGTCGACATATGCAACTTTTACTGTCTCTCCTACCTCAAATGTTCCTTTATCAGCTTGCTCACTTCCTGTGATAAGACGGAAAAGTGTAGTTTTTCCTGCTCCGTTAGGACCAATAACTCCAACTATACCGTTAGGCGGTAACATAAAGTTTAGATTATCGAACAATAACTTCTCGCCAAATGCTTTTGCTACGCCGTTTGCTTCAATAACTTTATTTCCCAAACGTGGACCGTTGGGTATGTATATTTCAAGTTTCTCTTCACGCTCTTTTTGATCTTGGTTAAGCAATTTATCGTATGAGTTAAGACGTGCTTTACCTTTTGCTTGACGAGCCTTGGGAGACATGTTAATCCACTCCAACTCGCGCTCAAGTGTTTTACGTCGTTTACTTGCTTGTTTCTCCTCTTGCTCCATGCGTTTTGTCTTTTGATCGAGCCATGAGGTGTAGTTTCCTTTCCAAGGAATTCCCTCTCCGCGATCAAGTTCCAAAATCCAACCTGCAACGTGGTCAAGGAAGTAACGGTCGTGAGTAATTGCAATTACTGTACCGGGATATTGATTTAGATGTTGCTCTAACCAATCGATTGACTCTGCATCCAAGTGGTTGGTTGGCTCATCAAGTAACAACACATCGGGTTGTTGCAACAACAAACGACACAATGCCACTCGACGACGCTCTCCTCCAGACAATGTACCCGCTTTTTGGTCTTCAGGCGGACAACGTAGAGCATCCATGGCACGCTCTAATTTACTGTCGATATTCCATGCGTCTGTTGCATCAATCATATCTTGCAACTCTGCTTGACGTTGGAATAGTTTATCCATCTTATCAGGATCTTCATAATACTCAGGCAATCCGAATTTTTCATTTATCTCCTCATACTCTTTCAAAGTATCCATGATAGGTTGTACTCCCTCTTGGACAAGCTCTTTAACGGTTTTTTCATCGTCTAATTGAGGCTCCTGTGGTAGGTATCCGACTGAGTATCCGGGAGAGAATACTACATCTCCTTGATATGAAGTATCTAATCCTGCTATGATTTTCAACAATGTTGATTTTCCGGAACCGTTAAGACCGATGATACCTATTTTTGCTCCATAAAAGAATGATAGATAGATGTCTTTCAATACCTGTTTTTGTGGAGGATATGTTTTACTCACACCAACCATCGAAAAGATAATTTTTTTATCGTCTGCCATATTATTTTGTTTATTGATTATTATTTGTTTTGAGTATGCGAAGATACTATTTTTTTATTGAATATTATAGATTAATTTTCAGAGTTTGCAAATTTTACTATTTTTGTAAATAGAATATTAGGTATTACCGAAAATGAATATCGACAAATTATACACTTTAGGAGGAATAGCTGTTTTATCCACATTAGGTGCATGTTCGGCAGTTAACGAGGAGAAGCCTTTAAATATCATCTATATCATGACCGACGACCACACCAGACAGGCAATGGGTTGCTATGGTTATGACTATGCCAATACTCCGAATTTAGATAGAATTGCTAAAGAGGGTGTTATATTCTCAAATAGTTATGTTGCCAACTCGTTAAGCGGACCAAGCAGAGCCTGTATGCTTACAGGTAAACACAGTCATGCAAATGGTTTTACAAACAATATTGACTCGTACTTTGACGGTACTCAACAGACTTTCCCAAAACTATTACAAAATGCAGGATATAAAACTGCAATTATAGGAAAGTGGCACTTACATTCTGCTCCTACAGGCTTTGACCATTGGGATATTCTTAACGGTCAGGGCGACTATTATAATCCACAGTTTATTACTAACGGGGATACCTCTGTTGTTGATGGGTATGTTACAAACATTATAACAGACAAGAGTATTGAATGGTTAGAGAATAACAAAAATAACAACAAACCATTCTGTTTGTTGGTTCATCACAAAGCCATTCACCGTAATTGGATGGCTGACACTTGTGACCTTACGGCTTACGAAGATACTGTTTTCCCTATACCTGACAACTTCTACGATAATTACGAAGGCAGAGAGGCGGCAAAGGCACAAGAGATGGATATTAAAACCAATGACATGGATTTGATATATGACCTTAAAATGTATCGACCCGGACTTGAAAGTCGTTTACGTCAAAACTATATTACCGACGACGGCAAACATGGATTGTACGGAAATATGAATGAAGAACAACGTAAAGCCTGGGATGCTCATTACACTCCTATCATCAATGAATTTTATGCCGCAAATTTACAGGGGAAAGAACTTTATGAATGGAAGTATCAACGATATATGAAGGACTATATGAAGACTGTAAAATCGTTGGATGATAATGTTGGTCGCCTGCTTGCATACTTAGAGAAGAACGATTTATTGGATAATACTCTTATTGTCTATACATCAGACCAAGGTTTTTATATGGGAGAACATGGATGGTTTGACAAACGATTCATGTATGACGAATCGTTCAGCACTCCTCTCGTTATGCGTATGCCAAAAGGATATGAAAGACGTGGAGAGATTACAGACCTTGTTCAAAACATTGATTATGCTCCAACATTCCTGGATATTGCAGGTGTTGATATTCCTGACGACATTCAAGGGATTTCAGTTCTGCCATTATTAAAAGGCGATAACAAAGGTTTAGAACGTAAAGCTCTATATTACCATTTCTATGAATATCCTGCAGAACATGCAGTTAAAAAGCATTATGGTATTTATGACGGACGATATAAACTTATTCACTTCTATGATGATATTGATGTTTGGGAACTTTATGACAGAGAGGTTGACCCCAAAGAGATGAATAATGTTTTTGGAAAACCTGAATATAAAGATATTACTGAGAGATTAAAAGCAGAATTAAAAGAGTTGCAAATTGAGTATAATGACCCTATAATTGAGAAATACCCTCTATAATTATATAGATTCTAAAGAGTAGGTATGTTACGAGTAGGGGTGGATTTCGCTTGATAGAGATTTATGGGATTACCTCCCCTACTCGCACATTTTATATAAACATTGTAGGTTTATTCAAGTTGTTTATTTGCACTCTCTGATTATAAAACATTGAAATAATATTTTTGTTCATATAATAAAAATATTTTTATGGAGTTTGATTGTTTACATGGGTTATTTATTGGTATATGCACCTTTTTAATCATAGGACTTTTTCATCCTTTGGTTATTAAGGCAGAATATTATTGGGGGACTAAAAGCTGGTGGATATTCTTAATTATGGGTATTGCCGGTTGTGTTGCATCGATAATGTGCGAAAACATTACTATATCTGCTCTTTGGGGAGTATTCTCGTTCTCATCGTTTTGGAGCATTAAAGAGGTTTTTGACCAACGTAAAAGAGTTGAAAAGGGATGGTTTCCCGAAAATCCCAAAAGAAAAAACAAATAGAGATGATTACTGCTTCTGTTGTTACATATAATACTGGCGTTGAAGAACTTAAGGGTTGCCTTGAAAATCTTAATCATAAGTTGATTGAGAGGGTTTATGTTATAGACAATTCACAAAAAAAATATATTGAAGATATTTGCCAAGATTTTAGCTATGTTGTATACTGTGCTTCAAAGAATGTTGGTTACGGAGCTGCACATAATATTGCCATAAGAGAGACCTTGAAGACAAAAAGCAGATATCACTTGGTAGTTAATAGCGATATCTGTTTTGAGAAAAGTGTTATTGACAGACTCTGCTCCTACATGGAAGAGAACAATGATGTTGCTCAAGTACAGCCTAAAATTGTTTATCCTAATGGAGAATTGCAATACAGTTGTCGCCTCCTCCCCACTCCATTGAACTTGATATTTCGCAGATTCTTACCCAAGAGTATAATAGGCAAAATGGATGATAAATATCTTCTTAAATGTTGCGACCACTCAAAGGAGATGGATATTCCGTATCATCAGGGCAGTTTTATGTTATTTAGGACAGAATGTTTTAATAAGGTTGGTTTGTTCGATGAACGTTTCTTTATGTATCCCGAAGATATTGATATTACACGTCGAATGCACAAACATTTTAAGACAATGTACTATCCATGCGTTACGGTTATTCACCACCATAGAGCAGAATCTTACAAAAGCAGAAAGATGCTTAAAATCCATATTATAAATATGATTAGATATTTCAATAAATGGGGGTGGTTCTTTGATAAAGAACGCAGAGCATGGAATAAGCAAATTTTAAAAGATTACAAACAGTAAAAGATATATGCCCTTGCCTCCCAAAATTGAAGATTCGACCAAAGAAGAACGTCAAGCATACGTAGCAAATGCGTGGCGATGCCTACACGATTGCGAAGCGTGCGGTAAGTGCCGTATTTTAAAAGGGAAAGATGCCGAAACACTCTATGCCGACTACATTGATGGTAAACGTAGTTATATGGAGGTTACGTTAGAGATAAGAAATAAAAGTTATTGATTGAAATATGTAACTAAGGGCTACCTAACGATATAATAGCCCAATGCAACCAAAGCTATTCCCAAAACAATGCTTGACAAAATATAAGCTACAAAGCCTATAATATTACCACATTGCAACATCTGCAAACTCTCATTTGCAAAGGTTGAAAACGTTGTAAATCCCCCACAAAAACCTGTTGCAAGCATAAGACACATAGTAGAATTTACAGAGCTATATTTACCGAATATCGCAAATGTTAAACCCAATAGAAAACATCCTATCAAGTTAACGGACAATGTTGCCCAAGGAAATGCATTAGCTGTTATGTTTTTCATCATAAGTGATACTGCATAACGCAATGCACCTCCAAAGAAACTTCCTATTCCAACAAACAATATAGATTTAATCATGACTATTTACACTATTTCCTTTTCTTGAGTGTAAAGGTACTAATTTATTGTGATTTATCATCTAAAAATTTTACAATAAGGCAGGCTATATCAAATGAAACAACCTGCTTTATTATAGTAAATGATAAACTTTATTTTAGATTATTGATTAAATTTTAATCTATATCAGGAGAAGATATAAATCCTATTTTACTGATTTCTTCGTATTCTTCATAATCAAGCATTTCGAAATCATCAATTGATATAAATCGTTTGTCGAGAGTTACATACCCTTTTTTGCCATCTTTGACGAAGATAAAATTTTCACCTATTCCTTGCGAATATACATTATCATATTCGGGGCTAATATAAACGAGATCATATCCATAATAGAATATACCCTTTTTACCTTCAGCAGATAAAATGATAGCATCATCACACGGCATTTCATGATTTTCAATTTCATATGGTGTAATAACTTTCCCTTCTATCATTAGAGCAAAATGTGAGTTATCTTCTTTATTAAAGACTACATACACATCGCAAAATGGCATTGGGAGTATTGCACGATAAATAAATTCTGTAACAGGAGTTCCTTTACCGTCACGTTTAACTAGAGCAAAATTACCATCTAACTGAGCTCCTACAGGTTTGTTTTTCATATAATATGGCATAAGCATTCCATATCTATCATATATAGCAGGAACCACAACTTCGCCTAATATATTCTTCAATCCTTTTTTGTTATTCTCTTCAAATACCTCGTCCAGCCAATCGTAATTCTCTTTTAAATCTTCAAGTTCTTGTAATAACAACAAATGTCTAAATTCTAAATCTTCAACAAATGAACCTTCAAACTCAGAAATTTCTGCATAGATTTCGTCCATTCTCTCAACTTGTGCTCTTGTAGCTTTTGGTTGTTTTTTTTCAATATTTTCCATAACAGGTGTAATTTTTATTTGGTGTTAACAAATTAGTATCAGTTATAAACTTAGTAAAACATATTAAAATCCAACTCTTTTCACATTTGATTTAAACATCTCTTCCTCACTAAATTTACATACAACATCCATCGTTGGATTATTTCCCGTAAGAATATAATCAACAGTACTTTTTCTGACAACATTTTCAATTTGTCCTCCACTGAAATTATACTGTCTTCCAAGTTCTGTATAATCTTCTTCGGCAAGACCAGGAAGCATAGATCTCCATATCTTAGTTCGAACCTCAGAACCTGGTTTTTCCAACTCAATTTTATATATGAAACGACGTTCAAAAGCTGAGTCAAGATTTGCATGTAGATTAGTGGTAGCAATCATTATACCATCAAGAGTTTCCATCTCCTGCAGAATTATGTTTTGCATAGAATTAAGCATTTGAGCCACAGGACTGTCAACGTTTTCCATACGTTTACCAAATATTGCATCAGCTTCATTAAAGAATAGGATTGGTTTGCATCCTTTCTTTTTGCATAGATTTTTATATGTTTTGAAAACACCTTTTATAGCCTTCTCACTATCCCCTACCCACTTACTTTTAAGGTTTGATACGTCAATATTCAATACATCACGCTGAGTCTTACGAGCCAATTGCAATGTAGTTTCAGTTTTTCCTGTTCCTGGTGCACCATACAGAATAATATTGAAACCTTTACGCATTCCCATCTCCTCCAAACGAGTTTGAATGCCATTGAAGTGTTCATCTATTAACAACTCTTCAAGTTGCTTCACCTGCTGTTCCTCAACTGAATTATAAAAGAGTTGTCTCTCTGTAATATTTTCAAAACTTGTAAGATCTTGATGTACATCTAATTCCTCATCACAAAAAAGATCCAACTCAGAGAAAAAGCTTTCTGTTACTTTCTCGTTGAGCATTGCTGTACCCTTATCAATAAAGCCATCTTCTCCTCCAAATTTCACTAACGACATGTTCTGAAATTTGTGTTTACCTGCTTGAAAAATGCGAAAGAATTTTTGTTTGTCCTCTGATTCTGAGACAAAATCCATAAAATGATGATGTGGTATGATCTTTTTACCCCAACTTACATACTGATGGCATAAATAGAGGAATATACGTTGCTCAGAATGTGAACAATTCCTTATTCCACACTTTTTAACCATCTGAGAATACTTATTTTGAGAGTTAACATCAATAAGCATATTTAAATCTTGCAAAAGCATATTTAGATTAATCTCTTGGTTGCGGTACGATTGAAATAGTTTTCTAAACTCAGAAAACATATCATCCGTAGTAAGTCCAGAAAAGTCTTTTTCCGAAAAACTTCTGTCTTCAATAATTGCATCACAAGCATTTTTCAATACTTTATACGAACATTTACCCATATTGTTTGTTATTCTTACTATACGTTTATAAGCAAGAGAATCGAGATATTTCCTGTATTTCAAGAACTGAATATTTGTACAACCCATAAAGTTTGCCAAATCTTCATCATCGCAACATGAAAAACTGTAATTATTCTCCAATACATACGAAAGTAGTGTTGCTTCCTCTATACATATATTTAATTTAGAGCAAACATAGTCATAATCATTTTTTAAAGTTTCTTTTGACTCTTCATTATAATTCTGAGTAGATATTCTCATTCTAATGCGATTTAGACAAGATGTAATACTCACATTCTCCATATCACAGGGTACTGTAATCATTTCCGATTTTTTTGTTTTTCTTTTCATACTATCTCCTTTATTTTTAACGTGTTTACGCTTATTTATACCATATACATAAAAAAATGTTACACAAAAAATAAAAAAATTTTCTCTTGAGTAAAATTACCTTAACACGGCTTGACGGTATCCTAAAAATTGCCTACATTTGCAATGCAAATCAGTCATTATATAATTTTTAATCAATAAAAAGGTGACTGATATGCTTACAAAACAACTCTTACAATCTGAAACCGAACTTCTAAATTTCAGATACTACATTCAATCTATTTCGATATCTCAATTTGAATTTCACTACTCGAGAAAGCACTTAGGTATAGTCAAAATTTTGTCTCTAAAATTATCGAAAACTACTAGTACGTTCTCGCTAATGGCAACTCTTCCAAGGATATTGTTGCAACACATTTTTAATTTCATACATAAAACAAAGCAGTTCATACATAAGGGCAAAACTCTCTTTGTCTTGTTAATAAAAAGATGAAATTAGCACTGTAAACAAAGGGAATATAACCTAAAAATGCCTAATTAGAGAATTTATAAACACTTAAAAATAACACAACTCAAACTAATAAATATTATGAAAAAAGTTAGAAATATACACAGCGAGAATCTTCAATTAATTAGTAAAACAACTTTTATACCTACCGCAATAAAATGTTTTAAGAAATATGGTTTTAATCATACCGATTACGACGTGGAAGAGGTTGTTAGCGAAGCTACACTTAAAGTAGCCATGAACATGGATATGTACGACAGCAATATAAGCAAAGCGGCATGGTTTTCTAAAATAGCATATAATTGCGCTATAGACTACATTAATACTGAGTCAAAAAGAAGATATCACATCTCACATTTTACAGCAACCTCTGTTGACGGAGAAGAGTATGAATATCAATATCCTAATGTTGAGAGTGATCACTACTATAACCCTGACGAGCAATTATATTCAAAAGAGAGATTGGAGATTATCCAAAAAGGAATTGACTCATTGAATGCTAAAGGGCGATTGGCAATAACTTTAAAATCGCAAGATTACTCATACGATGAAATAAGCGAGGCACTTGGTGTAAACGAAGGTGCTTGCAGAACTATTATCTCGCGTGCAAGAAAAGAGTTGATTAAAAACCCTAATATTCAGAATGTTTATTCAGGGTTGAAATCTTGTGCTTAATTTTTTTGAAGTTTTTTGTTACAATTAACACCACATAAAGTATAATAATGTAAAGACAAGTGATTATAAATTTAAATTTGATAATAAATCAAAATGGCATTATGGTAAACAAAAAATCTGATGTAAAAGCAAAAGAGGCATTTGTAGCTTACTTAAACAACTGCGGTTATGAAAATGCAAAAGTTATTAGCAAACCATGTGATATTTCTGCAGAGAAAGATGGAAAGAAGTGGTACTTTGAAATTAAAATGACCTCTAAGCAAGATGTATATTTTGGAGCAGCAACCATGACCGAGTGGGAACAAGCATTTAAGACTCCGGAGTTTTTCAGATTTGTAATTGCAATTACAGACGAGAGCCAAGAGTGTGGTTTTAGATTCATACAGCTTACACCAGAAGAGATGATGGAGCATTCTACAATTCCCCCATTTAAAGTATATTTTAATATAGACCTTCAAGATAAAGAGGATGATAAGATTGAAAAAAACGAAAAGAATAAAAAAGCCAAACGTAAAAAAATTGCATTAAAACTTACTGAGAGCATTTTTAATATGTTAGCCGATGCATTTAAGAAGGCTAATGAAAAATAGTATTATAGAGAGGTTATTCAATTAATTTTTATAATTTTGAAATTGTTACATTATGGCAAATATTAAAACTGACGTTAATGCAAAAGCTGCATTTGTTGCACAACTTAAAAAAGAGGGTTATGAAAATGTTAAAGTTGTATCTATACCTTGCGATATAACTGCTGAAAAAGATGGTAAAACTTGGTTCTTCGAGATTAAGATTAATAACTTAGGTGAATACTCAATTAACAAGTTGAAAGAGTCTTTTAAAGAGACAGAGAATTTCAGTTTTGTAATTGCTACACCTGATGAGAGTCAAGAAGGAGGTTTCAAGTTTACTCAACGCAGTTTAGAAGAGATGTGATATTTACACTCCTTTAATTAAGGCTGTTAAAAGTAACAAATACAAGTTTGAGGAATACAAAAAGACTTCGACTTAAAAATAAAAGATACATTTCAATAAAGAATTAAATAGTATAGAAATAATTTAAACTTAACACAATTTGCTTATGAAAGAGCTAAAATGCCCCAAATGCGGTAACGCATTCGTAGTTGACGAAGCTGATTATGCTTCAATCGTTAACCAAGTGAAAAATGCAGAGTTTAATGAAGAACTCAATCGCCGTATTGAAGAGCTCCACAAGCAACAAAAGGCTGAGCAGCAAGCAGACATGCTTAAAGCAGAAAAATTGTTCGGTGAGGAACTTAATGCAAAAGAAAAAGCTTTAAGCCAAAAGGATGCTGAGATTAAAAATCTTAAGGAACTTGTAAAAAGTGCGGTTCAGGCTAAAGAGTTAGAGATGACACAAGCTATAGCTAATAAGGAGCAAGAGATTATGAATCTTAAATCGACCCTTGCGCAGGCTGAAGCTCAAAAGCAAATTGCCATAATGGAGGAGCAAAACAAGAGCCAAGAAATTTTGCTGACAAAAGACGCAAAAATCTCGGAGCTTGAAAATCGTGTTGCTCTTGAAAAGAAAGAAGCAACCATTCGTGAAAACGGAATGAAAGATGAATTCTCAATGAAACTCCGTCAAAAGCAGGAAGAGGTTGATTTCTATAAAGATATGAAATCAAAAATGTCAACAAAGATGATTGGAGAGTCACTTGAAGTGCATTGTAGCACAGAATTTAACCGAGTGCGAACAGCAATGTTCCCCAATGCTTATTTTGATAAAGACAATGACATTAGAGGCGGTAGCAAGGGAGATTTCATCTTCAAAGACTATGTTGACGGAATGGAATATATTTCAATTATGTTTGAGATGAAAAACGAATGCGACACAACTGCCACCAAACATAAAAACGAGGAGTTCTTTGCAAAACTTGACAAAGACCGTCGCGAAAAAGGGTGTGAATACGCAGTTCTTGTTTCTCTTCTTGAGCCTGAAAGCGAACTTTACAACGAAGGTATTGTTGACGTTTCATACAGATATCCCAAAATGTATGTTGTGCGCCCACAATTCTTTATGCCTTTGATTTCGCTCCTTTCTCAAGCATCAAAAAAGAGCATTGAGTATAAAAAAGCTCTTGTAATTGCTCAGCAACAGTCAATTGACGTAACTAACTTTGAGACTAAAGTAAACAGTTTCAGAGACAAATTTGGACGTCATTACACCCTGGCATCTAAAAAATTCTCAGATGCAATAGAAGATATTGATGCTACAATTAAAAAGCTTCAGAAGATTAAAGAAGAACTAACCAGCTCAGAAAATAATCTTCGACTAGCACTCAAGGATACAGATGACTTGGAAATTCGCAAACTCACTCGTGGTAATCCTACTATGACCGCAAAGTTTGAGGAAGCCAGAAAGAGTAATCAATCATCTGTAGATTAACACTCAAAGCATCCCCAAAAAACGGAATTTAATTTTGGTTGTTATTAATTTGTTCCATAATTCTCGCAGATTCGTCTCAAAATATGTTTTGAGGCGAATCTCTTTTTTATATGAACATTTTATAGATTTTATTTAAAAACTTGTAACTTTGATATTATGAAAATAGAAGAAGCCATACTTTACTGCCTCGCAAGTCAAAACCGAGGGATGCGGACGGAGCAGATTGCAGAAATGATTAACCGCCAACGATTGCATATCCGTAAAGATGGACAGCCAGTTACATCCAATCAGGTTTATGCCGTTATCTGTCGCTTTCCCGATATGTTTGTCAAGACAGAAGGACGGATTATGTTGATGATATAATAGACAATTATGCAAGCATACACATACATAGAAAAAGGAAAGTTCGCTTTGGTGGAGAAACCGAAGCCTGAGATAATTGACCCTGTCGATGCAACTTATTGAGGAACACATAACTGAAATGGGAGGTATGAAATAAAATTATTATCAATGTAAAAGCCGATATTATTATGAAGATTAATAACAAACGATTCACCCCTGATAGAGTCGAGCGACTCTCTAATTGTGAGATGTTCGTTTTCGGTAGTAATATAGAGGGGGAACACATTGGAGGTGCAGCAAGATTTGCTTGTGAAAAGTTTGGCGCTGAATGGGGTGTTGGTGATGGACCGACAGGACAGTGTTATGCTATAGCAACAATGCATGGTGGACTTGAAGATATACGTCCATACGCAGAGAAATTCATTGCCTATGCAAAGACACATCCAATGAATCGATTTCTGCTTACACGTGTAGGGTGTGGTATTGCAGGATTCAAAGATTCAGACATGGCGCAATTATTTGAAGATGTTTTGGACATTCCTAATATTGCGTATCCTCGCCAGTGGTTGCCGTACATGATTATTGACTACACACTCGGTTTGAAGACACCGAGAGGGAAAGAGACAGCGCCGCTTGTTATAAGTGATATAGTCTTAAAACGTCTTTGCGAACAGCACCTATACGAGATAGGAGCAGGAATAGATCACTATTTGCCGAATATAAAAGTGAGATACGTATCAGAAAACAAAAAGTTTGCGTATGTTTATTTTGGCGATTTCTTTTTCTTTGGAGATGACTTCTATGTATGGGAACAAGATGATAAATATTCAGACGACCATAATCAAGACGTAGTGGAAGAAGTGTTCAACGATGAATGTGAGGGACGAGGTTATGCCCGTAGAGTTATTTTTGCCGGTGTGCAAACAGAATTCAATGACAGCAATGGAGAAAGAATCTACACAGGGGACGTTATAAAAGTTGAAGAATCCCAAAACATAACAAAGGAACTGGCGGTTGGTGCATTGAGTTCTGAGGAAGGAATAGGTACATATTGTTTTATATTAGACAATCATAGTTGGAGTTTGGCTGATTGCAATAGCCAACATTATCGGATGACACGCATTGGCACGGTGTTTTATCAGTTGGATGTCGCAGATTTTATTGGCGTCAATCAGCGCGTTATGAACTTTAATGGGTGGAGAGATACTGAGGAAGATAGGCACCAGAAAGTATTGATGGCAAAATTTACTCCGAATTACAATCAAGAACTTTGGAAATATCAAGGACTTGAGATATTGGGAGTAGAATTTGATTGGAGATAATATAATTATAAATCGTAGGATAATATGAAACTTACCAACAAACAAAAAGGCGAACTTGGAGAAATTCTTGTCTCAATGGAGTTAATGAATATGGGATTGGATGTTGTTAACATCAACACTGTCTATAGAAATTACAAAAATGCGGATTTAATCTGCATGAATGCCAACAATGGCAAGAGTGTAATGATTCAAGTGAAATCAGGAACAACCCATAATATATTAACAGGATATATTTCAGAAGTGGATGGTACGATTCCTAATTTGGAAACTTCAGTCATTGGTCCCTGGGTGTTTGTTTATATGCCTGATGATAAAATGTCAAATATGGAGTTTTATATTCTAACAAGAGAAGAAGTGATTGAACTTATTTCTTCCAGCAACAAATGGTATGCAACCGAATATTATCGCGAGTTGAAGAAGAAATACCCCGTAGGTATTGAAATAGAATGGCTGAAAGGAAAGTCATCAAAAGCAACCAAACTACATCCGGAATATAAAAGTACATTGCATCAGCCATCCAAAGACAATTGGTATAAAATAACAGAACTACTTGAATGATGTAAATTGCTACAAATTTGTAGGGGTTGTTTTCATAACAACTATTTTTAGAATTCCTTCCCATGAATTATGAATTTATTGACACAATCATATAAAATATTATGCAATATTATGAGAATTTATAGATGAAGTTTTCAACAATTAAAATAATAATTCTATACCCTATCTAGTCGACCCTTAAAAACTTAGAGATATACAATAATTAAGAGAAACATTATTCCCATATAGTGTTTCTCTTATTTTTTTAATTAAGGCCAAAAGAGCTCTCATTGCTCTTTTGAAGTTATAAGCAGCCGCAGCAAGTAATACATTGATAGCATCGCCTACCACACCTTTATAAAAGTTGCGGTTTAAACGATAATCTGATTTTAAGTGTCCTATTGTTGG
>JAFYRT010000008.1 GCA_017546805.1 Muribaculaceae bacterium | reverse complement strand
TTGTATAAACACACACACACACACACACAATCTTACCTATATAAAATAATAACAACACTTTTAGTTATCGCAAAAAACCGCAAGTCGCAATTCACATTGCGGCTCAATATTCTATTGTCTTTAACCTAATAAAAATCATTAAAACATAAAACAAAACAATCATGAAACATTTAAAAAATTATGCAAGCATATTAAGTATGCTTTTTGCATTATCGTTATTAACGTTTAGTTCATGTGCCGGAGATGGAAACGATGATGGATTAATAAATAATGGGGGAGGAAGTTTAGGCCCTACACAAATACACAATGGTCACGAATATGTAGATTTAGGCTTATCAGTAAAATGGGCAACATGCAATGTAGGTGCGACAACTTCGGAAGAGTATGGCGATTACTTTGCATGGGGAGAGACCTCTCCAAAAACAACATATAATTGGAGTACCTACAAATACTGTAATGGTTCATCTATTACAATGACCAAATATTGTACAGATTCATATTATGGCACAGTAGATAATAAAACCACACTTGAACTATCAGACGATGCAGCGCGAGTAAATTGGGGAGGTAAATGGCGAATGCCGACAAGAGCGGAGCAAGATGAATTACGCAATACCTCAAACTGTACTTGGACCTGGACCACACAAAACGGAGTAAAAGGCTATAAAGTAACAAGCAAAAAGAACGGAAACTCCATATTTCTTCCTGCTCCGGGCTTTCGCTACGACGACGATCTCAGCGGTGCGGGCAGTGGCGGCAGCTACTGGTCGAGGTCGCTCTACACGTACGCCAGCGGCAGCGCTTTCCACGTGAACTTCTATTCGGGCAGCGTAGATTGGTGCATCGACAACCGTTACTACGGGCAGTCTGTGCGTGCGGTTTGTGAGTAGATCTCCTCACCCCCAACCCCTCTCCGGTAGAGAGGGGAGAGACGTATGAATTTAGTTTTTAGACTAACAATAAATACTCAATAATATGCCAAAGGTTGTAACGCATTGAGCGTTGCAACCTTTGATGTTTTTTATTAGTCTAATTTACACCTCATTGTCTGAAAGACTGTTGCCAAACTTGTTTGGCATTCAATAGCCGTAGGTTTTTAAACCTACGGGAAATAAAGCGTACCAACATTGTCCGTCTGTAAAGACGGGGGCTTATTATCTACAAAATAAAAGCGAGTTGCTTAATGAAGTGATACGATATAAATTTTTACACTTCTATTTGTCTATTTAAAATATAATTACGATATTTGCGTTACGAAAATATCGTAATGTAAATATTGTAATATTATGAAGCCTAATAATCCATTTTTGATTTCGGGTTATCACTCTCCCGATTATTTTTGTAATCGAGAGATTGAAACCAAGAGTATTATAGAAGCTCTCTATAATGGAAGAAATTTAACATTAATCTCTCCACGTCGTATGGGTAAGACAGGACTTATCCACCACGTTTTTTATAATCTTGAAAAGGAGAGTAGTAATATTGCTACTTTCTATATGGATATATATGCAACTCAATCACTTGGAGATTTTGTTACTCTCTTTGCTAATACAGTTTTGGGACAGCTTGATACTGCTCCTCAGAAGGCATTGAGTAGGGTTTCTTCATTTATTAAAAGTTGTCGTCCAATAGTTACATTTGACGAATTTAGTGGTATGCCAAAATTTTCAATAGATATTGCTCCTTCATATGAAGAGGCTACACTAAAAGAAATTTTTGAATATTTGGCCTCTTCTGATAAACGTTGCTATATTGCAATTGATGAGTTTCAACAAATTACAGAATATCCCGAAAAGGGGGTGGAGGCCCTATTACGCTCATTTATACAATTCTTGCCAAATGTTAACTTTATATTTTCAGGAAGCAAACAACATATTATGCAGGAGATGTTTATGTCTGCAAAGAAGCCATTTTATATGAGTACTCAGTTGCTCAATATATCTTCAATAGATGTTGATAGTTATGCCCATTTCGCAATATCTCATTTTAATAATGCAGGTAAAACATTGACGCAGGAGATGTTTAAATATATATATAATAAATTTGAGGGTCATACATGGTATGTGCAATCTATTTTAAATCGTTTATATGGGTATTCTGCTGAAATTAATGAAGATTTGATAAATTATGCTATAACAGAGATTGTATCGGAGTTTGAGTATTCGTATAACAGTTTATTAAAAGCATATACTCAAAATAGTGTGCGTTTATTGAAAGCTGTGGCTCGAGAAGGATTTGTTAAAGAATTGTTTAGTGGAGATTTTATTGCTAAACATAAATTACGTGCAGCCAGCAGTGTAAGTAGTACTGCAAAGAAGTTGATAGAAAAAGAACTTCTGTACGAAACTGAAAAAGGCTATATAGTTTATGACCGTTTTCTTGCGGAATGGTTACGCCGTCAATCTTTTTAAATCGTATTTAGAAGCTGTTTGAATTTAGTTTTAGATTAACAATAAATATTCAATAATATACCAAAGGCGATGTGTCATAATTGACAAACTACTGTGTTGTTTTCAATATTAGGGCTCAGTCATGTACATAGGTACACTCCTTTTGCCCTAAATTTCAACGCCTTGTATTTTATCAATTCTTACAAATCTTAAGAGGCTGATATCAAAATTTGCATTTTGATACAGCCTCTTTGATGTTTTTTATTAGCTCAATTCGCCTTATTTACTCCTATTGGTGTCCGGTAAAAAAAAATTACAACAAATATATTTGATTGTCAATTAATACATTAAAAATGTTCTTATTAAGTAGGGCTTGTACTATTATTAGAAATCAATATGATAGACACATTAGTCAGAAACTTATA
>JAFYRT010000049.1 GCA_017546805.1 Muribaculaceae bacterium | reverse complement strand
CGGGTCACCCTCTCTTGTCTATGGGTTGAATAAAAAGAGCTATTTTTAGGCTTGTGAAGACTCCAAAACCGCAGTTTACTAATCGTAAATGAGGATTTTGGAGACAAGCATAACGACAAAAGAGCCTTTTTAGTCAGCCTCTTCTGTTATATTAGAATTTATAGGTTCTATTTCTTATCTGTTGCTTTTATATACATTCCGTATGCCAATACTACTGCAAAGCATATTATTGCGATATAGAATGATGAGCGAATTGATGCTTCTGCAACCGAGAATGTTGATGGTAGCAATGTGTTTAGCCATCCGTTATCGATAAACATTCCCATAATTGGTGTTATTACCGCTCCTCCAAGGATTGCCATAATCAATCCTGCTGCTCCAAGTTTTACCTCATCACCCATTCCGTATAGTGCTATTCCGTATATTGTGGGGAACATCAACGACATACAACCCGATACTGCTACCAAAAACCATATAGAGATATTTGATGGCAAATAGATTGTTCCTAAACATGCAAATATTCCTGCCACTGCAAATAGCGAAAGCATTACTGCAGGGTTAATTTTATCGCGTAGTGCTGTCATAACTGCTGTTGAAATCCAACGACATGCTATAAACAATATTATTGAATATAGGTAATATTGTGCTGCTTCGGCTTCTGCCACTCCAAATACGGTCATGGCATATTTTACTGTCCATGTCCACACTGTAATTTGCAATCCCACATAGAAGAATTGTGCTACAACTCCCCAATAGTAGCGTGGCATTGTTATAAGTTTTTTGAACGATGCCGCTATATTCAAATCGCCCTCCTCCGCTTTATTCTCAGGACGACGGAAATTGTAAAAGAACAACCAAATTATCAATGCTATCAATACCAATCCTACATATGGTACGCATACCCAAATAAGCTCATTGTTTTGTATTGCATTCAAGGCATCGGGCTCCATTGCCAAACGCTCATCGTATGTTGCAGGATTAAGGTTTGCAAGTATTAGATATTTTGCCAAGAATATTCCTGTTAGCGAACCAAGTGGATTGAAAGCTTGTGCAAAATTCAATCGTTGGATTGATGTCTCTTTTGCTCCAAGTGATAGTACATATGGGTTACATGTTGTCTCCAATACAGATAGTCCACATGCCAAAACGAAGATTGAGACCAAGAACATATCATAACTTTGAATTATGGCAGAAGGGATGTATCCTAATGCTCCAATCATGTATAGTCCTAATCCTAATAACACTCCTACGCGGTATGAGAATTTCTTTATTATTATTGCCGCAGGTATTGCCAATACTGCATATGCTCCGTAAAAGGCAATTTGTACAAACGATGAATCGACTGCCGACATCATAAAGATTTTTCCGAATGCCGGAACAAGATTATCGGTCATGTTATTGAGCAATCCCCATAACACGAAGCACGACACCAACATTATAAAGGGTGCCAATACTGCTTTTTCAATTACTTTTATTTTATCCTTTGTCATTATAATCGGTTTTAATTGTGTTTATTAGGGCATAAATGTTTTTAATTCCATTCCTTTGCCTTTTAATATAAGAGGATTCTCTTTTGACAACTCTCCTGCTGCTTGTGCTTGCACTTTTATATTGCCTATGGCTGTTGCCTCAACAGGACCTGCAACTACTTTACATCCTGTTTTTTCGGCTGTAAGTTTATTCAACAATCCGTTCTGAGAACCTCCTCCAACAATGTATATTGTCTTAATGCTACGACCAACAGAGAGTTCCAACTCCTGTTTTACTTTTGCATACTCGGTTGCCAACGACTGACATACCAAACGCATATAGTCTCCTTGTGTTTGAGGTACTGACTGATTTGTTTCAATGCAGTAGTTATCTATTGCATCTTTCATGCTGCGTGGTGCTGTAAAACGGCTGTCGGTTACAGGTATCACACTTTCGCATTTTGATGCTTCTCCCTCTATTACCATTCGCGAGTAATCACAATCGAGTCCTTGTGCTGTCCACTCTTTTACAAGCGATTGCAACAACCACAATCCTGTTATGTTTTTAAGTATGCGGATATCGCCAGATACTGCACCTTCGTTTGTGAAATCTGATGCCAATACCTCGGGTGTTTGTAATGGGGTTGGTGTAACCATTCCCATCAATGACCATGTTCCGGAGCTGATGAATGCCCACTCATCATCGTCAGCTGTAATGGCTGCAAGTGCCGATGCCGTGTCGTGCGAACCTACTGCAACCACCGCTGCATTACCGCCCAACTCCTCTTGCATATCGGGTGTTAAATCGCCTATTTTTGTTCCGGGATACACCACCTCCTGCATTAATTTTTTAGGTAATGACAATGTCTCAAATATTGTATCATCCCACTCACGCGAAAGCGAATTGAGCATTTGCGATGTTGACGATATTGTATATTCGTTCACTGCACGTCGTGTCAAGAAATAGGCGAACAAATCGGGCATAAAGAGTAGCTTATCTGCATTTTTCAAAGCCTCATCGCCCTCCAACACTGCACTATATAGTTGAAATACTGTGTTCAACTCCATAAACTGATTTCCTGCCAACGAGAAGAACTTCTCTTTGGGTAGCTTTTCAAAAGCTTTTTCAAGGATTCCTTGTGTACGAGAATCGCGATAACATACAGGATTTGAAATCAAACGTCCGTTTTTGTCAAGCAATCCGTAATCTACTCCCCAAGTATCAATTCCTATGCTTTTTATTTGCGAACCATATTTTGCAAATGCTTTTTTGATTCCTGTTTTTATCTCTTCGTATAGTGAGAGGAAATCCCAATATACTCTTCCTCCTAAATTAATTTGTCGGTTAGGGAAACGGTGTATTTCGTCAAGTGTCAGTTCTCCATTTTCTATTGAACCAACAATAACTCGTCCGCTTCCTGCTCCAAAGTCGGCAGCTATATAGTACATATCTTTTTATTTAAAATAAGTGAGCGAGGGATAGTCTCCCCTCGCCCATTATCAAAGGTTATTATTAATCTGTAATTTTACCCAAAACGTATTTGTCAAGGTCTTTTATCTCCTCTTCGGTTAGCACTGTGTAATCCATTCCTGATTGAACGATTATACGACATGCCATTTCGAAGAACATAGCTTTTTCGAATGCAGAGTTGAAATCTTTTCCGCATACTACTTGACCGTGATTTGTCAATAGACATGAGTCGTGGTCTTTCAATGCTTCAACCACAGCTTGTGCCAATTCGGGCGAACCCGGACGATAATATGGAATTACGGGTATCTCTTTTCCTACATGGCAAGGAACCTCTGCTGTTACATTGAAGTTTGTTGGTTTGTTTTTCATGCAGGCTACTGTTGTTGCATACTCTGATTGGAAGTGCAATACAACATTTGCATCGGGACGATTACGCAAAACTCCCAAGTGGAATCCGTTCTCCATTGATGGTTTTACTCCGTTTACTGATGTTCCGTCCTCTAAATTCAATACAGCAATTTTCTCTTTTTGGATTGTTGGCAACCATGAGCCTGTTCCTGATATCATCACTTTGTCACCAATTCTCCATGACATGTTACCACTGCTACATAGCATTAAATGCTCGTTTCCTGCACGGTGAGCAGCCTTCATAAACTCTTGGTAGAGTGCATCCATTATTTTTTCCATTATAGTATCTTCTTATAAAGTTCTTTAATTGTTGCTTCGTCAATGTCTCTTGGGTTACCCGGTGTACATACGTCAGCTATTGCTGATGCTGCCAATGCGTCAATATCATTTTCTGTTATACCCAACTCGGTTAGTGTTTGAGGAATTCCTACTTTGATTGATAGTGCTTTTACTGCCTCTACTGCTGCATCTGCCGCCTCGTCAACACTCATTCCGTCTTTATATACCTTCATTGCTTTTGCAATTTCAACATATTTCTCTTTTGCTGCGGGTTTGTTGTACTCCATTACTGTTGGCAACAACACTGCATTTGCCACTCCGTGAGGTATATCGAAGATTGCTCCCATTGGGTGAGCCATTCCGTGAACCACTCCAAGACCTACGTTTGAGAATGCCATTCCTGCTACATATTGTCCTAATGCCATAGCTTCACGTGCTTTTGCATTGGTTGGCTCCTCAACTGCAATGGGTAGATTTTCTGCTATCATCTCAATAGCTTTTATCTCGAACATATCGCTCAACTCCCATGCTCCTTTAGTGATTAAGCCCTCAATAGCGTGAGTAAGCGCATCCATACCTGTTGCGGCTGTTAAGCCTTTGGGTAGAGAATACATCAACTCTGCATCGATTACTGCCACTACAGGAATATCGTTGGGATCGACACATACCATTTTCTTTTTGTTCTCCTCATCTGTGATAACATAGTTGATTGTTACCTCTGCTGCTGTTCCTGCTGTTGTGGGTACTGCAATGATGGGTACTGAACGTTTTTTTGTAGGTGCTACTCCCTCCAATGAAACTACATCAGAGAACTCGGGGTTGTTTGTTATAATACCAATTGCTTTGGCTGTATCTATTGATGAACCTCCACCTATTGCCAATATGAAATCAGCTCCGGATTCGGCATATGCTTTTAATCCGCTTTTTACGTTCGCTACTGTTGGATTAGGTTTTACTTCGTCGAAAATTTCGAAAGGTACTCCTGCTTTATCCAATACCTCTGAAACTTTTGCTACCACTCCGAATTTCACCAAACTACTGTCGGTTACAATCAAAGCCTTGTTTAATCCTTTGCGTGCAACCTCATCTGCGATAGCCTCACGAGAACCTGCTCCGAAATAGGCAGTTTCATTTAAAACAAATCTTCTTGTCATGATATTTTTATTTTAAGTTTGGGGTTGCACTTCTACAACCCCAAACACTATATTAGATGGTTTTTATTTTATTTATACATTGGTCCGTATGCTGCACATGCACGATAGTCTTGTCCCTCTTTGTCCATTCCAAATGCATTCCATGCTGATGGACGGAAGATTTTATCTTCGGGTACGTTGTGCATTGCTACAGGTATACGAAGCATTGAGCATAGTGTTATAAGGTCTGCGCCAATGTGTCCGTAAGAGATTGCTCCGTGGTTAGCTCCCCAATTGTTCATAACATCGTATGCTGTTTTGAAAGCGCCCTCACCTGTGCAACGTGGTGCAAACCAAGTACATGGCCAAGTATAGTCGGTACGTTTCCATAGGATGTCAGATACTTCGTTAGGAAGTTTTACTGTCCATCCCTCAGCAATTTGCAATGTGGGGCCAAGGCCTTTTGCAAGATTCAAACGAATCATAGTTACAGGCATTTGCTCCTCTGTGATGAAACGAGATGAGTAACCTCCTCCACGGAAATAACCTAAATCGGCAGGGTTCCATGTTGTAGCGTTCAAGATAGCCTCTTGATCCTCTTCTGTAATGTTCCACCACTCTTTCATAATTGGATTTCCTTGCTCGTCTTTTGCCAATCCGCAAGCATCAAGACATGCAGCTCCTGAGTTAATCAAGTGGATAATACCGTCTGAATCTTTTGCTTTGCCCTCAACATCGTATCCTGTTGCTTTTTTGATTGCATCAGGACTCCAATATGTACGAACATCGGCAAATATTTGTGCGCGGTTGGTAAGAAGTTTCATAAACAACATACCAATTCCGTTTAATACGTCGTTTTCAGTTGCCAAGATGTATGGCTCGCGAGCTCCTTCCCAATCGAATGAAGTGTTCAAAAGTGCTTCGGGGAAGTCGCAGTTAGGATAGAAGTCGGTCCATTGACGTTGTCCTTGGAATCCTGCTGCAATTGCATTGTGTCCAACTTTCTCCTCTTCGCATCCCTCGGGAAGATTTTCGTTACCGTTCATAAGGTCTTTGATGATAACCATCATCTTAACAACAAATTCCCAGTCTGCATCTTTCTCTTCGCGAGTTTTTTGCAAGTTCTCGGGGTTTTTATCGAATCCCTCTTTACATTTTGCTTTTGTCCATGCAAGAGCTTTTTCAAACTCCTCTTTATTGTAGATGCCACGCTCCATACGACGAATTACCTCAACCTCGTCAACAGACTCTACGCGCATTCCTAAATATTCTTCAATGAATTCGGGGTCGATGATTGAACCTCCGATACCCATACAGATTGATCCGATTTGCAAATATGATTTACCACGCATTGATGCTGCCGCTACTGCTGCTCGACCAAAACGCAATAGTTTCTCTTTTACATCTTCGGGAATTTCTGTGTCATCGGCATTTTGAACATCGTGTCCATAGATTCCGAATGCAGGACGACCTTTTTGTGTATGTGTTGCCAATACTGATGCCAAGTATACTGCTCCCGGACGCTCTGTTCCATTAAATCCCCACACTCCTTTAATTGTTAAGGGATCCATATCCATTGTCTCTGCTCCATAGCACCAACATGGTGTTACTGTCAAAGTGATTTCAACACCTGCTTTTTTAAATTTCTCAGCACATGCTGCAGCCTCTCCTACACGTCCTATAGTTGTATCTGCTATCACAACTTTTACAGGCTCACCATTGCTATAACGCAAATTCTCTTCAAACAACTTGGCTGCCGATTTAGCCATGTTCATTGTTTGCTCCTCGAGCGACTCTCTTACTTTAAGTTCACCTCTACGTCCGTCAATTGTTGGGCGGATACCAATTACAGGATAATCTCCTACTAATCTGTTCTTTGCCATATATAAATGTTTTATAGTTTATGTTTTCTTTTATTACGGATGTTTTATACCCGCGATAATCGGTATAAAATTAATACAGCGTTTCTAAAAAGACAATTTTTTTTGAAGAAAAATTTGTATCTTCGCCCTATAAATTTGAAAGTAATGACAAACCATCTTTTTAGATACTCTATAACGCTTTTTTTTACCCTGTTTTTTTCGTTAATCATTGTAGCCGAAAATCCTAAAAATGAGATACGCGCTATATGGCTTACCACAAACTATGGATTGGATTGGCCAAAAAGTCCCGCAACTGACGCAAAGGGCGCAGAGAGACAGAAAGCCGACCTTTGTAAAATATTGGATATGGTTGTGGATATGAATATGAATACCGTATTTTTTCAGGCACGTTTAAGAAGCGATGTTCTTTATGAATCGGATATTGAACCTTACAATGCTGTTATGACAGGAACAAGAGGAAAGAAACCTTTATATGACCCTCTTGCTTTTGCTATCGAGGAGTGTCACAAAAGGGGACTTCAATGTCACGCTTGGGTTGTGTGCATGAATATTGGTAGCGACAAGGCTATAAAGATGCAAGGTGAAAAATCGTTACCAAAACGCAGACCCGATATTTGCATGAAATATAACGGCGAGTGGTATCTTAACCCAGGAGAGCCTGAAACAGGTTTTTATCTGATTGACATTGTTAGCGAAATTGTTAAGAAGTACAATGTTGACGGTATACATTTGGATTATATAAGATACCCAGACAGAGCACACGATTTTCCAGATTCAAAAACCTATAAGAAGTATGCCAATATAGGAGAAGGTCTTAAGGATTGGAGAATCAAGAATATAAACAATATTGTATTCTCAGTATATGATGTTGTCAAAAAACTAAAGCCTACCGTTATGGTAAGTAGTGCTGTGTTGGGCAAACGCGATAACCATAGATACTTTTCTTCGATGGGATGGAGCGGAATGGAGGCTACATACCAAGATGTTGCAGCTTGGCTAAAAGCAGGTAAGCAAGATTTTGTGGCACCTATGATGTACTACCCTGACAAATCGTTTTTTCCATTTGTAAAAGATTGGGTTAGGAATAGTAACGGATACCCCATTGTTGCAGGATTGGGTGTTTATAGATTAGCCAAAAGTGATGGCAATTGGAGTTTACGTGACTTTATGCCTCAAATCTATATTAGCAGAGAGATGGGTATTGCCGGTAGTTCGTTCTACAGGACAAAACAACTTGAGGATAATATAAAGAATATTTCTACGGTTCTTAAAACTGATGCATACAATACTCCGGCATTGTTTCCTCCGCTTAAAAACCACAAGAAGGGTTGCGAAGCCACTCCATACAATTTGGAGATAGAGTATAGCGAGGATGGCAAAAAGACCATTACTTGGGAATGTGATGGAGATGCTAAATATTACACAATATACGCATCGACTAATTATCCCGTAGATACCCGTATGGCTGAAAACATTCTTGAAGCCCGATATTCTAAGAACTCATTTAGTCACAACGAAAAGGGGTTATATTATGCTATTACGGCAACCAATGACTACTACCACGAAAGCGAGGCTCTACAACAATCACAACCTCCTCTGAATTTTTTTGAAGGAGAAAAGATTATAATTCCTATAGATAGAGTAAATTTGTGCAAAAGTGTAAGTATAACATCTCAAACTTCGGATTGTATATATTACAGCGAAGGGTTAGATAATGGAAATAGTCCTATTTTAAAAAAGGGTATATACTCTTTAAGGATAACATACAGCGATTTTGTTTCTATTTATCAGCTAATTATTAACTAATTATACTATTATGAAACCATTAAAATTTGAAGACATTTTAAAACCTGTTATTTGGGGTGGTAACGAAATTTGTAAATTCAAAGACGTTAATCCTAAATTAGAGGGTATTGGCGAGAGCTGGGAGATTTCGCAAGTTGAGGGTAATGTTTCGGTTGTTGCCGACGGCGAATACAAAGGCGCAACTCTTACCGAGGTTATGGAGAAAGAGGGTGTTGCTCTTTTGGGTAAACACGTTGTTGAGCGTTTTGGTAAAGACTTCCCTTTGCTAATCAAATTTATTGATGCAAGAGATTTTCTTTCAATTCAAGTTCACCCCGATGACACTTTGGCTAAAGAGCGTCACAACTCATTTGGAAAAACAGAGATGTGGTATGTTATCTCAGCCGTTGAAGGTGCCGGTTTGTATTCAGGATTCTCTCAAGAGATTACTCCCGAGGAGTATGTTGAACGTATCGAAAACAACACTATCACTGATGTTCTTCAATTCCATGAAGTTAAGAGCGGTGACGTTTTCTTCCTTCCTGCAGGTCGTGTTCATGCTATTGGTAAAGGTATTTTCATTGCAGAAATTCAACAAAACTCAAACATCACTTACCGTATTTACGACTACAACCGCAAAGACAAAAACGGTAATGGTAGAGAGCTTCACACAGAGTTGGCTAAAGATGCTATTGACTACAAACTTTACAGCGACCTTAAAACCGAATATACTCCATGCGTAAACGAGGGTGTTAAACTTGCAGAGTGTCAATACTTCTCAACAAGCGTTTTGGATATTGACGGAGAGGTTACTTACAAATTGGCAGATCGCGACTCATTCTCAATTTTCATATGCATGGGCGGAAACGCAACATTGACAGACAATGAGGGTAATGTTACAGAGATGAGACAAGGTGAGACAATCCTTGTTCCTGCAACAACTCAAGAGGTTAAGATTGAGGGTAACGCAAAACTTTTGGAATGCTTTATTCCTTAAATTAGAGTTGTTAGTTGTCGGCTAAAGCTTCCTCCGTCGCACAGAGCACTGTGCTCCCCATTTTAAAGCACGGATTAACATTTAGTTAATCCTAACTTCGTTACTTTAAAATGCCTACGGGTAGTTGTTAGTTGTTAGATTAATAAAACAATTTATATAGTTAACAATTAAGACTTTATACGATAAAAGGGTTGCTCACGAGAGCAACCCTTTTATTGTCTATAATATTTTTCATCTCTTATTTATCTGCGTATACAGGACGAATTGGACATCCTATCCAACGAGCATACTGAACTACTCTCATTTCTTTTGGATCATTTATAACCAATAGACGCATTGCTTGGTCGCTCTTATTAGAAAGAGTGCTTGACCAATAAGAACTAATATAGCCTTCTCCGCTGGTACCATATCCGGTTTTAACTCCTACTACGGGAATAAATATACTATTTCCATTGCTATAACTTGATACGCGATAGCCAAATACACCTTCTACTATCGTCCATGTCCATTTGCATGTATTTAATAATTCATTAAATTCTGCTTTTGTCGGCATTCGCCAATTACCGCCAAGTGCTACATAAGCAGCGTCATCTTCTAAATCGAGTGTTGTTTTATTATCTACTTTGCCATATTCCTCACTTGTGCAGTATTTTGTAAATGATGCTTCTGCTTCTTCAGACCATTTATAATCGTGAGAAGTGATACAATCTACCACTGATGTTTCTCCCCATGAATAATAATTTCCACTCTCTTCCGGTTTTGTAGCTCCCAAGTTACATGTTGCCCATTTTACCGACAAGCCCAAATCGACATACTCCATCTCTGCTGACACAGGTGGTATTGGTTCTTTTTTGAGAAAGTTGACAAATATTTCAGTAAATCCATTTATATCAATTGCAAATATTGATTCTTTAGATACAACCTCTCCATTTATAGAGTAACTTTCAAACTCATATCCGTCATTTGGAATGGAAATAAGTGTTAGATTTCTTTTTTGTATGTATGTAGAAACTTTTCCTGCACCTTCAGGAGTAATGGTTATAATAAAATCTTCTCCCTCCATAATATCTTTATTGACATCTACCGACTCATCTCCTCCATTGCCAGATTCAGTCCTAAAGTTTGCTCTAAATTGAGTATTTGCAGAAACTACTGTTTTGTATGGATTTTCAGTTGACACCTCAGTTCCGTTTACAGTCCAATTTACAAAAACATAACCAGGGTTTGGACTTGCAATCAGTGTTACTTCCCAACCAGACATAACATCTGTCTCTGACGCAAAAGCAGTTCCTCCCACTGAACTTGTCACAGAAACTTTACAAAACTCATCGTCTTTCTCTCCGTCACCCCATCCACATGATGGTAATGCCACCATGATTAGCATTAGCATACTTAGAATACTAATCAAATTTTTAATTCTTTTCATTTTCTTTATCTTATTAGTTTATAATATATTTTGCTTATAATTTCTAATTGACACGAAGTGACGAACTAATTTCAAATCTAATTCCTCATTCCTAATTTCTAATTAAGAAACATTCGTTTCTTGATTATGCTCACGCTTGGCATAACTTCAAACAAGTTTGGTTCTGCTCTCGCTTACTCGCATAATTCCTAATTTATATAACTAACAACTCTCTTTCCTTTTATCTTATAAACACATAGAGCAAAGAGAGCAAGGCTAACAAGTGCCATCCAAATTGTACCATTATCAACTGTTCCGACTTTTTCGTATTCATCCGTTGTGAGGTTTATGTTTAGCATATAGGCTGCCACTACAGCCATACTGTTATTTAAAAAGTGTGCATATATTGGCAACCAAATTGAGCCTGACCACACTAACAAATATCCGAAAAATGCTCCTAATAACATACGAGGAAAGAATCCGAAAAACTGAAAATGTATTGCACTGAAGATAATTGCTGTTACCCAAATGGCTATGTGCTGATTAGCCCATTTATCTGAAATAAGTTTTTGTATTATTCCCCTAAAGGTCAGCTCCTCACCCACGCCTGTCAATGCTCCAACTAAAAAGACGGTAGCGATTAACGCCCCTATTGTATTTATTGAAAGCAATTTCTTTGTCGCCTCCATTGCTGAGTCTTCGTTTGCTCGCATCCACACCTCTATTCCCGACATAAACTCGGGCAGGTGCATTGCTTCGTTCCACGATACTACAAGATTTAGGGCGGGTGTCATTACAAGCATGGCTACTGTTACCCACACTATCTGCTTCTGAGTTGGCAGGTTTGTTAAACTTAGGTATTTAAATGGTTGTGCTGTTATCAGCCTTGCTGTTATAAGAGGGGATGCCACAAAAAGCACAAATCCCTGAATTGCAAGCATCACCATCATTTGTGGTCGCTCGGGCAAAGCCAATAGTTTTGAGGCTATTGTAATTAGTGCCGATGCAGCTATGAACATTACTGCCTCAACCAAAAGAAATGTTAAGAGCCTTGTTTTAAAGTTTGTTGCAAAGAAGTTATATTTCATTTTTATTCTCTTATTTTATAATATAGATTGCAAAACAGCTACAAGCAAATATATTAATGTAAACAGAAGTTGGTTGCGCGCGGTAAGTCCTATATATGCATTAAGTGCTGTTCCTTCTGTTGTCTTAAGCCCTTTCCATGTTTTTAAATGAAGAAGCAAAAAGAGTATTGCGAACGATGCTCCTATATACGATGTGCATAATATTGATGTTGCCAATATTCCGTTTACAAGATATGTTACTATGGCAAATTTGCGTCCCAATATTACGACAGAGGTGTTTTTACCATCTTCTTTATCTGTTTGGTAATCGCGATAGTTATTTACCAAAAGGATGTTTGACGAGAGCAACCCCATTGCTGCCGCTCCAACTATTATCTCGGGAAGAACTGTTTGTGTCTGCAACCAATATGTTGCTGTTACAGGTATTATTCCAAAGAATATAAATACGGTTACTTCTCCCAATCCGTGATACGACAATGGATATGGCCCTGCCGAATATGCAAGGGCAAAGAGAATTATAATTATTCCCATTATTACCAAGGGCCAACCGCCAATAGGTATAAGGAGACACCCTAACACTGCCGCTATGGCAAGAGTAGTGATTGTGGCACACAACATTGTTTTTGGTTTTATATCACCCGATGC
This sequence comes from Muribaculaceae bacterium, assembly GCA_017546805.1. Lineage (GTDB taxonomy): Bacteria > Bacteroidota > Bacteroidia > Bacteroidales > G3-4614 > Caccoplasma_A. The sequence goes on along the minus strand of JAFYRT010000049.1, from coordinate 5,168 downwards.
CACTGCCCTGCGAGGCCCTACTCTATTGGGTTTGTCGCTTCCGTGTTTATAGTCGAAATAGTCGTTTGCAAAGTTTGATGCTATCTGTGCAGCAAGCGCAAAGAGCATACATATTGTAAATACTTTCCAATCTACCTTACCTTCTTGCCATGCGTATGTTGTTGCCAATATTACAGGGGCAATAGAGGTTGGCAGTGTTCGTGGTCGTGCCGCCGATATCCAATTTTTTATACTCATCTCTTTTTTCGTGGTTTTATTTTAACAGGCGCATCGAGGTTGAAACACTCCTTTATGCCTTGGCGTATTTTATCTGCCTCCTCACCTCCTCGTCTAAGAATGAACAATACATAATTTATATACTGCTCGGGAGTTGAGAATCCGCAAAGTGTTACTACCCTGCTCTTTGTTATCATTGATTTTTGATTGAAGAATTTTAGTATTGCAGGATAATTCTCCTCACGCACAAATCTGTTGAATTTGTCAACCAATTTATTATATGTGAAACGAGAGTCTATCTCGTCGGTAAGGTGCTCAATGTGATATGCAAATTCATCGATTGATGTTGCTTTGGTGTCGATACGAAACTCTATGCCATTGCGTATGCGATGTCGGGTGTGTATCAGTGCTTGTTCCTCAATTGACGATTTAAAAAACTTTATCACACCTTGTTTTACGGTTTGAAACACTTGCTCCTCGTTATTGCCTGTGCAACGTGCAACGGAACGAACTACAGGCTCTATAAGCATTAGGTTCTCCACCTCTGCAACATTGGGCACAAAGATGTTTTTGCTTCGAAGATACTCCACTTCGTGAGAGGTGCGACGGTCGCGGTCAACTATTCCTCGAGACTCCAACATGTGAAAGTTTTTCATCTCCGAAAATGCTCGTGTAACCTCTATTACCTTACTGCACCCACCCAAGGGTTTTACTGTGTAATCGGTAAATACCAAAGGATAGAGTCGATTGTCGATGCTTGATGTATTGTCGCCCTCAACAAATAACACAGGCTTGCGTCCTCCCAAAAGCTCGAGATATATCTCCTCGGGCAAAGAGTCGCTATTCTCAATAAATTCGTAATCAAAGCTATGGGTATCGGCATCGAAACTCTTTACCCAAATGCGTTTGCCGCTTCGAGATACTGCAAAATTTAAATCGTGAGTAAGGTATATAAAACAGCAATCGGGACGTTTACTCTCAATATCGTTCCATAGCGACGATGTCATTGATGGGTGTAGATGCATTTCGGGTTCATCTACAATTATTATTGAGTTTGGACGTGCAATTAAAGATGCTGCAATTAGATAGAGTACGACTTTTTCGCCATGACTCATCTTCATTGCGTTATAGTTGCCGGTTGAAGAGTCGGAGATAATCTCCAATCGCCCATTGCTACGAACTATTTTATGGTGTGGGAATATCTTCTCCCACATTAACTGAGTTTTATCTAATGTTGAGGGTTTTAGCTTTGCATCCTCGCCAAGCGACAGAGCATTTTTGTAATCGATTAAATTTTGCATCTCCTCCCTTATAAGTAGTGCAAACAACTGCTCAAATTCGGTTCGGAACGCAAAGTTTTTGTTCTCTCCAAAGTATCGGTTATACTCTCCTGAGATTGAGTTTTCTTTAATCTCACCCAACTCCTCTATGGGCATTACGGTTTTAAGAGCCGATACACGAAAGGTGTTTTCTCGGTATCGTTTCTCTATCTCCTCACCAAATCGACTTTTTCCGGAGCCATTTGCTCCAACAATAACCATATTTGTTACTCCGGATATTTTTCTATCGGTCTCTTCACCTCTCTTTTTTGGTAATACTATATCCATTGTTTAAGGGTTTAGAAGCTGTTTAAATTTTATTTCGGAATTATTTGAGAGCTGTTTTTGAGTAGGTTTTCTTTCGCATCTTGCAGGGAATAGCGGGCTATTTCCAAAAGATAAGAAATAAAAGATGCCTAAAACAGACTCAAAGAAACCAAAACAAGCTTCGTAATGATAAAAATATTTTTCAATAAAATTTAAACAGCTTCTGAGGTTATACAAGAATATGCTCCAAATATCAGAGCATATCTATTTTATCTCCAACCTTCCTCGCAACGAAAGTTTTATCATCTCCTCTCCGGGGATAAGGTATATTTCGGTACGGCGATTCTTTCTGCGACTCTCCATTGAAAGATTGTCGGTTGCAGGTTCCTCACTTCCCATTGCATATACTACTATATCTTTGGTTTTTACTCCCAACTGTTTTAGTTTTACAAGTAACCTATCTGCTCGGTTTGATGTTAAATTGAGACAGTAATCAATGCTACCTGTATTATCGCTATGCGTTACTACAAGTATGTGATACATTCCCTCTTCCTCGCCATATCGTGCTATTGGACGCAACAACAGGTCGGATTTTGGCAAAAAGGTTGTATCGTTGGGATAAAACAGTTTATCCATTGGGATAGTAACCTTTATTACCTCATCGCCTCTTAAAAGCTCTACCTTCGACACACCATACTGTTTTAGTTTTTGTAGCGATTTTACTTTTTCTGCCATATACTCTCGTATTTTACGATGAGCCAATGGCGACTCAACTACAGGAATATTTATATTCTCGTCAACAGTAAGGGTTTGCATATCGATAGGCTGTTCGGTTTTATTCTCCTTTAACAGCCCTCCTTTTTTTTGACGATTGAACAGTTGTGCGTCAACTTGCGAAATAGCAAAGAGTAGCAATATTGCGATTAGTATATATTGTTTTCTTATTGACATATATACTTAGAAATTATTTAAATTTTATTGTAAAATGTTTTTTATTTAAACATTCCTATCGACTCGCAATACGATAGTTCTCCTTCAATGATTGCTTCAATTTGTTCGGTAGTTAATTTGCAAAGTGAATCTTTTTTTGCCATAGATACTGCGTAATCTATTATCTCATCATCGGCAATAGTTACCTCGGCATTCTCGTCCTCATCACTCATAAAACCTTTACTTTCGTAAAAGTCATAAATCAAATCTACTACATAATATATATCATCGTCAGTGATATCTTTTGATAGTGCTGAATCTAAATTTTTGCGTATGTATTTTACTGCATCTTCGTCATCGTAAAATAGTTCTTCGTTTTGTGCCATATCTAATATTGTTTTATGATTGTTCGGCTAAGTTAATAAAAATTGCGGATAGTTGCTTTATTATTATGATTAATTTTTGTTTAAGCTTTTAAGAAGCTGTTTAAATTTTATTTCGGAATTATTTGAGAGCTATTTTTGAGTAGGTTTTCTTTCGCATCTTGCAGGGAATAGCGGGCTATTTCCAAAAGATAAGAAATAAAAGATGCCTAAAATAGACTCAAAGAAGCCGAAACCGGCTTCGCAATAATAAAAATATTTTTCAATAAAATTTAAACAGCTTCTAACTCTAATTTTAAAAAGTTGTTGTAACTTCGTGGATATAAAATTGAAATTATGAAAAAACTTATTGTGATAGTAGTAGCAGCAACTATTCTTATTGGTTTTGCTGCATGCAACAGAAATGGTTGCGGATGTTATAAACCCGTTATCGAAAACGTGGAGAGAGTGTAGAATCTAATTAGAAATGAGGAATTAGTTCGTGGCTAAAGCCACAATTAGGAATTTATAATTAATAAACATACGTTCTTGAACTTATCCTCTCTTAACCATAGCTTTATTAGCTATTTAAGATTAATCAAGATGATGTAAAATGTAACTCCATAGGCTCATAAACCTATGGAGTTTTACTATAAGACTTAAGCTAACATCTCTATTAATTGAAACGACTTAAACTAATAAGAAAAGGCTATCACTCTGGATAGCCTTTCTTTCGATTTATTGTTTGCTGTGAATTTTATTTCTCAGCTTTTTTTGTTGCTTTCTTTGCAGGTGCTTTTTTAGCCGGTTTTTCCTCTGCTACTTCTCCTGCGTTAGCTTTTGCACTTGCCAACTCTATTTCCAATACCTCTTTTATCTGTGCCATATTTTTAATTCGACTGCGAGACACTCGCAGTCGAATATGTTTGTTAGTTTGTTCTTATTATTCTTATTTTGAGTTCGCATAACTACGTTTTTACGAACTTACGCTCGCGGGGGCGGAGTTATGCTTCTGCTATTTGCATGTTTTTTATAAATTCTAACAACTAAAAACTTACAACTAACAAAGCTGCGAGTAAGCAAGAGCAGAGTCAAGTTTACTTGAACTTTGCCGAGCGTGAGCAGGTTCGAGAGATGAATATCTCTCAACTGAAATTAAACTTGCATTTAATTCTACTCGCAAACCGCTCGCACAGAAAGCCCATGGTAATCTAATTCGAGGCCACAGTCCACGTAGCTCGAACTGAAGGCCATGTAGTAGGCTAAGTAGCAGGCGAAGTAGCTGCTGTACGTGTCAAGCGAACTCGACCAATAGTAGCCGTAGAAGCCTGCATTACCGAGATTGCTATTGTAGCGACAGCCCGCCGCAGGAAGAAAAATTGAGTTACCATTCTTCTTGCTTGTTACCTTATATCCTTTTACTCCGTTTTGAGTAGTCCACGTCCAGCTACAGTTTGAACTGTTTTCTAATTCTATTATCTCGGCTTTAGTTGGCATTCGCCATTTACCTCCCCAATTTACTCTCGCTGCATCTGCAGATAATGGCAATGTTTCAGAGTTTGAAGAATATGTATAATTACTTGATGAGTAGGAGCTTTTTGTGATTGTTTCGCCCCATGCAAAATAGTCGCCATAACCTTCAGGTGTGTTGGCTCCTACGTTGCAGGTTGCCCATTTTAGTCCACTTGGCAAGCCGAGATCAATCCATTCGTGGCTGTTCTCTACTCCTTTTGTTGCTTTAAAGTTGGCTTTAAATTCTGTGTCTGCGGTTATTGTTGCTGTGTATGTTGCGTCTTTTGATACCTCCTCTCCGTTTACTGTCCAATTGACAAAGCTATATCCCTCTTTGGGTGTGGCAGTCAAGGTTATTTTTTCATTGTCTTCTACTTGTGTTTTACTTACTTCGGCTGTTCCGCCCTCGCCTGCCAATACTGTTACTTTATGGGTTATGAAGTTGGCTATGTATTCTGCATCTTTTGTTACTTTTATTGTGCAGGTTGCATCTTTTGATACTTCTTCTCCGTTTGCTGTCCAATTATGGAAGTTACAGTTCTCTTTGGGGGTAGCTGTTAGT
>JAFYRT010000048.1 GCA_017546805.1 Muribaculaceae bacterium | reverse complement strand
TTTTCCATTGGCTCCGTTTTTTAGAGTTATTGCGGTATTATCAGAGAATGTAATTTTCCATCCTTCTATACCTGTTGTAATAGGTTCTACTCCGCTTATTATTTTACCTCCTTCATACGCCTCTTTTAGTTTATCAACTGAAGTTTTAAGGCTTGATACATCTTCTTTTAGTTTGTCTATTTCGGGTCCGTAATCTTCGGTACACGATGTTACACTCACTGCGCTTAGCATAATAAGTAGGCTTAATATGCTTGCATAATGTTTTAAATCTTTCATAGGTTATTGTTTTTTGTTGGACTATTTGTATTGGTGTAAGTCGGACACACAATCGTATGTCCCTACTTTTTAGCAAAGTAAAGTTAATTTTTTATAATATGCAACAAGCTCTCTGATAGATGGGGTGATTAAGATAGCTAAGATTACTATGATTATTTTAAATTTCAGAGAATTTATATATTGTTTCTATTTTTTAATTTACTTTGCAGTTGATTATTTTATTTGAATTGATTATATGAGAATATATTATACGCTGATTTTAGTTTTTAGTCTTTTATGCTTTAACTCGTTTGCACAATACAGGGAGGATGAGTTAGGAGAAGGGTTGATGTGCAGAACCATTGATATGGAAGATGACTATGAGGGTAAGGTTGTTTGTACTCTTATTAAAAGAGAGGCTACGGAAAAGAGCGACAAAGCTCTGCTTTATGTTCATGGTTTTAACGACTACTTCTTTCAAACCGAAATGGCAGACCGATTTAATAGCGAAGGATACAACTTTTATGCTATTGACTTGCGTAAATATGGGCGTTCTCTCCTTCCCAATCAAAAACGTTGCAATGCAAGGTCTATTGAAGAGTATTTTGCCGATTTGGATAGTGCGGTTAATATTATAAAGAGAGAAGGTAATAACTCTATTATTCTTATGGGACACTCAACAGGTGGGCTTACTACTTCGCTGTATTGCCACACAAAAGGTAATGACTGTCCCGTTGATGCTTTGATTTTGAATAGTCCGTTTTTTAAATTCAACATGGGGGATTTGCTTAACGACTATGTTATTCCTATTGTTGCAACCATTGCACCTATAATCCCAACGATTGATATTCCGCAAGGAGCATCAACGGCGTATGCAGAGAGTCTTTTAAAGAGTTATCATGGGGAGTGGGAATTTGATACAAACAAAAAACTTATGCTCTCGCCCGATGTTACCACCGATTGGATTTCGGCTATATATAAGGCTCAAAAAATTGTATGGAGAGGTTTGGATATTAAAATTCCTGTTTTGGCAATGTACTCCGACCGCAGTGTTAATGGCGACGAATGGAACGAAGAGTTTATGCACAGCGATGCGGTTTTGAATGTTTGTGATATTGCAAAGTACTCACAAACTTTAGGCAACAATGTTCAACGTGCAAAAATTGTTGGAGGCATACACGACCTTCTATGCTCTTATCCCGAAGTTAGGGAAAGAGCATATAGGTATATCTTTTCGTTTTTAATTAGAAATTAATTCCTAATTCCTCATTTATAATTTCTAATTCTAAAGAACATTTCTAATTTAGTAAGAGACACTCATATCGGTTGGTACTGCTATGTAGTAGTCGGCTCTTCCTTTGTTTTCATCATCAAGTGAAGATATTTCGTCCTGACGCACATTGCATATTGTAACAACGCTCATTTGTGGGGCATACTCTGTAAGATAGGGTACTATACCTTGTTTGAAATCGGAATGGTAATTTCCTTGTATATGCAAAAAGTGTTTTGCATTACTCTTTGCTATATTCCAAGCCATTGTTGCATCCTTTATGGCTTGTGCTTGTGCCATATACTCCGCATTCGACTCACTCTTTGAGAAAATTTGCATCATAGCAAACATTGAATTCTCCTCGTCTTTTTTAAATGTTATTGGCAATGGGGGCAGATATGCTTTTGCCTCTACCGACAGTGAATCTAAATATTGCAATCCCTTATTCTTTACCACATTTGCATATCGGCGCGGAACGTTTGTTGCCACAAATGGAATAGTATTCTCTTTTGCAAAGTATAGAAATGGATAGTAATCGGTTGAGTAGTTAGGCCATAGACGTGCTTCGTCTTCAAAGCGATCGTATGTTATTACACTCTGCATATATTCGTCTAAAATCAATTGATTGTCGGCTTCAAACATTTCGGCACCCATAGCAAAGTTTTTGCCATGCTCTGCGTATAGCGAACGTGCTATTTCAAACTCCAGCCAATGGACTATTGCACAGTTGTGTATTTCCCCCAACAAAACTACGTTGTACGACGATAACTCTCTGACAAGTGCTTCATACCCTATCTCCTTGCCTTGTGCATCGAATATGGTATAAGCCTTTTTATATCCTTTTTGTGAAAACACCGACAATGAGATGAACATCACAAACAGCAGTATGGTGTATTTTTTCATATCTCTATTTTTTATAATTACCTATATACAATAGTATTGCACACCCGGGGTGCAGATATTTATTGAACGACTCTTGTAATGTCTGTGGTGTAATCTCTGACAACACATCCTCGTATTTGTCGTAATCAGCCAAGCTTTCCCCGCTTTTTAAAAGATTTGTCAGATTGTTTTTCCAATCGGCAGTTGCCTGTTCGTTAAGCACTTGACGTTTGGTTACAATAAACGATCTTTTCATTGTTTGCAACTCTGCTTCACTAATGGGGTTTGTCTTCAAAGAGTTTACTATTGACAATATCAACTCCTCGGCAAAAGCCATATTGTGATTATCTACAGCAGCCATAAAATCGAAATAGAATGTCTGTTGCGGCTCTCCGTTATATATCATTGCCACGTATGGCGAATAGGCTATATTTTCCCTTTCACGAAGCACCTTTAAGAAACGGTCTTGCAAAATATCCCTCATAAGTTTAAGCGTAAGAGAGTTTTTCAGAGATGGTATATAGTTCCCTGCCAATATGTAGTCGAATGCAGTCTGTTCGGTATTGTCGCTTTCGAATGCCTCACTGTAATACTCTTGAGGCAAAGAGTATGGTTGTGAATTGTATTCAAACGATTGCTCGGGAGTTTTCATATCGGCAAATGAAGATACCATCAACTCCGCCATCTCATCTGCATCAAAACAGCCTGTAAGCAACATTGTTGTTCCCTTGGGGTTTGAAAAAAGACGAGTGTAATATGTTGCTATTGAGTCGAGATTCAAATTCTCGATATCCTCCACCCTTCTTGCTCTTACGTCTTTATGCGAGGTATTACCCAATATGTAATCCATACGATTTACCAACATTCGGTCGGCATCGCGTTTCATCATTTTTTGAAGAAGTGTCTCATCTCCAAAAGATGCAACTTCATCTGCTCTTACCTCCTCAAAATCGGAATAGCAACGTTCAGGACGATGTATCTTCTCATAAACGAGATTAAACAACTCTCCTGCTTTTGAGGTGGGCGATGATGCCAAAAGTTCGTGCCAATGGGTACTTATTCCTGTGTTCATTGCCATTGAGTTCTGCATCATATATGTTGTTATCGTATCGTATGGCACAGCCTCAATAACTCCCATCTCCATATATCCCGCAGTGGAATCGTATTTGTAGAGGTCGTCGTTTGATAAGTCGGCAACACCGCCTCGTGCAAATAGAGTCAACTGAATTCTATCTGACCCGTCTTGTGTGGGTCGCAACAAAATACGCAATCCGTTTTTAAGATTTATCTCCCTTACTGATATATTCTCATAATAGTATGTAAATTCTATATCTTCAGGATTAAATGATTTTGAAACTTTCAAACATTCAGGAGTTGATACTACATCCTCCTCAATTGTCTCTTTTTGTTTATATACAAAAGGTGATGCTTGAAGTTGCGCACCTCGCTTCCAAGCCGCATCAATATCTTTTTCCGAAATACTCTCTCCTTCGCCAAAGTGATTAGTATAGGCAACAAGGAGAGTTTCGTTTTTATAGTCAATCCATCGTTTAAGCATCCATTTTAGTTGGCGTGCTTCGGTTGTGAGAATTTTTTCAACCAATCGTTCCATCTCCGATTCGGTTTGAATATATCTGTCGCCTGAGATTATGTAATCGGCAAAGTCATCGCACCACATTGCCGATGGCAGTACTCCATCTGAGACTTTAAGCGAATACAACATGCTTCGTTTAACATCAGCCATCTCGTCAGGGGTAAATCCATTGTGCCAAACGTAGTGCAGTTCCGATACCAATTCAGATATTTGTTGTAACAGTTCTTCTTTATTGTTTCCCGAAAACGAAAAGACAAGGTGTTTTTTGTCGGCAAGATACCATGAATCTGATATTGAGACATTCATTCCTCGTGCAGATAACCTGTTTGACAACGCACGTACCAAGAGGTTATCCAACTCTCGGCGATATACCGTTTCCAAAGTCTTTCCAACAATTGCCTTGTGTGGAATTATAAGTTCCAACTTTGATTTGCTCATCAAAGTATCGCGAACCTCTTTTATTTGTGTTCCCTTTTTATAGGTCAAAGGATATATTTCGTATCCTTCGGGGGTGTGCGAAGGTACAGATGAGAATATCTTCTCTATTTTTTGTTTTACATCAAGAGTATCGACCATTCCCACAACAACCACAGATGCCAATTGTGGTGTGTACCAATGGTTATAGAACCCTTTAAGCTTTTTATTGTCTACTCTTTTTATATCTTTTTCTCTACCAAGAGGCAGATGATTAGCAAAACGTCCGTTGCCTATTTTAAGTGAATAGAAGTTATCGTCTAATTGGTAACCACGAAGTTCCTCCAATATCACTCCCCTCTCTTTCTTTATCCTCTCACTATCAAAGGTAATGCCACACAACCAATCGCGAAGGGCTATAAGCGAAGTATCTATAGCTGCATCACATTGGTCATCAACAGGTACAGTTACTGCATATATTGTACGATCGTAACCTGTATAGGCATTTATATCGCGTCCGAATTTCATACCCACACTCTCCCAATATTCTATCATCTTACGTTCGGGGAAGTTGTCGGTTCCCAAGAATGCGGCATGCTCAAGGAAGTGAGCCACTCCCTTCTCCCTACCACTCTCTTGCACCGAGCCCAAACGCATTACCAAACGCATCTCAACACTGTTTGATGGATGTGGGTTGGAACGTATCATATAGTGCAATCCATTATTGAGCCATCCCTCCACTGTATTAGAAGGAAGCTCAATCGGCATCTTATCCGATACCGATTGAGCATATAAGGGTTGCACTAAAATAGTGAGTATAAATAGCGATATGATTCGCAGTTGTTTCATTCTTTAATATCGTTTCTATTTTGCAGCGTTCATTGTGTAAGTTACCTCTGCATTTTGGTAACCAGAAGAGTTTGCCATATCGAATGGGAAGACAAATTTGAATGTTCCATTCTCAAAATCGTACGATGCAGATGGCTCTACCCAATCAGATGGGTCGTTTTCCCAAGAATCTTCAGTAATTGTAGTTAAGAATAGATATACTTTAGGATCTAATGATGCTCCCTCTTCTATTAATTGGCTTACTTCCATCTCTTCTCCATCTACCACTAATACCTCTCCTGATTTTGCTTGTAGTTTATTCCACAATGAGTAGTTATATTCAAATGGCACTAAATCTATTAAATCGCCATAAGCATCAGGACCTTCAGCTACAAACTTTATCTCTCCGTCCTCTATAGAGATGTTATCAAGAGTCATTTCAAATGTCTCTGTTGATGCCACATAGTATTTGTCATCATCTCCGGGTGTATAACCAACTGCATTCATTACTGCCATTTGGTATGGCATATAATACCAACTTTCCCAAACATCTTCTGTTGAGTTTTTACGCAACATCTCGAACATAAAATCGTTCATTCCCATTGGGTTTGAAACCATTTTCAAAACAGGTTTTTCAGCGGTTGCATTCTCACTCAATGTGATTATAGTCTCTCCTGTAAATGTACGAGAGTCGTTACCGTTATTGAAAAGCTCTTTATCATCTATCTGGAAATTCACTTTTACAGAGCAATTCAATTTACCCAACATGCGATATAGGTCTATTCCAAGATTCTCTTTATAGCCTGCAATCAATGCTTTTTGCTCCTCTGTCAAATCGACCTCTTGTGCAACAGGTGTAACTTTTATTACCCAAGGATTACTCAATACTATTTTATCGTTGCTTGAAGATGCAATTGTCAATGTTACAGATTGCTCTGCAATTAAAGAGTTGCGGTTATTTGAATACACCTTAACTTGTGCTGTTTTTGTGTTTGCTGGAATTTCGATAACACTATTCTCAAGACGAAGAACATCTCCCTCGTTACCGGTCAAAGCAAAGTTAATTGTTGTTGCCTCCTCAACAAAATATGATAACAACACATCCACTACAACAGGCTCTGTTGCATCCTCTGCTATTGTTGTTACTCCTGCAGTACCTCCATTTACGCTCAATTGAACGTAGTTGGTCATCTTGGTTTTGTCATCGTCATCATTTGCACATGATGTCAACGCTACTATTGGCAAGAAAGCCAATAAGAATAAAAGATTTTTTAGTTTCATAATAATTTGTTTTAAGTTAGTATTTATAGTTTTATTGTTTTATCTGTTTATAGGCCATCCTTCGTTTTGTGATACTGCTTCGTTATAACGATACTCCGATGCAGGAATAGGGAATATCCATTTATAATCATCCTTTTTTATAATTGAATAGGTTGATTTTCCCCATGCAGTATAGCGTTCCAAATCTCTATCACCAAGACGTTTCAAATCAAAATAGTTTACTCCCTCACCCACAAACTCATTTAACTTCTCTGACACAATCCTATCTATCAATTCATCTCCCGAAAGAGTGTTAGGTATAAGATTTGCCCCACACAAAGATAGGTAACGATTCAATTTTGAAACACCTATTGCCTCCTCGCCATCATGGCAATAGGCTTCGGCTGCAATAAAATATGCTTCAGCATATCGCATCATATCAACATAGGTGTTTGCCTCCCCTGCTCTATTGTTTTTGTTGTACTTACCAAAAAGATTTCTACTCTCATCCGCCATTGTAAAGGGATATATGTTATACTCTTTTCGTACATCAGTTGAAGAATATTCTATTTTGGGATTTACAGCAAAATAGTCTCCGTTTGGTTCATCGTATTGCAGAGTGTTATAATATGGGTTTGAATTATAAAAAGCAAATATTCTACCCTCATACGAGTTTGCGCTCCAAAGATAGCGATAATTTGCTCCCGTAAACCAACCATCTTCTACATTTTTTAATACCTCCTCGGCATATTGTGCAGCTTTTTGGTAATTTCCCGCATACAGCTCCAACTGCGACAGAATATGATATACTGCTTTTTGTGACAACCATCCGTTTTTAGCGGGTGTATTATTTACCGTCAAAGCTTCTATCAATAGGTCTCTTATATAATTTACACATGCCGATTTTGACGAACGTGCAACCACCTCCACTCCTATTCGGCGTTTTATTACCACGCCGTCTGCATCGGGGTTCTTATCGTATGGCGTTGCAAAGAGACGCAAAAGATTAAAATAACACAATGCTTTTAATGTTTTTGCCTCACTTGTTATTGCTGCTTTTTCACTCTCCTCTGCCGTAGTCGCGGTAGCCACATTGGGAATTCGCTCCAACAACACATCGCAAAAGGCAATTGTAGTGTAGTATGTACTCCATACCTCGCTTGCCAATTCGTTTATGGAGTTGTCTTGCCAGCGATAGAGGTTTTGTTGCGACACATCTTTTCCCGAAAGGTTTGTAGGACAAAAATCTTCGCCCAATATCGATAGCTGATATTCATAATGTGGATATGAGATATATGCCGATGTCAATAGTGAACGAGCCGATGAAACGGTTGAGATTGCATCGGGATCGGAGAATTGATCGGGAGGCGGAATATTCAAAGAACATCCACAAAATATTGCTACCAAAGGTATGCATATAAGATATTTAACTATGCTCTTCATTATTGGTGGATGTTAAAATGTTAAACTCATATTGATTGTATATACAGGTTGCAGAGTTCCTGCAAGTGTACCACTCTCAGGGTCTGACTCGCTATACTTTGTCCATGTATATATGTTTGATGCCTGAAATGCAAAGTTTGCATACTTTACAAACTTTATATGTTGAGCCAACCATTTGGGTGGCACTCTGTAACGGAATGATATCAATGACAACCTCAAATAGTCGCTGCTTCCCACAGTCAATGAGTTTGGATAGAGCGAAATGTTATTCTCTGCCGTTACCGATGTATAGTATGGTGTAGGATAGAGTTTGTCTTGATCTCCGGGACGGAACCACATATTTTCGGTTTGCCCTGCCACGGCATTCTTGTGAACATCATCTTTTGTCCTAACGTATGAGTAATTGTAACGTTGTATTCCTCCAAGTGCATAGTAAAAATCGACATCCAAATCGAACCAACGATAGGTTAATGTAAATTTAAAACTTCCTGTATATGGAGGTGTTGAATATCCCAATGCTATTACATCTTCCTGTTTTAGAGTTTCGGTTGCCTGTTTCTCTGTTCCGTCGGGCAACAAAAATACAGGATAGCCTGTCAAAGGATTTATTCCCAATGAATAGGGTCCATACAGCATATCGTATGATTTGCCAACCTCGTAATCGGGAACGATTGACTCCTCAGAGGTATATATCTTATCGGTATAATACAAATCAAGAACTTTGTTTTTGTTATAAGCCATATTTGCACCTACTATGAAGGTCCAATTGTACAAATCGACCAATTTTGCATTAAGGCTCAACTCCACTCCTTGATTTTGTAACGCACCTATGTTTCGTTTAAGCGAAGTGTATCCTGTTGAAGCAGGGATTGGCACATCCAAAAGCGCATCTTCGGTTTTACGATTATACCAATTGGCATCGATTGTCAAACGTTTAAAAAATTCGAGGCTCAATCCTGCATCAATAGATTTTGTCTGCTCGGGACGAAGGTCGCTGTTATAAAGGGACAATAGGTCGAGAGGACGCTGGTTTTCGTATTTCGATGTTGAATATGCAAAGCTTGCCACGGTTGAAGATATTGACACTCCGTTAAGGTTAGCCATATATCCGTACGATGCTTTTAAATTCAAATTTGTAAGCACTCGCTGACGTTTAAAGAACTTATATTGCGATGGAGTCCAACCTGCTCCCACTGCCCATGCACTGTTCCAGCGTTTATCTGCAGGAAGCACCGATGATGCATCCAACTTGTAAGTGGCAAATAGGTCGTAAGTTCCGTCATAAGTATAACCACTTACAACTCCTATTCCTATTTGGGCACTCTTATCACGCAATCCACTAACGTATGGCTGACGATTTCCCTGCAACGATTGGTTTATTGCCGCAGCCGAATTGATTGTTCCAACTCCATATCCGCGCATCAAAACATTGTCTGATGTTGTCATATAGTAGTCGGTATTTGCACCTATGGTAAAGTCGTGTTTATCGTTGAACGTTTTGCTATAAGTTATACGGACATTAGAGGAGAGATTTATAGTAGAGAGTTTTGATTTAGAGTATACTCCTCGCTCCTCCTCAGGCACTCCAGAGTGTACTTCGCTATATGCTGTAGAGGGTGTAAATTGTTGATTTTCTGCTAAAAGAAAGTTTACTCCACCCACTGCCGCAATATCCAAACCCGACACAGGTGTTATTGTTATGCTTGCAGTTGCTCCCGCATCTGTGTCTGTTCCTTTTTCAGAGAATTGGTTCATTAAATCGGAGTAAGTTCGCCCTGGATTAGACCACAACTCTCCTATCTTCTGCTCATATGGGTTAAGGTCATACACCAATGAGGCAGGATCATTTGTTGTTCCGTTTGGAGTATTTGTTTCGGAATAACCTCCATTAACACTCATCATCAAATAACCTATCTCTCCCAAGCGTTGATCGAGGTTCAGTCTCAAACTCATTCTCTCCTTGTCGTTACCAGGAATTCTACCTCCTTGTTGGGTATAGTTGGCAGAGACATAGTATGATGTTGCACTGCTACCGCCTTTTACACTTAGATTGTGTTTTTGGTAGAGGCTTGTATGAAGAAGTTCATCGAACCAATCGGTATTTATATTACGCATTGAGTCGAGTTTTAACGCTCCCTGCGCTATAAGATTTGACAAATTGGGATCGTTTGAATGGTATCGATTGTAGTAATCTGCACTATAGCGGTATCCGGGAGTTTCTGGATTTTGAATAAGACGTTCCAGCTCCAACTTCTCGGCAGAGTTCATCATCTCTATTCCTCTGCGTCCTCGGGCTGTTACTCCCATATTCATATTGTAATTTACCGAAGTTTTTCCCTCATATCCACGTTTTGAGGTAATCTCCAATACTCCATTTGCAGCCTTAACTCCATACAATGCGCAAGCTGCAGCATCCTTCAAAACCTTTATATCTTGAATATCAGAAGCATTTAGATTATAGAATGTCTCAGCAGTGATAACCTGACCGTCCATAACATAGAGAGGTTCGTTGGTGGCATTGCCTTTGCGTAGTGACGAGTTTCCACGAATACGGATTTCTGGAACTGCGCCCAACTCTCCTGTGTTTATAATACTCAATCCCGGAACAGAACCTTGTAGTGCCAAACCCATATCAATCATAGGTTTCTCCTCAACACGCTTTACATCAATTGACTGAACCACTCCCGAGCGCGCACGAATATCTATCTCGTTGATGTTTGTTTTTGCCGATACCACAACCTCATCGAGTTGCGCAACATCTTCGGTCAAAACCACATCAATGACTTTTTCTCCCCTATATTTTACGGTTTTAGTTGTCATTCCCAAGAATGAAAACTCTATTACCGCTCCGTTATATACTCCTACAAGTTGATAATTTCCGTCAATATCCGTTACCGTTCCCAACTTTGCCTCAACTATTCTAACTGCCACACCCGGCAAGGGGTTACGTTCGGTATCCATAACATTTCCCTCTACCTTTTTTTGTGCAGCAATTAAAAGCGGAAAACAGAAAATTATCAATGTCAGCAATATTCTATTATGCCACATCTCTTCTTTTATCTCTCTATAGTATTATATCAAAATACCGCCTGTTTTTTTATTGCCACAAATTTACCAAATTATATGATAAAAAGAAAGGAATAATAATAAAAAGAGAGAAAAATGACACAATTTAAAAGAATTTTCTGATTAAAGATTCTATTTTCTCTTCAAGAGCTATTCTGTCGAATGAGTAGGTGCGGTCCAATTCCTGAACCATAAAAAGGAGAGTTTTAGCTTTGAGAAGCATTGTTCTGTTTTGTTCAAAGCGTTGGTCTTCAATAATCATCTTTACAAGAAGTTCGACCAACTGCCAATCGCCAACGCGTTGCATAATATCGTCACACTCGGCATTCTGCAACCACTCCGCCGATACGTTTAACTCCTTGTAATAGTTATCTGCCAACAGAGAGATATCTTCTCCCTCGTTTTTACGCTGAAGAAGGTAGGCAAATTTCTTTGCCAACTCTATTATTTGTGCCAACAGATAATCTTTCTTAAGCATTTTTATCTATGCAAAAACGGTGTGTTCCAAAAATATTTTCAACCCTATTGATACAAGTATTGCTCCTCCTATGAATGTTGCAACTCGGCTATAGCGGGTTCCGAATGCCTTGCCTATATAACATCCTGTAACCGACGCTATAAATGTTATTGAGAATATTATTATTGTTGCTTGAATAAGTGCTATTTCAAGAAATGCAAACGAAACTCCTACCGCCAATGCATCGATGCTTGTTGCTATTCCCATTTGAACAAGAGTTGAAAACTTTGTAGGATTAAAACAACACTCTTTCTCCTCTTGTTTTTCGGTAACGGCATCAAATATCATTTTTCCTCCCAAAAACAATAGCAGTGCAAAGGCAATCCAATGGTCGACAGATTGTATTATATTTACAAATCCTACACCCAACAACCATCCCAAAATTGGCATTAAGGCTTGAAAGAACGAAAGATAGAAAGCTATCTTTGCTACATGGGCAAACTTAAATGGCCTTAGGGCTACGCCCGACGATAGAGATACGGCAAATGAGTCCATAGAGAGACCAAGTGCCAAAACAAACAGTGCTAATATACTCATAATATAATTTCTCCTTTTTTAATTTTGTCTGCAACACTCATTACATTTGCAGGTGGCAACTCTCGTTTAAGTTGCTCTGCCATGTAGAGCATATAGGGTTTTGTGTGATTGAAAAATTTATGTAATCCGTTGCAAAGATAGTTTAATCCTGCCTCTCCGTCAAATGTTTTGGAAATTCTGTTTTTAGGACACTCTCCATTACAGAGATGCAGAAACTCACACTCTCGGCATTGACGTGGCAATGTATTGTATTTATTCGCTCCGAATTTCATCTGCTCACAAGACAACATCATCTCGGTTAAAGTTTTGGTGCGGATATTACCCAATTTATATTCGGGGAAAACAAAGTGGTCGCAACTGAACAGATCTCCGTTATGCTCCATCACTGCCGCATGTCCGCACATCTTTGCATATATGCAAACTCCGGGTTGCTCGCCTACCCATCCTGCAAGAGTTGAATCGAAGAGTTGGATATAATATACGCCAACATCTTTTCGTACCCACTCATCAAAGATGGTACAGTAGAAGGTTCCGTAATCTTCGGGCGAAACACACCATGGGGGCATCTCAACATTCTCGAATTTATCTCCCGGAGGCAACAGTTCCAATCCATCAGAACGCTCTCCCCATCGCTCCACTATGGGAGAGAACTGCATATATCTGCTACCTATGCTTTTGAAAAAATTATAGACCTCAAGAGGGTATTTTGCACTATAATCGTTTATAACCGAAAGGGTATTGAACTCCACTCCATGTTTTTGCAACAGTTCGACACCTTTCATTACACGCGAGAATGTTCCTCGCCCGCTTTTATCTCGGCGGTAACGGTCATGAACATGTTCGGGACCATCAAGCGATATTCCTACCAAAAAGTTGTTCTCTTTAAAAAAACGACACCACTCATCGTTCAATAGCAGACCGTTTGTCTGTATTGAGTTGGTTATTGTTCGCCCTCCTGCATATTGCTGTTGTAAGCGCACCGCTTTACGAAAAAAGTCGAGACCACGCAAAAGAGTCTCTCCTCCATGCCATGTAAACAGCACATATGGTGTGGGCTGACACTCGATATAATCCTTTATGTAACGTTCCAATATCTCATCGCTCATCTTTGGCGAAGCTCCTCGGTATAGCTCTCCCTTCTCGAGATAGTAGCAGTAGTGGCAATCCAAGTTGCACAACGCGCCTATTGGTTTTGCCATTACATATATGGGATATGTCAGGGGATTGAATATTGCAGTAGCCTTTTTCTCGGTCATAAACTCTATTTATTATAATAGATTCTACAAATATACAACATCTGAAAAAATTAGAGTATCTTCGCATTGTAAATTTATCGCAATTATGAAGAAAAGAGTACTTGTTACCTATAATATGTTCAGGGCAGGATATGCCGATTTGATTGAGAAGTTTGATGTTACTTTCCCTCCCGAAGGGAGAGAGTCGTTTACCTATGAAGAGGTGCTGGATATGATTGAGGATTATGAGGTTCTGCAATCGATGTTCAACTTTAAGGTAGACGAAACTCTTATTACAAAGGGAAAGAAATTGGAATTGATTTCGAACTATGCTGTTGGCTTCGATAATATTGATGTGGCTTGTGCCACACGTCATGGAATACAGGTTACAAATACTCCCCACTCTGTTACCGAACCCACTGCCGACCAAGCCATGGGACTTATTTATGCAGTTAGCCGTCGTATTGCAGAGATGGATCGCAGAATAAGAATTAAGGGTAATGTTCACGTAGGATTGCTCGAAAACCTCGGACACTCGCTTTATGGCAAGACTCTTGGCATTATTGGAATGGGCAGAATAGGTTGCGCTCTTGCTCGTCGAGCTGTAGCTTGCGGAATGAAAATCGTATACAACAAACGCACACCCATGAGCCAAGAGGAGGAGGCTAAATATAGCGCAGTTTATATGAGCAAAGATGAGGTTTTAAAGTGTGCAGATATTGTTTCGCTTAATGCTCCTTATACGCCCGAAACATTCCATATTATTGGTGAACGTGAATTTGACCTGATGAAACCCGAAGCGATTCTTATAAATACTGCTCGCGGACCTTTGGTTGACGAAAAGGCTTTGGTTACCGCTCTTAAAGAGGGCAAGATTTGGGCTGCGGGATTAGATGTTTTTGAGAACGGAGACTACCCATCGGACGAACTTGCCGCTCTCGATAATGCAGTGCTTAACCCTCACCTTGGCACTCAAACCGTTGAGACTCGCAACGAAATGGCATTTGTTGTTTCGCAAAACATAATAAACTTTTATGAGGGAGGCGAAGTGTTTAAAGTAAATGAAGTTGTTAGTTGTTAGTTTTTTGTTGTTAGTTGTTAGTTGAGAGCAAACGATATAATAGAGCAATTGAAACGTGTTGCCTCGGAAGAGAAACGCAAAGTGCAACTACGCTTTTTTAAGACGGGCGTGGGAGAATATGGCTATGGCGACGAGTTTTTGGGCGTTATGGTGCCACAAGTTAGAGCCATAGTAAAAGCGGTGTGGGAAGATATTACTCTTGAAGATATTGAAACTCTGCTACACTCTCCATATCACGAAGCACGACTTACAGCACTGCTTTTGTTGGTAAAGATTTATGAAGGGGAAGAGGCTTCAAACGATATAAAAGAGAAAGTTTTTGAGATTTACACCTCAAACGCCGACTATATAAATAATTGGGATTTGGTTGACCTATCTGCTCCCAATATTGTTGGCAACTACCTATTTGAGAAGGATTGCTCTTTGCTGTATGAGTTTGCACAAAGCAACCACCTTTGGAAACAACGAATTGCTGTTGTTGCCACTCTCTATTTTATTCGTAAGGGGGAGTTTACGCACACCTACGCTCTTGCAAAACTATATATGAATACCAAACACGACCTTATGAAAAAAGCAGTGGGCTGGATGTTACGCGAAGCAGGCAAACGCGATGTTTCCCAACTTCGCAACTTCCTAAACGAGTATAAACCAGTTATGCCTCGCACAATGCTCCGCTATGCTATTGAAAAGTTTTCAGAGAGTGAAAGACGGGAGTTTATGAAAAGATAGAGAAAGATAAATTCAAGTTTATCTTTTTTCCAATCAGAGAAAATAGCCCCCAAAGTTTTTTTAACTTTGAGGGCTTTACTCCATTTATTTTCCCTTCTATTTTAATGATAGATATAATCTATAGCCAAAGTAAGATGCACTTGTATTTGAAGATAATGTAGTATAAAGATATTGGGAATATGATGTATATAATTTAGAGTAAGAAGCCCCCCTATAATAGTTTCCTCCTACGAAATAGTAATCTGAACCATCTGATATATATTCTGATACATTTCCACTCATATCATAAAATCCAAGTTCATTGGGTTGTTTAAGCCTTACATCATGAACCCCACTTGAGTTACCCGAATACCAAGCAACATCTTCAATATTATTACTGCCCGAATAGGTATATTCCTTTGATTTATTACCTCCTTTTGCCGCATATATCCACTCATTAAACGAGGGGTAAGTAAAACTCAATCCTGTCAGTGTATTCAATTTTGATATAAAAGAGGTCATTTCACTCACAGTAATATTTGCTACAGGGTGTTTGGGATACGATTTAGTTGTACCCATTACTGCATCATATAGTTCGTTTGTTGTCTCTGTCTCTGCCAAGAGGAAATTTCCTGAAGAATATTCCACAGGAATCATTGTAAACTCAACTTTATTTACTTTGAAAACCACAGAATTCATCCATCCATTGTGTGAAGTTTCTGTGGGTATTGTCATATATCCACTCTCTCCCTTGTTAAATATTGTTGTTGGCAAAACTCTTGTATATGCCGAATTGGATGTTATGATATTTAGACGCGGTTGTGTCGCATCAGTAAACTCGCCATAGATATATGGTGTATATCCATTTGACACAGTCGATGTTAACATAGTCGAAGATTCGGTATATTTTCCACTGTAAGAATCATATGACGAATAGTTTTTTATTCCGTAAATTTTTATCTTATCGTTATCGGTTCCTGCAAACCTGATTCTACCTGTTTTGGGTGTTAAATCTGCAGTAACAGATAGTACTCCGTCTTTAAAAACATACGAGCCTTCAGCATCTTCATATATTGCTGTATTCTCTGTCAACTTTACAAAAGAATTAGTCGAATAATCAGAATTATCGAAATATACTGCAACACATTTAGTAGAGACATCTTTAGTTAATGCACCATAGTAGCTTACGCCCCACACTCCGTTGCTATAAACCGCCTCACCACAAGTGATTCCGGCATCTACTGTAAAAGAGATGTATATTTTATCTCCCTCTTTCCAATCACTTTCAGTATCGCTTTTTAGATTTTGATCATACTCTGTTTTGGTTATGTTCAACTCCAATTTACAAGTATGCTTCTCTCCTGCTCCTAATGTTAAATCGTTTAATGTATCTTCTTGTGGAGAACAAGAACAAAACATTGAAATACCAAACATTAGCAGTAGTATTGATGTGATTTTGTTTAATTTTACCATATTTGTATAGTTTTAAAATGAATTATCCCAATTTATGTCGGTACCATATCGGTTTATTGACACATTGCTGTTTGATTTATCGTTGTAATTCCAATCATTATCATTAGAATATCCTGTCACATTAATTTTGGTTGTATCTCCCGGCTTATTATCCCAATTTTTATCGGATGTGTATCCTGTGATTGTTATCGTTAAATTTTCTCCTCCTAAACTATCCCAATTCCCATCTTCAGGGAATTCTTCAATTATAAAGGAGTTACCATCGCCAATCTGTTTTACCGTCATCTCCAACGAGAAAGAACCCTCTTGCAAATCGGTTAAAGTAATTACTATTTTTCCCTCACGCTTATCACTCGTTGGATTCTTTGTTGCCGAAACTGTAAACGCATTGTCTGCTGTTTCATTTATTGTAAGCCACGACTCTGATGTTTGTATGGTGTACTTTCCATCGGTATCCACCATTACAACATTCGAAGTTCCTCCTTTTGCATGAAATTGAATTGAAGATGTCGATACAGAGATATATCGAGGACTTTGGGATACCAATATTCTGACATCTTGAAAATATTCAGTTTTAATAACCACTGCTGTAGAACGAGTATTCACAGATGGGTTATCTTCGACTGTCAAGAGTATTTCGGCATTATCAGAACCCGATGTTTTTGACAATTTAAGCCACGATACTTCATGTTCTACACTTGCAGACCAATCGCCATTGGTTGAGATATTTATGATATGGCTACCTCCTTTTGAGGTGAACGAAAATGATTGATCGCCGATTGTTAAATATTTTGCCTGTTGATGAATATTTACCGATTTGGTTTCGTTGACAAATGAGTAGTTGATTGTGCCTGTTCTCTCCTCTGTTGACTTATTCTCCTCAACAGAAACGGTTATAGAGGCATTTCCTTTTCCTGATGTAGGGGTAGAGACAAACCAATTATCGGTATGATATGATGTCCAACTTGCATCTGAAAGGATATTAAAGTTCTTTTCTCCTGCTTTGTCAGAGAATTCAAGCAGTGTTGATTCTGATGTAAAGAACTTTCCTGATTGGGTAACTGTCACACTCCATTTTATAGAAAGTCCGGGTTGTGAGAATACTATTTCTCCTGTACGAGAGGTTGTATTTGGGTTTTCTGACGAGGTGACAATTATTTCGCCGTTGCCTGTCCCTGACTCTTTTGAGAGGGTTATCCAATTGGGCTTTTCGGTTACAGTCCATGAAGTGTTACTCTGAATAGAAAGAGGTTTTGACTCAGAAGATGAAGAGAAGTCAATGCTCTCTTCAGAAGTAATATATAATCCCTTCTGAATCACCTCTATTTGAAATCTTGATGATGATCCTGTTTTTATTGAGACATATCCCGATCGAGATGATACTGAGGTATTTGCTGTAACTGATATTTCAACTTTTGTTTTTCCTGCGCCTCCTTCGTTTGGGTTCACACTAATCCAACTGCTATTTGAGACTGTGGCGCTCCATGGCGCTTCTGAATCTATTTCAACCACATATTTTGAGGCAATATTTTCGTAATTCAATGTATAATCTGTTGTTGTAATAGTTGATGGTGATTGTGTTACACTTATGGATGTCTTAGTGTTTCCGTAAGATATGTAAATTACACTGCTACGATAGCTTGTTTGGGTATTGGCTGATACCGATACTGATAATTGCCCTTTGCTTTGATCGGGCGAGAGTGTTATCCATGATGCAGAACACGAGACGCTCCATTTACAATTTGAGGTAATTTTCACCTTCTGCTCTCCCGATGCTCCTCCGAATGAGATTGAACTTTTTTCGACACCAAGAGACGGAGAGGCTTTTGCCTGCGACACAGTGATGGCTCTGCTGTATTCCCAGTCGGTATCGGTTGATATTAGATAGAATATTGAGGTTCGATTATCATCTGCATTATTATTTTCAGATACATTGAGCGTAACTGATGCCGACGAATTACCACTCATTGGAGAAAGAGATAGCCAATCTGCTACTTCAGTGAATGCCCATGGGGTTTCGACACTCTCAACTGTAAAACTTTTTGTAAATGCAGATGAGTAATTATAAGAGAAACTTGTTTCTGATGGTCGTAGATAATGCGCCGACAACGATGGAGTAAAGTCTGAATTCATATAATATTCATCTACACACCCTGTAATGCATAGTACAAACAATGAAATTAATATGTTGAGTATTAAATTCTTCATTTTTTAGAAAAATATATTTAGTCCTACATTACAGTTAAAGCCTTCGGAATAATTTTTTATTTTTTCGGAATGTCCTGACAGCACCTCAAATCCTGGCGATTTATATACTGGGAGTATATACTCCGGAGTGATAGATAATCCAAGCCACGGTGCCAATACAAAATTTAATCGCGCACCAAATGTCAAGCCCATTGTGTAGGCTCCGTTTGCAATTTTCATATCACTGTAATAATTGTCATTATATGAATTCTCGACACTCTCCATTAAGAGTATATATTGAGTACCAACTTGTAGGGTTGTTCTGATACGACGATGAAGTCTAAAACCGTATCCCAATTTAAAATTACCTCCCAATGGTTTATATGTTGCTACATACGGAATTGATTCGTAAATTGTGTTGGTCCAATAAATTTTGTCGCTTTCGATAAATCCTAAAACAAAATTTGCCTCCATGTTCACATTATTGATGTGCCCTCCAAGACCTGCATTTATTCCGATTATACCTCCATAATTTCCTCCCACCTGCATATAGAACTCGCTTGGACGGACATAATTACGACGCAATTTTATTGTCATATCCTCTGTCGTTCCATCTAAATGCAATGTTTTTGAGTATGTGGTATAACCATGAGCTGATATCTCTACTTTATAGTTTCCTGCTACTCTGTTTTTTATTTTATATGGTGTTTTACCCATATATATTCCATCTATATAGATGTTTGCATTGGGTTCGGAGTTGATTGTCGCATCGCAATAATCGGTTAGAATAAGACTTTTTCGTACAGGTTTTCCCTCTTCTATCTCAACGTCAAACTCCTCGGGTTTATGTCCCGGCAATACCAATTTTACACGATGAGGTCCTATCAAAAGCTGGCTGTTGATATAATCTGTTCTTCCTGATTCTATTACACTGCCATCGATATATACCTTTGCGTTACTCGGCACGGTTTTTATTTCGAGAGTTCCGGTTATTGGTTCTGGTCGTGATAATACAACTCTTTGGTTTACATCTTTCTCTACTACTATTTTTTTTACTGAGGGGGAGTGACTTATCTTCCTTGCCTCGATGGTGTGTTCGCCTGCTTCGAGCTTTCCACTCCAATATCCTGCTCCCAACAGTTCGCCATTATCAAAAATTTGAGCATTATTGTCTCCCACCACCAAGAATTCATACTCGGCACAGTTTGGCTCTAATGTGGGCATTAAAGAGATTGTTACACTATCTTTCATCTCAATCTCCTCGACATACGTATGATATAGCTTCTTAAAAACCTCTACTTTGTGCTTACCGCTTTTGAGTATTTGTTGAGACATAGGTAGTTTACCAACTCTCTGTCCGTCGATATATAACTCTCCTCCATCTGTCTCGGGCGAGCCGTTTACGTTCAAATATCCAAATGCAGGTTTTAAAATTATCGAAAGTTTTGGTGATTGAACCGAATCGGTTATCTCAAATTTTCCACTCTGAGTGTGGTAATTCAATGCCGATGCTCGATATGTATGTGTTCCAAGAGAGAGAGTTTTGGAGATTTTTCCATTATTTAATTTCTCCACTCCTCCATTTATAAATAATTGAGCATTAGCAGGGATGACTGTGACTTCGATATCTTTCATATGTTCGTAGTCGTGACTCGTTGTTATTACCTCTGCAGTACTCAACTTCATCAGGTAGGTTTTACCCGATTGTATAGGAACTCCATAATAGTGATTGCGAAGTACTCCCAATGTTTCGTGTTTAAGAGTTATTTTTTTTGCACCATCCGGGACATAGAGCCATATCTCTCCTGTCTTATACTCAGGGTCACCGACAAATCCCAACGATCCACCTTCAAAGACAAAGCCTTTTTGGGTTGTCTCTATCTTTATAAGTGCTGCATTTTTTCGGGTATTAGGATCGAAACGACTTGTTCCCTCTATATTGGCGGTTAAATCTTGTGGTAACAATTCAAAACTCTCTACCGATATTTTATCTTGTGCCAATAGAGACACAGAGAGCAGGAGTAAAAACTGAAGTAATATGTATTTTGTTATTTGTTTCACAGACTTTATTCTTATAATTTGTACTGAAAGGCTCAAAGGTACAAATTATCTGAACAAAAAGCAAATATGTTTAAAAATTGTTATAAACAATCCGTAATAAATTGTCATTATACGGAAACGTTCTTTCAAAGATTTTATATGATTGCGTGTTGTTGCTCCCTCCTCCAAATAGTTTACTATGAACGAATCTATTTGTGTGCATTTTTCTGAGACAGAGAGTATTTTAACACACCAATCAAAGTCGGCAGAGAAACGATACTTGGTATCATATGGCATTGCCAACTCTCGTTTTGGCAGAAAGGCTTGATGACACACCAACATTCCGTTTTTAAAGCTGTTGCGAGTGAGTGTTTTGGGTGGACGTAGTTTTCGAGGACGCAGGTAATTTCTCTCGGTATCTACTATTGCTGTATCGCCATATATCACATCTGGATTTTCCTGCTCTGCCACATCTGCTATTGTCTGCAATGTTTGAGGCGAATATAGAGAATCTCCTGCATTCAAAAACATAAGATATTCTCCTTTTGCCAGGGCGAGACCTTTGTTCATGGCATCGTATATTCCTTTGTCTCGTTCGCTTATCAAATGGGTTGGTTCTACTCCGCTTTGAGTTATTACCTCAAGTGTATTGTCTTTTGAGGCTCCATCAATAATAATATACTCGTAGCCTTTGAAACTCTGCTCCTTTATGCTTTTAAGGGTGGCTTCAATCTCATGCGATGCATTGTAGCATACTGTTATTATTGATATTACGGGTGTTGACATTACTGTTTTTTTAGTAGTGATTCGTATAACTCTTTGTGTTGTAATGCCACTGTTTGGGGCGACATTATTCTATTTATCTTCTCGTTTGCACGCTTACGCATATCCTCATCGGCATTTTGCAAAAGCCATTTTATGCCTTCGGCAAAATCTTCTACCTTTGGATAGTGTGCAAGATATCCGTTCTCTTTGTGGTCTATTAGAGTTGTTTGTCCTGCGCTGTCGAATGCGAGTGCCGGTGTTCCGCATGCCATTGCTTCGGCTATTACAAAGGGTAGTGTTTCGTAATGCGATGGCACTACTACCATATCGGCTGCAGAATAGAGGTTTGCCAATTTATCTTTATCTGTTACTGAGCCTACATATTTATATCGGCACGGTATGCGAGCAAGAAACTCATCGTCATTTTTTATTGAACCGAAAAGAAGCAATAGCAATTCGTCTTTTATTCCACTCATCTCTATTGCTGAGAATAGCATATCTGCTCCTTTTATGGGGTCGTTAAGTTTTGCTGCGCCAAAAACAAGAACTTTTTCGTTCTCAGATATCTGTAATTTTGCTCTACTCTCGGCTTTATCCTGTATACAGAAGTAGTTGGTATCTATTGCATTACATATTTGGCGATACGCCACACCCGATGTCAATGCGCTTCGTTCTAATCGCTCTGCCAACCATTGACTTATGGCTACAAATGTCACTCCTTTTTTGTATAGGTTTTCTTTTGCTCGCCACACCTTTGCCGAAAGGTCGTTATCGGATGGTTTTTCTAAACATGGACAGTTGTTACACCCTGTTGTATATTTGTTGCACTCGCCTGCATGGTGGCAAATGCTTGTTGCATACCACATATCGTGAGGTGTTATGACTACGGGTTTGCCTGTTGCTACCAACTGCTCGATATTCTTTAGCGATAACATTCCTTGATTTACCCAATGCAGGTGAATCACATCTGCATCTTTTACCGCCCGAAGTTTTGTTATGTCTGTTCCACTATCGGCTGTTGATACGGTAAAGAGGTTTTTACGAGAAAAGCCATTTGCCACCCATATACCAAAACGTTCTTTTATAAAATTGAGTTTATGCAATATTTTACCCCTTGGAGTTTTAGAGACTACCTCAACTGCCTCTCCGCCTTCTCCTTCTGCCACAACAAGGGTTGCATCGACACCCTCCTCGCGGAGTGCTTTGTGTAGACGGCATGCCGCAACGGCAGCTCCTCCTCCACTCTGTTTGGTATTTATCAATGCCACTTTCATTGGAAAAGTTCTTTTAGTTTAGTGAGTAAAAGCACTCTCAATTTATTTGTATATGAGGTGCGTAGCATATATGTTATGCGCAATTTATGACGCATTTTTTTATCCTCCTCGACAGGGGTTATCTTTTGGGGATGTATCTCTCCTGTATATAATTTTACCGAGAACAAATCGGGTGTATTACAGTGTGTTGCTCCAACCCCAAACCCTCCATTTACCACCAATGGACGCCCTGCGTTCAACGACAGTTTACGATTTACAAACAACGATGCATTCCAACGTATCGCCCAAGAGTTTATCTTTCCTTCGCACTGCTCGCGCAACATGCGGGTGAAGTGGTAACCCATATCAAATTCGCGTTCTCTGCCTTGCTCCTTGATTTTTGCAAGGAGCGTTTTTGCATCGGGTTCGAAATATGCCCAACCTCGTTTCCATGTTGCCCAACCCCAACTGTTGGCAAAACTTATAAGAAAGTTTTCGCTGAATGTCATTGGCGATGACAACACATGAGAGTTTATGTTTATTACATTCTCCTCGTCTTTATACATTTCAAGAGCCTCGTTCATATACGAAAGGAAATTTGGCGACAACACCAAATCATCTTCCAGCACTATTGCTCTGCCATGCTCGTCAAGAACTTTACCCACTCCATATATTACACTGTTGGCAAGTCCTCGGTTCTCTGTTGCTTCCTCAATAACTACACTCTTAAAGCCTGTTATTGTTTTTAGGTAGCTTCTCACATCCTGCACATCGGCAAGATCGGCATCTCCTTTGGGAGCATCGGAGAAGATATATAGTTGGCTCTCCACTGCCAATGGCGACCTTTTTATAGACTCCACACAACGTCTTGTGTGTGCAGCCCTGCGGTAAGTGAAAAGTATTATTGGAGCAATCATGTTATTTTATTATTCCTAATTTACGCTTTGCCAATGATAGACACTCTAACCATATCTCCATTTTAAAGAGTGCCACAATGGCGATGTACGACACTCCGAATGTTAGAACAGAAGATATTAGCAACACCCAACTGTTTGTAAAAAGCAAGTATGGCATTAGTGATATTATTGCCGAAGATAGAGCCACCAAAAAGTATGGTGTTATATCTTTTACGAATGATATTACTTTGTATCCCGCTACTCGCGATGAGACGATTGCCGTGGTTATTAACGATAGCAATGTGTATGCCACCCACACGCATATCAGACTCATTATTGAGTTTCCAAAGTAAAGTGCTATGGCTATTGCTCCTATCAGAAATATTTTTTTTGCTATCTCAAGTTTGAAGTTTATATCGCTTCTACCCTCGGTATTAAAGAGGTCGTAATACAAAATTATAAAGGGAGAGAACATTCCTGCCAACGACAACACTTGAAGCATTGGCACTGAGTTTATCCACTTGTCGGTTATCAACGAAATTATCAAAGGATGAGCCACTACAATCAGCATCATCATTACAGGAAAGATAAAGAATGCTGTTGTGCGAATATACTTACCAAAGACTCTCAACAAACGAGGCTTATCATCGTTGATTGATGATAACACAGGAAATGCCACACTGCGAAAGATATTGGCAATTAGAGCCGAAGGTATATCTTGTAGTTTTTGTGCTTGTGTGTAAAATCCTACGGTTGCTGTTGAGAATGATTTTGCTATTATCAGCGGATAGATGTTATTAAATACTGCGTTCAGCACTCCTGTACCCAAGAGGTTTGCACTGTAACTCAAAAACTCTCGGATAGATGCCAATGAAAAAATCAACTTGGGATACCATCTGCCATACACCCATAAAAGAATTGTTTTAAGCACCGACAGCCCAAGTGTTTGCACAACCAAAGCCCATACTCCGCCTCCGTTTGCAGCCAACCATATTGCCGATACCGACGAAAGGGTGAGTGCCACAATGTTTATTCGGGCATATTCGGTAAAGCGAATCTCTTTGAACATTCGGGTTTGCTGAATCAATCCCAACGAATTGAATATTATTGAGAGAAACAGCACTCGCGATATGCCCACCAAATCGGGAATATCGAAGTATGACGCTATAAATACAGCAGAGAAATAGAGTACAAAATAGAAAACAAGCGATATGATAAGATTAAAATAGAATATTGTTGAGTAGTCGCTGTCGGTTGCTCCTTTTTTTCTTATAAGAGCCGAACTGAAACCACTATCTATCAATATGTTTGACAACACTATGAATATTGTCAACACTCCTATTTTACCATAGTCGCCAGGCATAAGGAGATTGGCGAGGATAATTCCGGAAACAAAATATATAATTTGTTGTCCGAATTTATCCACGAAACTCCAAATCAGTGCCTTCTCTGTTCTCTGTTTTAAGTCCATTTTTATTTAATTAGGAATGAGGAATTATGCAAGTAAGCGAGAGCAGAGTTATGTTTACATAAACTATGCCGAGCGTATGCATAATCAAGAAACGAATGTTTCTTAATGAGGAATGAGGAATGTTTTTTAATTTCTAATTCCTAATTGTGGCGAAGCCACGTACTAATTCCTAATTCAAAGAACTACTTAACTTCGCTACCAGGAGCTACCTCTTTTTGTGTTGTTGTCACAACCAATTTGCCATCGAAGTCTTCGGCAGAAAGAATCATACCTTGCGACTCGATTCCTTTGATTTTACGAGGTGCCAAGTTTGCGATAAAGCATACTTGTTTTCCAACCAACTCCTCGGGAGCATAGTGTTTTGCAATACCCGAAACAATTGTTCTTCCACCCAAACCGTCATCAATTTTGAACATCAAAAGTTTGTCGGCTTTAGGAACTTTTGTACACTCCAATACTGTACCTACGCGAATATCCAATTTCAAGAAGTCCTCAAAATCGATGTTCTCTGCTATTGGATTTGCCTTTTTGTTTTTCAATTCGTTGGCAACCTTTGTATCTTGAAGGCGTTGAATTTGCGCCTCAATTTCTGCATCCTCAATCTTCTCGAACAATAGTTCGGGAGCATTAATTTCTGCACCTGTTGCAAGGATGTTCATCTCGCCCAAACGGTTCCAATCGCACTCTGTCATATTCAACATACCACGCAATTTAGCAGCCGAGAATGGCAAGAATGGTTCAAATGCAATTGCAAGGTTTGCAGATATTTGCAATGCCACGTTCATAATTGTAGCCACACGCTCCATATCGGTTTTAGCAAGTTTCCATGGCTCAGTATCTGCAAGATATTTATTACCGATACGAGCCAAGTTCATAGCCTCTTTCAAAGCATCGCGGAAGCGATAGTTTTGAAGCAATTTCTCTATTTCGTCTTTAACCGATGCAAACTCTGCTATTGTAGTGTTATCGTACTCAGTCAGTTCACCTGCAACAGGCACTTTACCCTCGAAATATTTGTGAGTAAGCACAATGCTGCGATTGATGAAGTTACCAAGAATTGCAACCAACTCGTTGTTGTTGCGAGCTTGGAAGTCGCGCCAAGTAAAGTCGTTATCTTTAGTCTCAGGAGCATTTGCTGTCAACACATAACGCAACACGTCTTGTTTTCCGGGGAAGTCAACCAAATATTCGTGCAACCACACAGCCCAATTTCGTGATGTTGAGATTTTATCTCCCTCAAGATTCAAGAACTCATTTGCAGGAACATTCTCGGGCAATATGTAGCTACCCTCAGCCTTAAGCATTGCAGGGAATACGATACAGTGGAAAACAATGTTATCTTTTCCGATAAAGTGAACAAGTTTAGTCTCTTTATCTTTCCAATACAACTCCCAAGTATCGGGCAACAACTCTTTAGTGTTTGAGATGTATCCGATAGGAGCATCGAACCAAACATAAAGAACTTTACCCTCTGCACCCTCAACAGGAACAGGTACACCCCAATCTATGTCGCGGCTTACGGCACGAGGTTGCAATCCCATATCCAACCACGATTTACATTGTCCGTAAACGTTTGTTTTCCACTCTTTGTGTCCCTCCAAAATCCACTCACGAAGGAATGGTTCGTGTTGGTCAAGAGGTAAATACCAATGTTTTGTATCTTTTAAAACAGGAACGCTTCCGCTGATTGTTGATTTTGGATTGATAAGGTCTGTTGCATTAAGGCTTGTACCACATGCCTCGCATTGGTCGCCATAAGCATTTTCGTTTTTACAGTGAGGACAAGTTCCTGTAATGTAACGGTCGGCAAGGAATTGTCCTGCCTCCTCGTCGTAGTATTGAGCAGAAGTTTTCTCAATGAATTTACCCTCATCGTAAAGTTTACGGAAGAAATCCGATGCTGTTTGGTGATGTATTTTTGATGTTGTGCGTGAATAGATATCGAATGAGATACCAAACTCCTCGAACGATTTTTTAATTATTCCGTGGTAACGGTCAACAATATCTTGAGGAGTTACACCCTCGTTACGAGCTTTAATTGTAATGGGTACTCCATGCTCGTCAGAACCTCCGATAAGTATTACATCTTCGCCCTTTAGACGTAGGTAACGAGTATAGATATCTGCAGGCACATATACTCCTGCCAAGTGTCCTATGTGAACAGGTCCGTTAGCGTAAGGCAACGCAGTGGTAACAAGTGTTCTTTTAAAATTCTTTTTCATGGTATATATTTTTTTATTTATTTAATTTCAACATATCATCAATATAAGTTCTATTGTTGCTCAATCGAGGCACTTTATGTTGTCCTCCGAGCTTACCCTTGGCTCTCAACCAATCTTCAAACAATCCACGTCGGGCAGCAACAATCTCCAAACGGTCAAGAGCAATCCCCTTGTAACGTTTAGCTTCGTAATCGGAGTTAATCTCTTGCAACGAAGCATCTAAAATATTCGCAAACTCCTCAAGCGAAACAGGCAAGCTATCAAACTCAATCAGCCATTGGTGACGACCTCTGCTACCCTCGCTCATAAAAACGGGAGCAGCCGTATAGTTCGATATCACAGCACCTGTCTCTCTACAGGTTTTTGCCAAAGCCTTTTCGGCATTGTCAACCATAAGCTCCTCGCCAAAAGCGTTGATAAAGTGTTTTACACGCCCCGATATTGTAATCTTAACAGGGTTTACACTCTCAATCTTTACTGTGTCGCCAATTATATATCGCCACAATCCACTATTGGTTGTTATAACGAGAGCATAGTTCTCTCCCTTTTCAACCTCCCAATAGGGCAACACTTTTGGATTGTCGCTATCCATTTCGGACAATGGTATAAACTCAAAGAATATACCCAAATCAATTAGCAACAACATCGACTGCTCGTCGAGCGAAGTCTGCACAGCAAAGAAGCCCTCCGAAGCATTATAAGTTTCGATATAGAACATCCTTTCCGAAGGGATAAGACGTTTATACTGCTCGCGATAAGGAGCAAAACTTATTCCGCCATGAAAGAACAACTCCAAATTAGGCCAAATATCAGTAAGATATTGCTTACCATTGTCATGCAACATCTTTTTGATAAGCACCATAAACCACGAAGGCACACCCGAAAGGCTTGTAACATTCTCGTTTACGGTGGTGGCAGCAATTCTTTCGAGCTTACTCTCCCACTCCGACATCAAAGCTATCGCTTTAGAAGGCACTCTCATATAGTTTGCCAACTGAGGCATATTCTGAATTAGAATTGCCGAGAGGTCGCCACAACGACAACGCCCGCCATAAGAGTCTATTGCATGACTTCCGCCAAGGATAAGAGCCTTACCGTCGAAAAGTCGGCTATCGGGGTTAAGATTCAAATATGAAGCAACACACGAACTACCTCCCTTGTAATGACACTCCTTACGAGCTTCGCTCGATACGGGAATAAATTTACTCTTATCGTTGGTTGTCCCCGACGACTTTGCAAACCATTCTATATCCGAGTTCCAGATAAGATTCTGTTCACCCGCCAACATACGCTCGACATAGGGCTTAATGCCCTCATAATCGACCACAGGCACACGCTCGGTAAAGATGCGATAGTTATCACCAATTTCCGAGAAACCAAATTTTCTGCCTATCTCGGTATCTTTAGCCGCAGTTGTTAAAGAGGCAAGTACCTTTTTTTGAATATACTCACCATTATTCACAAACGAATTCATTTCAGTCATTCGTTTCTGAAAAAAAGGCCTAACTATTGACGTAATAATCATCCTATACTTAATTAGGAATTAGAAATTAGGAATTAGAAATGCTTTTTTTTGAATTAGGAATTTTGCGACAAAGATGCGAACTAATTGTTTCAAAGCAACAAACCAATACCCAATTGTGGCAAAACCGCACACTAATACAATCTACAAATTTACAATAAAAAAAAGAATTATTTGCAGTTTTAGGGCAGGAGTTTTTAATAATTAGGAATTATGCGGGTAAGTGAGAGCAAAACAAGTTTACTTGAATTTTGCCGAACGTGAGCATAATCAAGAAACGGATGTTTCTTAATTAGAGATTAAGCGAGAGCAGAGCTATGTTTACATAAACTATGCCGAGCGTATGCATAATCAAGAAACGAATGTTTCTTAATGAGGAATTAGAAATTATGCAAGTAAGCGAGAGTAATCCTCATTTGGCATTGCTCTCGCTTAATCGCAAAATTGGCACAAAGTGCCTAAAACTACAACTGTCCTTCATCAACCAAAAGCAGACGATGTATTTCTCTGCGTTTATCGAGAGTTAGTTCGAGACTATCAATCAGATATTTATCGATAGATTCGTAGCAATTCAACATAGTATTTACCACATTAGACATATCTCTGTGGTTGTTGTGCATTATCGAAGCCACAGCCTCACGAACATCGGTAGGAAGATGCGATATTTTTTGAATAATACGAGTTTTACAGAAGTATTTGTTAGCCCAAGTATAGTCTTCGTATATCTCGTCATTCGACACTCCAAGAGAAGCAAGGATAAATAGCGAAGCCATATCGTTGAAACCCTTACCATAGGGCGATGACAATATTATAGGATAATTCCTCTCATCCGTAAGAATATTAAAAAGATTGATGTAAGTCTGTTTAGCCCTGCCGTCAATCATCGAGAAGTAATACTCGTTCATAACAATGCGAGCCTCGTCGCGACTAAAATCTCCGCTATATACCTTGTTTATGATAGAATCCACATTAAAATTTGTGTATGGCATATACACCACATTCTCCACATCAAGTTCGGTTGGAGAGTAAGCACACTCCTCTCTATCGCGATACTCAATTATGGTTTTCGGAGCAATATTTATAATACGCTGTTTATCAACCTCAGAGAGAGTATCAAGAGTACCCGTTCTGTAAATCATGCCCCACTTGGTTTTTTTGTTGTTCACCCCCGAATATCCACCTAAATCGCGAAAATCGTAGGCACTCTGAACAAACGATGCACGAGCGGCAACAATGCGAGAAAAACAGCCATTGAAGTCCAACAAAAAATAGTGACGTTTAAGAGGGTCCGGAGTAGGCAAAAATGCAACACCATCCGCAGCATCAACCACGGCAACAGGATGTCGCGTATTAAAAGTTTCGGGATTATCCGATATGTATATCTTCACATCGCCCACCGCTTTAGGAAAAACATCCCACTTGATTATATATTCCTTGTCGATGGTTATGTCGCACGACACATTTGAATCGTGAACATGAGGAAAA
Source organism: Muribaculaceae bacterium (assembly GCA_017546805.1). Taxonomy (GTDB): domain Bacteria; phylum Bacteroidota; class Bacteroidia; order Bacteroidales; family G3-4614; genus Caccoplasma_A. The sequence goes on along the minus strand of JAFYRT010000048.1, from coordinate 2,918 downwards.
CAAGCAGATAACAAAAAGAGTGTAATTATCGTTATAACACCCGAAAAGAAGTATCTTTTTAACATCTATATTATACGTTATATATTTCCGAAACATTTATACCATAAAGGCACATTATATGGTCTTGCAAATATATTACATATCAATAAACTACAAACACATGCAACAAGCCATATATCTATAAAAATATTTGTAAATTGTTGTTATATGTGAAAAGCAAAGCGTGTTTGCAAATTTTTGTAAAAAGATAGTTGTTAGCTGTTAGTTGTTAGTTGTTAGTTGTTAGCTTATTCACTAACAACTATAAAGAAATGTAATTCTCATACGACATGCACACTTGAGTAGAGAAGTCGAGGGCGTATGCAATAATTTTGTCCCAGCGTTCTAAAGGAAGAGAAGTGAGCTCACTACGAGAGACACCCTCTTTTATAATGCCGTATATAACACCGGCATTAAAGTTGTCGCCTGCACCAATAGTACTTACGGGGGTAATCTTTGCACTATCGTAGTGACGATGTCCCTGCGGAGTAAAAAGCTCCACGCCATCGGCAGCGGCAGTGTAGATAAATATGGGACAGTAAAATTTAATTCTATCGCGATAAATCTTTTCGGCATCGCGTTCGTTGAAAAGATAGAAGAAATCTTCGCTCGAACCACGCACAATGTCGGCATACTCGAAGTTCTCCAACAACGAAGGCATCATTTGAATAGCCTTATCTGCATGAGCCTTACGGAAGTTGGGATCGTAGTAAATAATCGACTCACGTTCGCGAGCATACTCCAAAAACTCCAAAACCTTTGGGCGAATATCGGGGTTAAGAGCATAAAACGAACCCAACAAGAAAACATCATTAGGATCAATTCTTGGCCACACAACGCTCAAACGAGTGTCGGGATAGTTGGTGTAAAAGGTATATTGAGCATCGTTATTCTCGTTAAGGAAAGCCAACGACAAAGCAGTCTGTCCATCGCAAAACATATCAACACTCTTGGTGTCGAGTCCATTCTCCTTCATAAACTCCACAATGCTCTTACCAACAGCATCGTTACCCACCTCCGAAATAAAGTGAGCAGGAACACCCAAACGACCAAGCGTAATCATAGCATTAAAAACGCTACCACCTGGCACACCTTTAGTAGGGACACCGTTTTTAAACACAATGTCGTAAACCGTTTCGCCTATACCAATAACCTTTTGCATCGTTTTTGTTGAGTAGGGACACAGCGTGCTGTATCTGTAAGTTATTAGGCCAATTAGACTAATTGGTCTAATTAGGCTAATAAGAATTATAAACTATTTTTGTTCCTCCTCGCCACGCGACAACACACCTAAATATCCCCCATGGTGACGTAGAGCATATTTATCTTTAGTAAAAGCAATAGCCTTCATTGTACCAACAACCAAAATATCACCAATAACAGTCATCATAGTTGTTGAAGTTGTAGGAGTCAATCCCAAAGGACACACCTCGGCAGGATTTCCGGTGTATAAACACACATCGGCACGTTTAGCCAACTCACCCTCGTTATTACCCGTAATAACAATATATTTCAATTCGGGACGTAGGCGCGAAGCCAAAATCAACAATTCCAAAATCTCGCGAGTTTTACCCGAGTTTGAAATAACCAACATAACATCGTTCTCTTGAATAACGCCAAGGTCGCCATGTTGAGCCTCGCTGGGGTGTAAGAAAATGGCAGGAGTACCTGTTGAGCAGAACGTAGTAGCAATATTCATTGCAATCTGTCCAGCCTTACCCATACCACTCGTAACAAGTTTACCACCCTTTTGGTTCACTTGCTCAACAATTAAATTTATAGCTTTTTCAAAATTATCAGTAACAGGTATATTCAATACCGCTTGCGCTTCGTTCTGAAGCAATTGTTTTATATCTTCTTTTTTCATAATCTCTTTATTAATTAGAAATTAAATTTCTAATTGGTACAAAGTGCCGCACTAATTCCCAATTAACAAACAAATGTTTCTCAACTACCAACTACCCCAAAGGGGCGGCGAAGCCGAAAACTAAAAACTCTCTAAATACTCAACACACTCTTGTGCCGAATTAAAAACTTTATAATATTTTTTGTAAGAAGCAGGAGCAAAACCAGTGGCAGAAAGTTTGTCGAGACAAGCAATCATCTCATCAAAAATGCCGTTAGTGTTGCAAAAAACAAGCTCCTTATTATGATACTTCAATTTACGTTGTGCAATGGTGGTGAAAGCCTCGTCAAGAGTACCAAATCCACCCGGCATTGCAATTATAATATCAGAATTTGAAATTAGCAAATCTTTTCGTTCGCTTAACGATGATGTAACAATCATATTGTCGAGCTTTGGAAAAGCAAGCCCCATATCAATAATGGTTTGAGGAATTACCCCGGTAACTACACCGCCACTCTCTTTCACTTCCGAGGCAATAACACGCATCATACCCCTGTTTGAGCCACCATAAACCAACTCCTTTTTATTAGAGCCAATCCATTTAGCCAAAACAAGCGCATCATCAAAAAACGCTTGGTCTATATCCTCGTACGACGAACAAAAAACTCCAATCTTTTGCATGAACCTTCGGCAGTTGTTAGTTAACGAGCATTCGCTCGTTGAACCCACTTTCGCTCAACAATGTTCAAACAAGTTTAACATTGTATTCACTTACTCGTGGCTTTGTTAGTATTAATTGAATTATGAATGGTTTCTAATAATAGTGCAAAGGTAAGTATAAAATTTCACATTTTTAAGAAGCTATTGTCGGTTTTTAGTTGTTAGTTGTTTGTTTTTTATTGCTGTCCGATAAAAATCAAAAAGAGAAATAAAGACGTATTTGAGTCAGAGTAATATTAAAAAATTAATCGCACCATTATAAAACAGAGTGAAAGCCCTGAAGTTTGCAGAAATAGGGCGAGGACTGTTTGAG
>JAFYRT010000047.1 GCA_017546805.1 Muribaculaceae bacterium | reverse complement strand
CTCAAACAGTCCTCGCCCTATTTCTGCAAACTTCAGGGCTTTCACTCTGTTTTATAATGGTGCGATTAATTTTTTAATATTACTCTGACTCAAATACGTCTTTATTTCTCTTTTTGATTTTTATCGGACAGCAATAAAAAATAACCGCCGATAGGAATTTCTATTGGCGGTTATTTTTTGTTTGTCAGCAATATTAGTTTTTATCTAACAGTTCTCTGATTTTTTTAGCGATATCGGTGTTGTCAATAATTGCACCAAAACTGTCGGCGCCTGTGCCGTAGAATAGGGCAGGGGTCATTGTAGCAGTGTGGCTTGTACTGCCGAAGTTATATTCAACACCACTTTCGCCAAGAGTGAAATCGGTTTTGCAAGAGGGTATTGACATGCCTCCTGTATCGTGGTCGGCACATACAACTACGAGAGTTCCAGGATGGGTGTCGGCATAATCAAATGCAATGCCTACAACTGCGTCAAAATCTTTCATTTCGGCATATATGCCTTTTGCATTGTTGGCGTGCGATTCAAAGTCTATTTGCGAACCCTCTACCATCATAAAAAATCCGCAACCTTTTTCTTTGCAGTTATTTGTCAATATCTCCAATGCTTTTGCTGTGGCCTTTGGTAGTGCATCATCTCGCCCGTTTATCATGCTTGGTAGGTGCTTCTCTGCAAATAATCCTATAACTTTGCCCTCTTTAATAGAATCAATCTCATTTATTGTAGATGCTATAATGTAGTTATTGTTGCTAAATTCTTCCATCAGGTTGGCATTGTCGCTACGTTGAGTGAATGCACTTAATCCTCCGCCAAATATAACATCTGCTCCCGATTTAGGTAACCATGTTGCAATAGACTCTCTCTCCTCTCGGTGAGTGGCATGAGCATAAAATGCAGCAGGAGTAGCATGGGTAATATCGCAGCTTACAACTAATGCAGTTGCCAAGCCTAAACTTTTGGCAAGTGTTAGGTTTGAGTATATGGTGTCGCCTTGTGCGTTCAAGCCTATAACGCTGTTGTTTGTCTTCTCTCCGCATGCAAGGGCTGTTCCTGCGGCAGCAGAGTCGGTTACACGATTGTTGCTTGAATAAGTTGTTACAAAAGCTGCTCGTTTGGCACGTTGAAAGTTAGTAGGGACATATTGCTCCTCAAGCATAAGGGAAGGAATGTGTGTCGGTCCCATTCCGTCGCCAATAAGCATTATTATGTTCTTTACTTTTGCCTCGTTCTCTTTTGTTTGGCAACCTACAAGTGTAAATGCAAAAAAGGCTATTGTCAAAGACAATAGCGCATTAAATATGTTTTTTGTTTTCATAATCTATATCTTTTCAATAAGAACTACTGCGTGAGCAGCGATACCCTCTTCTTTGCCGACAAAACCAAGTTTTTCGGTAGTGGTGGCTTTTATTGATACTTCATCCTCCTCAACCTCCATTATTGGGGCAAGAACTTTTATCATGGATGGTATGTGAGGGTTTATCTTTGGACGTTCGGCACATATTGTTATGTCTGCATTTCCCACTTTATAGCCCTTGCCTTTTAATATCTTTATCACCTCAGCCAAAAGGAGTTTGCTATCTATTCCTTTAAACTTATTGTCGCTTGGAGGAAAGTGGTAGCCTATGTCGCGGAGTGCGGCTGCTCCCAATATTGCATCGCATAGCGCATGAATTGCAACGTCTGCATCAGAGTGACCATCGAGTCCCATGGTATGCTCAATCTTTACTCCACCCAACCATAGTTCTCTGCCTTCAACAAGACGATGAACATCGTAGCCTAACCCAACTCTTATCTTCATACCTTATGAGTTTATCTTCTTCGTCTGCCTCCTCCAACAAGGTCTTTAAGCCCTGCCATATCAAATCCGAGAGTAAAGCGTAATGTTTGGTCCAAAGGACTGCTTTGTGCTGTTGCAAGTACGTATGCAGCATCAAGAGTGAATACGCTTAGTGAGAATCCTGCTCCGAATGTGAGGTATTGGCGGTTTCCTTTATATTTGTTTTCGTAGTAGTAACCCACGCGGGCAAAGAATTGTTGGTTGTAAGAGTATTCCAAACCTGTAGATACTTGAATCTCTTGCAACTCCTCTTTGAATCCTCCGGGAGCATCGCTAAACGATTTGAATATTCCTTTGAAAGAAGACATGTTGTTGTAATCTTCTGTTGCCTCTTGATATGCCTTTTGGTCGTAGTTGCCCTCGGCATCCAAATAGTCTTGTTGGCGAGGAGCTGTGGGAACCATAAGTTTATTCAAATCCAAGTTAAGAGCCAATGTGTGATAGTCTGCAACGGGGAATTTAAATGTTGTACCCAAACGTAGATTTGCGGGAAGATATGCGTTGTTGGCTCCTCCGTCGTACGAAACTTTTGTTCCTATGTTCGAGATGTTGAATCCCCAAGACCATTGACATTCGCTACGACCTACTATAGGATAAAATGTTTGGTATCCGGCAATGTCGGCAGCAAAAGCTGCAGCTCCTTTTACATCACTGCTGCCATCTGTTGAGTATCCTAAATCGGAGTATATGAAACGCAAAGCAACAGCCATAGAGAAGTTGCCGGTAAGTTTGCGAGAATATCCAAGGTCTAATGCCATTTCGTATGGATTTACCGAACTCAAAACATTTCCACCCTCATCGGTTGTTTGGATTGAACCCAACGAGAAGTATCTCAATGTGGCACTTAGTGCTTGAGGATCATTGCCATAACGACCAAATTTCCAATATCCGGCAACGTATGCAAGGTTAATGTCGTTTACCAATTTTCTCAACCATGGAGTGTATGAGACTGCCAATCCTCCACGACTCTCAGTGAAAGCATATTTTGCAGGGTTCCAGAATTGTGAGTTAACATCAGGATCTGAAGCAACACCCAAATCTCCCAAACCTCCTCCTCTCGCATCTGGGGCGATGTTAAGTGAGGTTACACCTGTTGTAATTGGGTTGAATTGGCTCTTTTGCGCATATGTTGAACCACATAGTGCCGATAAAATTATGGTAATTATAATAACTCTGTATTTCATATTAAATATTTAGTTGCGTTTGTAAACTGTATTTCTGCAATATAATAAACTCTAAAACATCTGTTTTATTGCCCTAATACGGCAATTTTTTTAGCATCGGTTGCCGATTTGCTGTTCTCTGTAGATATATATGCCTTATAAATATATATGCCGGGAGGTACTCTCTTGCCCGAGGCATCTGTTAAGTCCCATACTACAGGTTCGGTTTTCCACATATCCGATTTCCCTTCACTCTCGCTTCTCCATAGCTCTTTGCCCCATAAATCGTATACAGCAATGGTTACCTGCATAATCATATTGGGACGGTCGTGATTGAGATAGAATTTAGCCTCTTCTCTTACCGGGTTTTGAGTTGTGTAAAGTTGGTATATGGTTGGTTCGAGACCTCTCTTTACAACAAAAGATGTTCTCTTTTCTGAAGAGTTGCCTTCTGTATCCCATACTTTAAATGTAAGAGTGTGTTCCCCCTCAGGAATTTCAGGAATTTGATATATAACATCACCTCTTCCAAAGTCTCCCGATACAGGAGTAAAGTAGTCGTTTATCACATATTCCATGTTGGGATTGTCGTCAATTTTAATTGTCATATCGTGTCCCAATCCTATTCCAGATACGCTTATTCCCGATTTATCATATACTTGAGCAATAAACACAGGAGTTTCGTTGATGGTTGCTCCGTACGAGAAGTCGGAGTTGTTTAGATAGAAAAACTCTATTGTAGGGCCATCTTCGTCTATCTCTGCTTCGTTATCGTAGCCATTTACCACAAACTCTTGTGACGAGCCTTGTGCCTCTATTTTCTGAAAAGCATCATATGCGTATAGGTTCATAAGTGCAGGCTCATTCGAATAGTTTAGCTCTTTAGGGAGTTTAAACGAGAATTCAAACTCTCCGTTTTTGACCTCATCTTTACCTTCGTATAGTTTGCTGTCTCTAACTTTAAATACATAAGGTTCGCCTCCCTCGTCGTTTCCGTGAGTGGTAATTTCTCTCTCTGAGTCGTAAAGACGTTGTTGTATGTATCCGTTAAATGTTTCGTCTTTCTCTCCAGATGGAGTTAGGATAATACCCTTGAACGTAGCTTGAGAACGTGCTTTTAGAATAATATCATCAGGGTCGCCTGTTACAGGAATACCGTTGATTTCGGTAATTTTTATGCGATACTCCGGGAATGCAAGTTTTAATGCAGGGTCGGCAAGAAGAATAAAGTTTAATTTATTAAGGTCTTGTCCGTAGTGTTCGGTAACTGCAGTTTTTGACATTCTAACAACATCTCCCATACGATAACGTTTGCCCTCGTCATCGCGTGAGAATATATGAGAAATAAGTTCTTTGTTAAAGGCTTCGTTCTTGTCCATATATACAACGCGAGTGGTAGAAATAAGTCCTACTCCTCCTCCTTTGTTGTTGAGGAACATCTCTTCTCCTGCCGACGTTGTTGGTGCGTCGAAACGGCTGAAATCACATGTCGCGGTGATGAAGAACGGTAGTTTGTCAAGATATAGCTTTTTGATATCCTGTATGGTGAGTAGTTTCTCTTTTGTCCAGCTTGTTGTACTTCCATGTCCTGCATAGTTTACAATCAACTGTCCGTTTTCAAAGAATCTCATCATATCTTTCTTTGCGTCAGGATATGTTCCTCCGCTTGAACTTCCCTCTTTATTGTATGCGTCAATATATACCTTGTTCTCAAAGAACTCGGGATTGTTTTTGCGTACAATCTTTATCAACTCTTCTGCCAACTTCATGTGCCCTGAGTGGTTTCCGTCATCAGCCACAAAACATAGATTGTTTTTCCAAATTCCGTAATCGGTGTTGTTTGTGTAAGATATCACTTTGTCCACGGCTATGGTGGCCTCTGAAAGTGTACGAACGGGGAAGCGTCCAACTCCTATCATGGGTTTGTCGGCAAGCAGATTCACTCCATCGCTATCTTTTAAGAATGCGAAGTAGTCATCGGTAACATACGAGCTTCTCTCATCAATACTGCTTTCAGATTGAAATGTTAATAGGAATGGGTATTTATATCCTTGCCACTCTGATGTGATGTGGCGATTGTCGCATGAACCGTCTCCGAAAAGAAGCAGATAACGAGGATACAGCTCCTTCTCTCCCGTACATTCAGCACGGTCGTAGAACATCTTCATAAATCTGCGATATGCTGTTGCGTCGGGTTTTCCTGAAGAAAACTCGTTGTATATCAACTCGGGTCTTACTATAATAGATGAGAGTTGGTCGTGGTCGCGGTGGAACTCTGCCAATCTTTTTGCTTGTTGATAGAATTGTTGTGGGCAGATAATAACCAAATCGGCACGTTCCAATCCGTGGAGATTTTGGTTTGCAACCTCCTCGACAATTGTTGGTTCGTTAAACGAACTGTTTGTGTCAAATGCGATGTACTCCCTAATACCCAATGTTTGAGGGGTAAAAGTGAGTGAATTATCTGTTGCTGTGGCTAATACCTTTTTGGGGTTGTGCATTTCGGTTATATCCCAAATCTGTACCGATGAATAACCGCTTGTATTCAGGTTGTATCTTATATAATTATTAGACGCGGACAAAACCCTGAACTTAACAGCTCCGTTATAGAGCATAAGTTTTCGAACCATTTGCAAACGGATATAATCCAAACGGGCAACCTTTACCTCGTCTCCCGAAAATTGCAGAGTAATTGTTTCGGCTCCGCTTGCTGTGAATGTTTTATTTATTGTGGTGAGTTTTGCTGCTGTGTAATACCAATCGTCGGCATTTGTAAATGCATTGATGTTTTTCTCTCCGTTTGTCAGATTTATACCGTTATGCTTGATGAGGAGTGTTCCCTTTGTCTGCATTTTGGCTATAAAATCAATTTGCATGTTTATCTCGCCAACAACTCCTGTGGTGTTAAAGTTAAAGGTTTGTATGGTATTGAACATAAAGTCCTCGCCATATAGGTTGCGTCCCATGTTGCCAACATTGCACAATTCACGTTCGTGTAGAGCATATTCGTCAAAAGTTGTAGTCTCTGAGGCATATGCTTCTATGTTGTCGGATATCTCTTCCATGGCTACGTTAGGGCTGTCGTTTTGTGATATGAAATAGTACGACGATGTAGCGTAGGGGTTTTGTTTGTGAGAAAATGTTCTTCCGTTATTTGTCCATTTTACAGTACCCTCTCCGTAAAAGAGGATTCTGTTTTTATCTCTTAAAATGGGAATTTCAGGTAGATCGTCAATGTATGGCTCCGAGAATTTTTCGGGAAGCATATTTCCTCCGTAACCATATACCTTAACTTTGGTGGGGTCAAATCCCATACTTTGCAGGGTTGAGTATGGTATTTGATAGATGCCACTTGCTCCAATTTCAATTTTGACCCATCTTCCTGATGCGAGTTTTGAAGTTGACGCATATCTGTTGCACAACGATGTCGTTGCCCACAAGGGTAGCGTAGTTATCAACGCTACAATAATTACAATATGTTTAAGAAGTTTTATTCTCATTTTATAAAGGTGTATGGTTTATTACTTCGATTATCTGACGTAGAAATCGAGTAACTTCTCCTCACCTATGAATCCTTCCAATCTGTCGCCTATCTTAACTCCTCCAACACCGGCAGGAGTTCCTGTGTATATTAAATCTCCCTTTTTGAGAGTGTAGAATTTGCTTACGTATGCAACAATATCGTCAATAGAGAAAATCATATCTTTGCTATTTCCTCTTTGCACCTCATTGCCGTTTATATTCAGATAAAACTCTTTTTCTCCTAATTTCTCTCCGTTTGTGGGGATGAACTCTCCGACAACTGCCGAGCCGTCAAAGCCTTTGCTTATATCCCAAGGATTGCCGTTTGCACGAGCCTTTGCTTGGTAATCTCTGGCTGTAAAGTCGATGCCTATGGTGTATGAGTTGTAGTAACGGTATGCAAACTTGGATTGGATGTTTTTTCCAAGTCTGTCAATGCGCACCACAATCTCTGCCTCATACTCGATTTGCGATGACCAATCGGGGTAGAAAAATGGTTTTCCGTCCTTTAAAATAGACGATTCAGGTTTGAGAAAGATCACAGGTTCGTTTAATACTAACGTATTATCCATCTCTTTATTGTGAGAGTTGTAGTTCCAACCAACAGCAAATATCTTCATTTCGGTAATTATTCTTTAATAAATTATTCTATTTCTCGTTCAATCGGTTAAACATCACAGCTAAATGGGCATATAGCGAAGTCTCTTGAACAACAACGTTTTCGTCAACTTTTATTTTATACGGGGTAAAATTCCAAAGAGCCCCAATTCCTCCGTTTGCCATCTCTTCGGCACTCTCTTGGGCTTTCTCAACAGGAACGGTAATAATGCCAATTACCATATTTTCTCGCTCTTGAACTTTTTTAAAATCGTTTGTATGGTATATAGGTATGCCGTTTATCTCTTTGCCAATAATTTCCTCTCTAATGTCAAACCCGGCAACAAGTTTTAGACCATATTGTTCCAAACCGCTGTCTGTCATCAACGCACCTCCCAAACTACCTACTCCAAATATGCAGGCTTTGTGACATTTTGTAAAACCTAAAAAGTCTTCCAATACTTCAACCAGCGATTTTACTTCATATCCCACACGAGTTTTCCCCGAAATATCCAATAGCGACAAATCTTTTGCCACCTGTGAAGAGTCTACGTTTGTTGCCGATGCTATTTGTGTTGACGATACAAACTCTACGCCGCTATTCATTAGCAGTTTAACGTGAGCCAAGTACCAGGGCAATCGGCGAAGTGAAGGTTCGGGTAGAATCATTGTTTTATCTTATATTCTATATGATTAAATAGTGCCTCAAAATTACAAAAAAATAGAGAAACAGATTTATACAAATAGCCAAAAAAGATTAAAGAAACAGAATTATTGGATTTTATTTCAAATAAAAAAACTCCGACTTAACGTATATTGTATAGAATTGTTATTTTTGTAAAAAGATTAAAAAGGAAAATTTATGAGTACTCCTAACGATTGGAAAGAGTTGCTTGGTAAGGCATACTCAATTTCAACAGAAGATATTGAGAGAGAGGTAAAAGAAGAGAAGGCTGTTGCAGAGAAGGCAAAGATGAAATTGCGTGTTGCAATAGATCGTAAAAACCGTTCGGGAAAGACTGTAACAATTGTTACGGGTTTTGATGACGAAGATAGCGCTTCGTCCCTTGCCAAAATTATTAAAACCAAACTTGGCACAGGTGGTTCGGTGAAAGATTGCGAAATTGTATTGCAAGGAGATTTGCGAGATAAGGTATTGCCTATTCTTTTGAAAGAGGGATACAACTCTGCTAAAAAGATTTAATATTATAATTCTATCGTACTTAAAATGGCTTCTTCAAACTCAAAAAAGAAATTGGTAACAGATGCACCTGTGGTTATATACAAGGCTTCGGCAGGTTCGGGTAAAACATTTACTCTAACTTTGTACTATTTGTGGTTGCTTTTCTCGAAAGAAAATACTTCAGATTTATTGTATTCAGAGAGAAATAAGACTTACAGACATATTCTTGCGGTAACCTTTACAAATAAGGCGACAGGTGAGATGAAAGCTCGAATCATTAAGTCTCTTTACAATCTTGCCATGGGTGTTGATGATAGCAATACAAAGATATATGCCGAAGAACTTATTGCATCGAAGTGCGTAAAAGATTACCAAGAGTTGCAGGAGCGTTCAAAAGAGATTCTCTATACTCTTTTGCACGATTATACAGGTTTTAATGTTTCAACTATTGATACATTTTTTCAAAGAACCATGCGTGCCTTTGTGAGGGATATCGGAGCGCAGGGCGGCTACAATGTAGAGCTCGATTCGGACTCATTGGCTAAAGAGGCTATAGATAGAATGTATCTATCTCTATCGGATGGGGATAAGGATGATGCTCTTTGGGAATGGCTGTTGGTGTACGATATGTATCAAATTGAGAAAGGTAGCAAATGGAACTCGGCAGAAACTGAGATAAGAAGGTTGGCGAAAGAGCTTTTTAAAGAGGATTATAAAGAGTGGAATGGTAATTCAAAAGGTGCACATTTGCCAACGAAGGGAGAGATTGAGGCATTTAATAAAGCCATGACTCAAGAGATGGCAGAGTTTGAAGAGGAGTGGAGAGGTATCATTAGTGAGGGCTGTGCTATTTTACAAGGGGTTGAAGATGATGAGATGACGGGCAAGAAGACCTCTTATTTGAAGTATTTTACAAAAAAATATAAATCATATACTTCTCCATCTAAAACACTACTTGATAGCGATAGGGAAAAATGGCCACATAGAACAAACAAAGTTTCGGCTTATGCACATGAGCGTTTTGATAAATTGGTTCCTTGTTTTGAGAGACTGAAGGAATTAATAGAAGCAAAAGAGAAGATATATTATACATATGAGACGTTGAAAAAAAATCTCTTTTCTTTTGGTATTTTAAGTGATGTTGATTCTCACTTGAGGGATATAATAAAGGAGCGAAATCTTATGCTTCTTTCTGATACTACCAATTTGTTGTCCGGAATTATAAATAATACAGAAACTCCTTTCATATATGAGAAAACAGGAGTAAATATTCACCACTATATGATTGACGAGTTTCAGGATACTTCTAACTCGCAATGGCAAAACTTTAAGCCGCTTTTAAAGGAAAGTATCTCAAAGGGTGGACATAATCTTATTGTGGGAGATGTTAAACAGAGTATATATCGTTGGAGAAATTCCGATTGGAGCATGCTTAACGGTTTGCCCAATAGCGAGGAGTCTTTCGTAAAAAATGGAGCTATTTCGTTATCTATGGATGTGAATTGGAGAAGTGCTCCAAATGTTGTTGCGTTCAATAACAAATTTTTTACATATGCAATTGAAAATTTGCGAAGTCGTGATGAGAAGAATCCAATATTAATGGAAAAACTTACCGCAGCTTATAGAGATAACGAGCAGAAGTTCAATAGTAAAAAAGCTGAAAACACAGGATATGTAAAGGTGAGTTTTGAATCTAATGGGGATGAGTATAATGAGCGCATTTTAAAGAAACTGTATGCTGATATACAGGGGATGCTGGAAAATAATTATAGTGCGGGCAAAATAGCTATTTTGGTTCGTTGGAACAAAGAGGCTTCGATGATTGCACAATATCTTATGTCGGAGCAAAAGGATGGAGATAAAAAATTTTATGTCATATCAAATGAAGCTTTGAAAATTAAAAATTCAAAGGCGGTAAAATCCATCCTTGCCATTATGCGCTATATTAATTCTCCCGAAAACGATGTTTGCAAGTTGATGATGAATTATGAGCTTGTATCTTCTTCATTTGCACAGCCCGATACGGTTTTGGAGGAGACTATCTCTCGTATGAGAGAAAATTCGATTGATGATATCCAAGAGAGACTTGATGTGCTTTCTACAAAATCGCTATATGAGATGTGCGAGGGTATTGCGGAGATGATAAATACTCGTAATGATGTTGACCAGATTCCGTATTTACAGGCTTTTCAAGATCAGATTTTGTCATATATGGCTCAGAATGGAAGTGCGTTGTCGGAATTTCTTGATTGGTGGGATTCTCATTCTGAAAAATTATATATTTCAACTCCAGAAACAAATAATGCTATTAGAATAATCACTATACATAAGTCAAAGGGATTGGAGTTCCCAACTGTATTCATTCCGTTCTGTGATTGGTCGTTAGGTGATGGGCTTAATATTATGTGGGGTGCTCCTATGGCAGAAGGAAAAGAGATGTGGAGATTTCCGCTGCCGATAACAAAGGGTTTATTGAAATCGATATATGCCGAAAATTATACAGAAGAGAAGGCTATGGCTCTTATAGATAATTTGAATATTGCATATGTGGCTTTTACTCGAGCAGAAGACAATTTGATTATATATGCCAAAAAAGGGGAAACGGATACATTGAAAAAACAAACATCTATTAATTCGTTTATGTATAAGACCTTGTTAATGATGTTTAAAGATAAAGAGAATAGAGCCTCTTTTGATGAAGATGTATATGAACTTGGAACTATGTATCTGCCTCAACAAAGTGATGAAGAGGTTAGTTGCGTTGCGGAAATTTCGGAATATGATGTTGCCCCCATTGAGTCTAAATTACGATTGAAGCTTAAAGGAGAATCGTATTTTGATGAACACTCAAGGCTCTCTATCGGAAAGATAAAACACGAGATGATGAGCGAAATTGTTATTGCCGATGATATTGAGCGTATTGCAAAAAAATATGAGAAATTGGGTGTTATAACAACAGAGGAGTCTGAAGATTTTGTAAGGGAGGTTGCTTCTCAGATTAATGCCAATCCGCAAATTGCAGAGTGGTTTGCTGTTGGAAAAAAAGTGCTTAATGAGAGCAGTGTTCTGAATTATACAGGAGATGGCAAGATAAGTTATCGCCCTGATAGAGTGGTTATTGATGGAGATAAAGTAACGGTGGTTGATTATAAGTTTGGAGCCGAATCGCCGGCTTACATTAAGCAAGTGGAGTCATATATCTCACTTCTGAAAAAAATGGGATATTTTAATGTGAACGGATACGTTTGGTATGTCTCTTTGGGTAAAGTGATTTAGGGTGTATTGATTTGTCGAATAAATCTAACCTTATAACAACTATAAAATGCCCTTGTCAAGGAAACTGTAGTACTCTTCGCCTGCAACTATTATGTGATCGAGTAGTTGGATGTCCAATATGTTGGCTGCCTCTTTTATTTTCTTTGTGAGTTTTATGTCTGCCTCACTTGGGTATGCTGTGCCTGAAGGGTGGTTGTGGCATGCTATTATTCCTCGTGCAAGACGAGTAATGGCACTTTTCATTATAAGTTTTATGTCAACGAGGGTTGATTTTGTTGAGCCTTGGCTTATTCTTACACAGTCTAAAATGTGATTGCCGTTGTTGAGCAGTATTATCCAGAACTCCTCTTGATGTAGGTCGGTAAGGCGTGGGTAGATATAGTTGAATGCATCTTTACTTGATGTTATGGCTCCCGGACGTTCAATTTCTTCGCTTTTGCGTCGTCTGCCCAACTCAATTGCAGCGAGAATGGTAATGGCTTTTGCCTCTCCAATGCCGTCAAACTCCGATATTAATTCGTTTACGCTCTTTTTGCCAAGGTTCGAGAATTTTCCTTCGACACTGTTTAAAATTCTTTGCGATAGTTCAACTGCACTCTCGTTGCGGTTTCCCGAACCAATGAGAATGGCTATCAGTTCGGCATCCGTAAGGGTACGGATGCCGTGTATCATCATCTTTTCGCGGGGGCGATCCTCTAACGCCCAATCGGTTATTGCAAGTTTGTTCTTCATCGTTTGCTTACTCCTCGCTATACCATTTTGAGTACATCAGGTAGTTTTTTGCAATTTTTTGGTTTATCTCTTTTGATTGCTCTATGTCAACCATTTTTATGAATTTTGCAGGTGCTCCGCCCCAAAGTTCGCCTGGTTTTATTATGGTTTTGCTCAAAACCACCGAGCCGGCTGCAACAATAGCTCCTTCTCCAACAACTGCATGGTCTAACACCACTGCTCCCATTCCTATCAAAGCCCCATCGCAAATATCTGCTCCGTGAATGGTTACGTTATGTCCTATTGATACATCGTTACCTATATTTATAGTGGATTTTTCATATAGGGTGTGTAGTACCGAACCATCTTGGATGTTTACGCGATTGCCTACTCGTATTGAGTTTACGTCACCTCGCAATACGGTGTTGAACCATATGCTACACTCATCACCAATTATAACGTCGCCAACGATTGTCGCATTTTCTGATAGGTAACAATCTTTCCCTATTTGAGGAGTAAAACCTCGTACTTCCTTTATAAGTGCCATATTAGGTTGTTTATTTGCTTATAGGTGTACATCTTGCTTTTAACCACTCTTTTTGAGGAGACTCAAGCATTGGAGATAGTTTCTCGTAAACTTGCTTGTGGTATTGGTTTAACCACTCAATCTCTTCGTTTGTCATTATTGTCGTATCAACTGCACGAGTATCTATTGGACATAGAGTAAGAGTCTCGAACTCGTAGAATTTGCCAAAATCGGTTTCGTATTTTTCGACAGTAAGGATTATATTCTCTGTCCTGATTCCGAATTGGTTGCTTAAATATACTCCTGGTTCGTTGGATGTCATCATTCCAGGCATAAGTGGAGTAGGGTTCTCCTCAAGACGTATGTTTTGTGGACCCTCGTGTACATTAAGGAAGTGTCCTATGCCGTGTCCTGTTCCGTGCATATATGTATAGCCCTCTTTCCAGAGTGCAATTCTTGCAAATGCGTCTATTTGAGCTCCGCGAGTTCCTTGAGGGAATTGTGCTTGAGCCACTGCGATGTGCCCTTTTAGTACAAGGGTAAAGCATTTTTTCTCCTCATCGGTAAGTCCTCCTAATGGAATTGTGCGTGTAATATCTGTTGTTCCGTCGAGGTATTGGCCTCCGCTGTCTACCAAAACAAATCCTTTTGGTTGTAGCTTTGCGTCGCTCTCCTCTGTTGCTCGGTAGTGAACAATGGCTCCATGCCCTTCGTAGCCTGCAATTGTTCCAAAGCTTTCTCCAACAAACAGGGGTTGTTCGGCTCGGAACGAACGAAGTTTTTCGGCAATTG
This sequence comes from Muribaculaceae bacterium, assembly GCA_017546805.1. Classification (GTDB taxonomy): domain Bacteria; phylum Bacteroidota; class Bacteroidia; order Bacteroidales; family G3-4614; genus Caccoplasma_A. Next base: position 30,371 of record JAFYRT010000047.1, on the reverse strand, counting down.
ATATTTCGCTCATTTCAATTTTGCCAATATTTGTATCTAACCAATATAGGAAGTTGGTCATGGCAACACCGTCACGAACAAGTGCGTTTTTGGTTCCCTCAATCTCCACACTGTTTTTTATGCTTTTCATTATTGCAATGGGAGATGTTGCTGCTACTAACACTCCCTTTTCGCAAAGTGCATTGCAAAGACGATAATTAACTCTTGCAGGGTCTGCCAATACTTTTGCGTTGTTGTCAAGTGTTTGTATAAAGTTTTCGATTTCTCCATATGGCATTATCTCAATGTCGTTTTGGTTGAAATACTCCACTACACTATTGGGGAGTTTGCACTTTTCTATAAATATAACTTTTTTCTCTTCAGAAAGGTATGCATATGCGACAACCACGGGATTGAACTTGACATCGCAACCTCTGATATTGAAAATCCATGCGATATCGTCGAGTGCGCTTAAAAGTATTGCATTTGCTTCGTTTTTTTTGATTGCCCCCAGAGTTCTTTTACATTTGCTTGAAAAAGATTCTCCTGCATATTTCATTTCGTGTACGAATATCTCGTTCTCAGGAATGGATGGTCTTCCGTCCCATAATTTGGCAATGGGGTCGAAACCAAAACTTAGAGCTATATTGTTTTTTGCAAACAGAGCTTTCATTCTCAATCCTTCATTGTAAGAGAACGATGTGTCGTCGGCTGCAATTACACCGTTTTTGCCGGCTTGAGTGCAAACCCATTCGTTAAGAGGGGTGGTTTCTGGCAGACCATCTTTATAAAATGAGTATCCTGTCCCTTTAATCTCTGCTTCGGCTTGTAGAAAATATCTTGAGTCGCTCCAAAGAGCAGCCTCGTTTAGAGATATTGCTGCACTGCCTGCAGAACCAGTAAAACCTGTTGCCCATTTTCTAATGTTCCACCTCTCCGGGGGGTATTCGCTTAGGTGCGGGTCGAAGTTGGGAACTATATATACATCAATGCCGTTTTCTCTCATAAGAGAACGTATGGCATCCAAACGTGAATTTATGACTGAACTACTCATGACGTTAATTTAAAAAATTATCACATATATATACTATGTATATCTTTGGCGAAGATACAAAAATATTGTTGAAGTTCTATTTTTTATTTGAAATTTTAAATTTATTCTACTGGAAAAAGAATACTTTATTAGTATATAAACATTTAGAAATCAGGCAAATGTGTTTTGATTTGTGATTGAATTTATATAAAATTATAAAAAAAAGAGCGAAAAGGTTTTGTATGTCGTAAAAGTTGTGTAACTTTGCACCGCAAATTTTCGAAAATTCTAAAAACTAAATATTATGATAATAGTACCCGTAAAAGAAGGCGACAATATTGAAAGAGCGCTAAAAAAATTCAAAAGAAAATACGAGAAAACAGGTATCGTAAAAGAACTTCGTGCTCGTCAAGCTTTTGAAAAACCATCTGTAGCTAACCGCAAAAAAATGATGCGTGCGGTATACGTACAAAAATTGCAACAAGTAGAAGAGTAATTTTTACTTTTTTTCTTGCAGAATTACATTTTTGTATTAAATTTGTAGCCAAGACCATTAGGAGGAGGCTACGATGTTGCAGAAGTTTATAAAATATATACGGTATGAGAAGGGTTATTCTTCTCATACCGTATTGTCTTATAATAACGATATGTCTCAGTTTGAGGAGTATCTTATGCAACAAACAGGGGCTGTGGATCATACATTGGTTGATTCGGACGTCGTTCGTAATTATATTGTATGGTTGATGGAACAAAAAATGAGTCCACGCTCTGTGGGACGTAAGCTTTCGGCGTTGCGAACCTTTTATAAATATCTGCTAAAAACGGGTGTGATTACGTCTTCCCCTGTGGTCATGGTGGCAAAGCCCAAAGAATCAAAACCGCTACCTTCGTTCGTTCGACAATCAGATATGTCTCTCTTGCTTGATGAGATGGAGTGCGCTCAAGACGATTTTGTATCGGTTCGAGATAAACTTATCCTTGATATGCTGTATCAGACCGGAATGCGTAGAGCAGAATTGTTGCAGTTAAGAGATAAGGATGTGGATATGTCGGCGAGAACAATAAAGGTTACCGGAAAAAGAAACAAACAGCGCGTAATACCGTATGGAGCAAAGCTGCATGCCTCTATTGTAAAATATATTGATATTCGCGACAGAGAGGTTGGTGTGGAGGTTGAAACTCTATTTGTAAGAGAAAGCGGAGAACCTTTGTATCCTATGATGGTTTATAGAATAGTGAAGAGTAATCTTGCTAAGATATCCACTTTGTCGAAATTGAGTCCCCATGTATTGCGACATACATTTGCTTCGGCTATGTTGAATAACGGGGCCGAAATGGATAGTGTAAAGGAGTTGTTGGGGCATGCTTCGCTAACGTCTACTCAGGTTTATACTCATATAACATTTGAGGAACTAAAACATAATTATAACCACGCCCATCCAAGGGCATTAAAAAAAGGAGGTTTATATGGAGATTAAAATTCAATCAGTACATTTCGATGCAACATCGCAATTACAATCGTTCATTGAGAAGAAAGTAAGTAAGTTGGAAAAATATTGTGACGAAATTATTTCTGCGGAGGTGGTTTTGCGAGTGGTAAAACCCGAAACTGCATTAAATAAAGAAGCCTCAATAAAAATTTTAGTGCCAAAAGCAGATGATATTTATTCTCAAAAAATAGCCGATTCTTTCGAGGAAGCTATTGATAATGTGATAGATGCGTTAACCAAGCAGTTACAGAAGAAAAAAGAAAAATCAAATTGTAAGTAAAAAAAGTTGCAAAAAATTTTTGTAATTAAAAAACTATACATATCTTTGCATCCGATTTCGAAACCCTGGTGCGCCAGCGAAGCTAACCTTCCGGTCAGGGTGCGAAATTGAAACTAGTATATTAAGGCGGTTAATTTAATATATTAAAAAGAGAGGCCGCCTCAATTTTAGGGCGAATACCAGAGTGGCCAAATGGGGCAGACTGTAAATCTGCTGTCTTACGACTTCGGTGGTTCGAATCCATCTTCGCCCACACATTTGCGGGAATAGCTCAGTTGATAGAGCATCAGCCTTCCAAGCTGAGGGTCGCGGGTTTGAGCCCCGTTTCCCGCTCAAAACCGCCTATGTAGCTCAGGGGTAGAGCACTTCCTTGGTAAGGAAGAGGTCACGGGTTCAAATCCCGTCATCGGCTCTCACGCTGAGAAATACAGCTGGCGCACGAAATAGATAAGCTAATCATTTAAAAAAATAAACTATTATGGCTAAAGAAGAATTTAAACGTACGAAGCCGCACGTAAATATTGGTACTATCGGTCACGTTGACCACGGTAAAACCACTTTGACCGCTGCTATTACTACTGTATTGGCTAAAGCTGGTCTTTCAGAGTTGAAATCATTTGACCAAATCGACAACGCTCCAGAGGAAAAAGAGCGTGGTATTACAATTAATACTTCACACGTAGAGTACGAAACAGAGAACCGTCACTATGCACACGTTGACTGTCCTGGACACGCTGACTACGTTAAAAACATGGTAACTGGTGCTGCTCAAATGGACGGTGCTATCATCGTATGTGCTGCAACAGACGGACCTATGCCTCAAACTCGTGAGCACATCCTTTTGGCTCGTCAAGTAAACGTTCCTCGTATCGTTGTTTTCTTGAACAAATGTGATATGGTTGACGATGAGGAGATTTTGGAACTTGTTGAGATGGAGATGAGAGATCTTCTTTCTTCTTACGAGTACGACGGAGACAATACTCCTATCATCCGCGGTTCTGCACTTGGTGCATTGAACGGAGAGCCAGAGTGGGAAGCTAAAGTTATGGAGCTTATGGCTGCAGCTGACGAGTGGATTCCACTTCCTCCACGTGACATCGACAAACCTTTCTTGATGCCTGTTGAGGACGTATTCTCAATCACTGGTCGTGGTACAGTTGCTACAGGTCGTGTTGAGACTGGTATCATCAAAGTTGGTGACGAGGTTCAAATCATCGGTCTTGGAGCAGAGGGTAAAAAATCAGTTGTAACTGGTGTTGAGATGTTCCGTAAACTTCTTGGACAAGGTGAAGCTGGTGATAACGTAGGTCTATTGCTTCGTGGTATCGACAAAAACGAAATCAAACGTGGTATGGTTATCTGTCACCCAGGACAAGTTAAACCTCACTCTAAATTCAAAGCACAAATCTACGTTCTTACAGAGAAAGAGGGTGGACGTCACACTCCATTCCACAACAACTATCGTCCTCAATTCTACATCCGTACATTGGACGTAACAGGACAAATCACTCTTCCTGAGGGAACTGAGATGGTAATGCCAGGCGACCACGTTACAATCAACGTTGAACTTATTGCTCCTGTAGCTTGCAGCGAAGGTCTTCGTTTCGCAATCCGTGAGGGAGGTCGTACAGTAGGTTCTGGTCAAATCACTGAGATTATCGACTAATCTAAAACAATCAAATAAACCTCAGCCGACTTAGAAATAGGTCGGCTGAATTTACGGGTGTAGCTCAGTTGGTAGAGCACTGGTCTCCAAAACCAGGTGTCGGGAGTTCGAGCCTCTCCACCCGTGCTAAATTCTACGAATATGAAAAAAATATTTGCTAATATAAAGAACTCTTATGATGAATTGATTCATAAGGTATCTTGGCCAACTAAGTCTGAGTTGAGCAATAGTGCTGTTGTAGTTATGACTGCTTCCCTCATAATTGCACTAGTTGTATTTGCAATGGATCAGTGCTTTGAGCACGTTCTTAAATTTGTTTACCAACACATTTAATTTGCGTAACTATTATGTCTGAGACAGTGAAGAAAGCGCCCAAAAGAGGGTGGTTTGTTTTGCGTGCCATCAGCGGTAAGGAACTTAAAGTTAAGGAGTATCTTGATGCAGAGATTGCCAAAAGCGACCTCGGCAAACATGTGTTCCAAGTTTTGATTCCTACCGAAAAGATATATTCAGTACGCAATGGAAAAAGGGTGACAACTGAGAGAAATCTTTATCCCGGTTATGTTTTTGTTGAAGCATGTTTAGTAGGAGAAGTACCACATATACTTCGTAATACCACTAACGTGATTGGATTCTTGGGTGGAGGAATAAATCCTGACCCACTACGTCCTTCAGAAGTAAACAGAATGTTAGGGTCGGTTGACGAGCATCAAGAAGCTGAAGAGTTAATGATTCCTTACACAGTAGGTGAGAGTGTGAAAGTAACATTCGGACCTTTTAGTGGAATGACCGGAATTATTGAAGAGGTTAATGATGCGAGAAGAACGCTTAAGGTAATGGTTAAGATATTCGGACGTAAAACACCGTTGGAACTTAACTTTATGCAAGTAGAAAAGGAGTAATAAGCGTGGTTACGAACGTGAAGCTCCAATGATTTAACAATCTAAACAAAAAAGAGAAAAATGGCTAAAGAAATTGCTGGACAAATTAAATTGCAAATTAAAGGTGGTGCAGCGAACCCCTCTCCTCCAGTAGGACCCGCACTAGGTTCTAAGGGTATCAACATTATGGAGTTTTGCAAGCAATTCAATGCCCGCACTCAAGACAGAGCAGGAAAAGTACTTCCCGTAGTTATTACTTACTATGCGGACAAAACTTTTGATTTTATCGTTAAGACTCCCCCTGTAGCAATTCAATTGCTTGAGGCTGCTAAAGCTAAATCAGGATCGGCAGAGCCTAACCGTAAAAAAATTGCTTCAATCACTTGGGAACAAGTTAAAGGTATCGCTCAAGACAAAATGGTTGACTTAAACTGTTTTTCACTTGAGGCTGCTATGACTATGGTTGCAGGCACAGCTAGAAGTATGGGTATCACCGTAACAGGAGAATTCCCGGTTAATAACTAATAAACTTCAATTGAAATGAGTAAATTGACAAAAAATCAAAAAATTGCCTCTGAGAAAATTGAAGCAGGGAAGATGTACTCACTCAAAGAAGCTGCTGAATTGTTGAAAGAGATTACTTTCACAAAATTCGATGCATCAGTTGATATTGACGTACGTTTGGGCGTAGACCCTCGTAAAGCTAACCAAATGGTAAGAGGTGTTGTATCTCTACCTAACGGAACTGGTAAACAAGTACGCGTGTTGGCACTATGTACCCCTGATCAAGAAGCAGACGCTAAAGCTGCAGGAGCAGATTATGTAGGATTAGACGAGTATATCGAGAAAATCAAAGGTGGTTGGACCGATATCGACGTAATTATAACAATGCCCGCTATTATGGGTAAACTTGGAGCTCTTGGACGTGTATTAGGACCTCGTGGTCTTATGCCAAACCCAAAGAGTGGAACAGTAACCAACGAGATTGGTAAAGCAGTAAAAGAGGTAAAACAAGGAAAAATCGACTTTAAAGTTGATAAAGGTGGTATCGTACACACTTCAGTAGGTAAAATCTCGTTCGATGCTCAAAAAATCGCTGAGAACGTTAAAGAGTTTATGGCTACAATCATCAAACTTAAACCAACTGCAGCTAAAGGAACATACGTTAAGAGCGTATATCTTTCAACTACTATGAGCCCCGGTATCAAAGTTGATCCTAAAACTGTTGAAGAGATTTAAAAACTAAAGCACTATGAAAAAAGAAGATAAAGGCATTATTATTGAAAAGATTGGTGCTACTCTTAAAGAGTACAGCCACTTCTACCTTGCCGATACAACATCTCTCGATGCAGAGGCTACAAGCGCATTGCGTCGTGCGTGCTTTGGTAAGGAAATCAAATTAATGGTTGTTAAGAACACATTGTTGAAAAAAGCGTTGGAGACTCTAGATACAGATTACTCTCCACTTTATTCAGCATTGAAAGGTTCTACCACATTGATGCTTTCAAACACTGGTAACGCACCTGCGAAATTGATTAAAGAATTCGCAAAGAAAAACGATAAAGTACGTTACAAAGCAGCTTACGTAGAGGAGTCATTCTACGATGAGACACAACTTGACGCACTTGTTGCAGTTAAGAGCAAAAACGAACTTATCGCCGACGTTATCGCTATGTTGGAAAGCCCTGTACAAGGAGTTATTTCAGCTCTTGAGTCAGGAGCAAACACAATCCACGGAGTTTTGGAAACTCTTGAGAAAAAATAATCAAAAATTAAATTGTAAAACATTATTAAATTATAACTAAAATGGCAGACATTAAAGCTTTTGCAGAACAATTAGTAAACTTGACCGTTAAAGAGGTAAGTGAGCTTAAACAAATTTTGAAAGACGAGTACGGAATCGAACCTGCTGCAGCAGCAGTAGCAGTAGCAGCCGGACCTGCAGCAGCAGCTGAGGCAGCTGAGGAGAAATCTTCATTCGACGTAGTACTTAAATCAGCTGGAGCAAACAAACTTGCAGTTGTTAAAGCAGTTAAAGAACTTACAGGTCTTGGCTTGAAAGAGGCTAAAGAGATGGTAGATGGCGCACCTAGCGTAATCAAAGAAGGTCTTGCTAAAGCAGACGCAGAAGGTTTGAAAAAACAACTTGAAGAGGCAGGAGCAGAAGTTGAACTTAAATAATACTTCCTGTTTTCAGGCTTATGGTAAAGAGACCTCAAAAGTAGAGGGCTCTTTACCTTTTTGTGCATTAAATTAAAATAGGTCTTCTAAATCTCTCATTTTCAGCACATAGGGAGTAAGGCTTATGCGACAAAATAAGACATTGGCTTAAAATAAATTTAGAGACTTTATAAATTCAAATAATTAATTGCGTACAATGGCTTCGAACGTAAAACAGCGAATAAATTTTGCTTCCATTAAAAATCCGCTATCATATCCTGATTTTTTGGAAGTGCAATTAAAATCTTTCCAAGATTTTCTCCAATTGGATACCCCTCCAGAAAAACGCAAAAACGAGGGTTTGTATAAAGTATTTGCAGAGAACTTTCCTATCACAGACACTCGCAACAACTTTGTATTGGAGTTTTTAGATTATTACATTGATCCCCCCCGATATACAATAGACGAATGTCTCGAAAGAGGACTAACTTATAGTGTGCCACTAAAGGCTAAACTAAAACTATATTGTACCGACCCCGAGCACGAGGAGTTCGAAACAAAAATACAAGACGTATATTTAGGGCCCATCCCTTATATGACAGAGAAGGGTACCTTCATCATAAATGGAGCAGAGCGTGTAGTAGTATCACAATTACACCGTTCTCCAGGTGTATTCTTTGGACAAAGTTTACACACAAATGGTAAAAAGTTATACTCTGCGAGAATTATTCCTTTCAAAGGATCTTGGATTGAATTCGCAACAGATATAAACAATGTTATGTACGCTTACATCGATCGTAAGAAGAAGTTACCCGTAACTACACTTCTTCGTGCAATCGGATTTGAGAGCGACAAAGACATACTTGATATATTCGGATTGGCAGACGAGGTAAAAGTCAACAAAACAAACTTGAAAAAATGTTTGGGACGTCGTTTGGCTGCACGTATATCACGTACCAGCTTTGAAGATTATGTAGATGAGGATACCGGCGAGGTAGTATCAATTGAGCGTTACGACCTAGTTGTTGAGCGTGAGACTATCCTTCAAGAGGAGCACATCGACATGATTTTGGAGGTTGGAACACCCTCAATCCTATTGCATAAAGACGATCAAGTAACATCTGATTATGCAATTATCTACAACACTCTTAAAAAAGACTCAAGTAACTCTGAGAAAGAGGCTGTAACACACATTTACCGTCTATTGCGCAGTGCAGACCCTGTTGATGATGCAAGTGCAAGAGAGGTAATCAACAACCTATTCTTCTCTGACAAACGTTACGATTTGGGCGAGGTAGGACGTTATCGTTTGAACAAAAAGTTGAATCTTTCAACATCGCCTGACATTAAAGTCTTGACAAATGAGGATATTGTAGAGATTATCAAATATCTAATTGAGTTGATTAACTCTCACGCTGACGTTGACGATATTGACCACTTGAGCAACCGTCGTGTACGTACAGTTGGAGAGCAACTATATAACCAATTCGGAATCGGATTGGCTCGTATGGCACGTACAATACGCGACCGCATGAATGTTCGCGACAATGAGGTGTTTACTCCCGTTGAGTTGATTAATGCAAAAACAATTTCATCGGTAATCAACACATTCTTCGGAACAAATGCGTTGTCTCAATTCATGGACCAAACTAACCCATTGGCTGAGATAACTCACAAACGTCGTATGTCGGCGTTAGGACCTGGAGGACTTTCTCGCGATAGAGCAGGTTTCGAGGTACGTGACGTACACTATACACACTACGGACGTCTATGTCCTATCGAGACTCCTGAGGGACCAAACATCGGTTTGATATCATCTCTTTGTGTATACGCAAAGATTAACGATTTAGGATTCATTGAGACTCCATATCGTAAAGTTGAGAACGGAAAAGTTGACCTTTCAGAGAACGGTATCACATATTTGACTGCCGAGGTAGAAGAGAACCAAATCATTGCACAAGGAAATGCTCCGCTTAACGAGGATGGAACATTCATTCGCACACGTGTTAAATCACGCTTGAATGCCGACTTCCCCGTTGTACCTCCAACAGAGGTTGCATTGATGGACGTATCGCCTACACAAATCGCATCAATTGCGGCATCATTGATTCCTTTCCTTGAGCACGACGATGCTAACCGTGCGTTGATGGGATCTAACATGATGCGCCAGGCAGTACCTCTATTGCGTAGCGAGGCTCCTATCGTAGGAACAGGTTTGGAAGGACAATTGATTCGTGACTCACGTACACAAATCACAGCCGAAGGAAGCGGTGTAATCGAGTATGTAGATGCAACAACAATCCGCATCAACTACGACCGCACAGAGGACGAGGAATTTGTAAGCTTCGAGTCTTCGGTAAAAGAGTACAACATACCTAAGTTCCGTAAAACAAACCAAAGCACAACAATCGACCTTCGTCCTATCTGTAAAAAAGGACAAAGAGTTGTTGAGGGCGATATCCTAACAGAGGGATATTCAACTGAAAACGGAGAGTTAGCATTGGGACGTAACCTTAAAGTTGCCTTCATGCCATGGAAGGGATACAACTATGAGGATGCTATCGTACTTAACGAGCGTATAGTACGCGAAGATATATTGACATCGGTACACGTTGACGAGTATACTCTTGAGGTTCGCGAAACAAAACGCGGAATGGAGGAGTTGACAGCCGATATTCCTAACGTAAGTGAAGATGCAACAAAAGATCTTGACGAGCGCGGAATCATTCGCGTAGGAGCACATGTAGCTCCCGGCGATATTATGATTGGTAAGATTACTCCTAAAGGAGAGTCAGATCCTTCACCAGAGGAAAAACTATTGCGTGCAATCTTTGGAGACAAAGCAGGCGATGTAAAAGATGCATCATTGAAAGCATCACCCTCATTGAAAGGTGTAGTAATCGCAACCAACCTATTCTCAAAAGCAGAGAAGAAAAAAGGCAAAAAACTCGAAACAGAGTTGCAACCATTGGAGGAAGAGTACGCAGCACGTCAAGAGGCATTGAAAACAATCCTTATCGACAAGCTAAATACTTTGACCAAAGGTAAAACATCTCAAGGCGTAAAAGACTTCTTGGGTATAGAGATTATTCCTAAAGGAGCTAAGTTCTCACAAAAAGCGTTGATGGAGTTGGATTACACATTGGTACAAGTTAGCAAGTGGACAACCGACAACGAGAAGAACGATTTGATACGTCAAACAATCATCAACTACCTTAAAAAATCTAAGGAGATTGATGCAGAGTTGCGCCGTAAAAAAGCAGACTTGTCAATCGGAGACGAATTACCTTCGGGCATCATGAAGATGGCAAAAGTATACATCGCCAAGAAACGTAAAATCGGTGTTGGTGATAAGATGGCGGGACGTCACGGAAACAAAGGTATCGTTTCACGTGTAGTACGTCAAGAGGATATGCCATTCTTGGAGGACGGAACACCTGTAGATATAGTGTTGAACCCACTTGGTGTGCCTTCTCGTATGAACTTGGGACAAATTTTCGAGACAGTATTAGGATGGGCAGGTCGCGAGTTAGGTGAGAAGTTTGCAACTCCTATCTTTGACGGAGCAAGCCTTGACGATCTTAACGAGTGGACAGATAAAGCCGGAGTTCCACGTTACGGTAAAACATACCTATACGACGGACACACAGGTGAGCGTTTTGACCAACCAGCTACTGTAGGAGTAATCTATATGTTGAAACTTGGTCACATGGTTGAAGACAAAATGCACGCACGTTCAATCGGTCCTTACTCTCTAATTACACAACAACCTCTAGGAGGTAAAGCTCAGTTCGGAGGTCAACGTTTCGGAGAGATGGAGGTTTGGGCACTTGAAGCATTTGGAGCGTCACACATACTACAAGAGATCTTGACAATTAAGAGTGACGACGTAGTAGGACGTTCAAAAGCATACGAGGCCATTGTTAAGGGCGAGAAGATGCCAACACCGGGTATCCCTGAGTCACTTAACGTATTGCTTCACGAGTTAAGAGGATTAGGATTAAGCATTAAGTTAGATTAATAAGAATCCAAAAAAATAGACGGTTAGAGCGCAAGGCTCGCCTTGTGCTCCTAACCAATTAATTACCAAATCTGTTTATATATAAAAATATGGCATATAAAAAAGATAGTAAGGTAAAAAGTAATTTCTCGAAAATTACAATCGGATTGGCATCGCCCGAGGAGATAAGAATCAGCTCACGCGGAGAGGTGTTGAAACCCGAGACTATAAATTACCGCACCTATAAACCTGAGCGCGACGGATTATTCTGCGAAAGAATTTTCGGACCCGTTAAGGATTATGAGTGTTTTTGTGGAAAATACAAAAGAATACGCTATCGCGGTATCGTCTGCGACCATTGTGGTGTAGAGGTAACTGAGAAAAAAGTGCGTCGTGAGCGTACAGGACATATTCAATTGGTAGTCCCTGTTGCACACATTTGGTATTTCCGTTCGTTGCCCAACAAAATCGGATATTTGTTAGGTTTGCCCACTAAAAAGTTGGATGCTATTATCTACTACGAAAAATATGTGGTAATCCAGCCAGGTGTTAAATCTGACTCATTATCAGCATACGATTTATTGTCAGAAGAGGAGTATCTTGATATATTAGATACACTTCCAGCAGAGAACCAATATCTTGAGGATTCTGACCCCGACAAATTCATTGCAAAAATGGGAGCCGAGGCAGTTCAAGATTTATTGATGCGTATCGACTTGGATGCATTATCATACGAGTTGCGTCACCGTGCAAGCACAGATGGCTCACAACAACGTAAGAATGAAGCATTGAAACGCTTGCAAGTAGTAGAGTCGTTCCGTTCATCTCGCGAAATTAACCGTCCTGAGTGGATGGTATTAAACGTAATTCCTGTGATACCACCCGAATTGCGTCCATTGGTTCCATTGGATGGAGGTCGCTTTGCAACTTCTGACCTTAATGACCTATACCGTCGCGTAATTATACGTAATAACCGCTTGAAACGATTAATCGAGATTAAAGCACCGGATGTAATCTTGCGTAACGAAAAACGTATGTTGCAAGAGGCAGTCGATTCATTGCTCGATAACTCACGTAAAGCAAGTGCCTTCAAAACAGAGGCAAACCGTCCATTGAAATCACTTTCAGACAGTTTGAAAGGAAAACAAGGACGTTTCCGTCAAAATCTACTTGGTAAACGTGTTGACTATTCAGCTCGTTCGGTAATCGTCGTAGGACCCGAGTTGAAGATGCACGAGTGCGGTCTACCAAAAGATATGGCAGCAGAGTTGTACAAACCATTCGTAATTCGCAAATTGATTGAGCGTGGAATAGTTAAGACTGTAAAATCTGCCAAAAAAATCATCGACCGCAAAGAGTCCGTTGTATGGGACATCCTTGAGCACGTGATGAAAGGACATCCAGTGCTCCTTAACCGTGCCCCAACTCTACACCGTTTGGGTATCCAAGCATTCCAACCTCGCATGATTGAGGGTAAAGCTATTCAACTTCACCCATTGGCATGTACAGCGTTCAACGCCGACTTCGACGGTGACCAAATGGCGGTTCACCTACCATTGGGTAACGAAGCAATTTTGGAGGCACAAATTTTGATGTTGGGATCACACAACATTCTTAACCCTGCCAACGGAGCGCCTATCACCGTTCCTTCGCAAGACATGGTTTTGGGATTGTACTACATTACCAAAATGCGTAAAGGCGACAAGGGAGAAGGTTTGACATTCTACGGACCAGAAGAGGCAGAGATTGCTTATAACGAAGGAAAAGTAACACTTCACGCACACATCAAAGTAATAGTAAAAGACCTTGATGAGAATGGAAACATTGTAGAGGTAATGCGTGAAACTTCAGTAGGACGCGTATTGGTTAACCAATTGGTTCCCGATGAAGTAGGTTACATTAACGCAATATTTACTAAAAAATCGCTACGCGATATCATCAGCCGTGTAATTAAAGTTTGCGGTATGGTACGTGCGGCTCAATTCCTTGACGATATCAAAAACTTGGGTTACAGAATGGCGTTCAAAGGAGGTTTGTCATTTAACCTTTCAGACGTGATTATTCCTGAGGAGAAAGAGAAATTGATTCAAGAGGGATACGAGAAAGTAGAGCAAATCGTAGCAGATTACAACATGGGATTCACAACATACAATGAGCGTTACAACCGTATCATTGATGCGTGGACAAGAGTAAATACCGAGTTGTCAAAAATCTTGATGAATCAGTTGACAAACGACAAACAAGGATTCAACTCAGTATTTATGATGCTTGACTCAGGAGCCCGTGGATCACGTGAGCAGATTTGTCAGTTGTCAGGTATGCGTGGTTTGATGGCTAAACCCCAAAAATCAGGAGCAGAAGGCGGACAAATTATTGAGAACCCCATCTTGGCTAACTTTAAAGAGGGATTGTCGGTGTTGGAGTACTTTATCTCTACCCACGGTGCTCGTAAAGGTTTGGCCGATACAGCGTTGAAAACAGCCGATGCAGGATACCTAACACGTCGTTTGGTTGACGTGGCACACGATGTGATTATCCACGAGGAAGATTGTGGAACACTTCGCGGATTGGTATGCACCGAGTTGAAAAACAATAAAGAGACAGTTGCAACACTATACGAGCGTATATTGGGACGTGTATCGGTACACGATGTACAACACCCAATCACAGGCGAGATTATAGTTGAGGCTGGTCAAGAGATTACAGAGAAAATTGCTCAACAAATCGAAGATTCTCCAATTGAGCGCGTTGAGATACGTTCAGTATTGACTTGCGAGAGCAAAAAAGGAGTATGTGCAAAATGTTACGGACGCAACCTTGCAACCGGTAAAATGGTACAAAAAGGAGAGGCAGTTGGTATCATCGCGGCACAATCAATTGGTGAGCCAGGTACTCAGTTGACACTACGTACATTCCACGTCGGAGGTATCGCGTCAAACATTGAGACTGTATCAAACGTAATGTCACGTTACGATGGTGTTCTTGAGATAGACGAGTTGCGTACTGTTGATGCAAAAGATGAGTCAGGAAAAGATATAATGGTGGTAGTAGGACGTTTGGCAGAGATGCGTATCGTAGATCCTCACACTAAGATTGTCTTAACATCTACAAACATACCTTACGGTTCTAAACTTTACTTCAACGATGGAGCAACAGTTAAGAAAGGTGATGTAATCTGTGAATGGGACCCATTCAACGCAGTAATCATCAGTGAGGCAACAGGTAAATTGCAGTTTGAGAACGTAATCGAGGGAGTTAACTACAAACTTGAGAGCGACGAGCAAACAGGATTTAGCGAGAAAATCATCATTGAGTCTAAAGACCATACTCGTATACCATCAGCTCTAATCATGGACGCAGACGGAAATGTAGAGCGTAGCTACTCATTGCCATTGGGAGCTCACTTGATGGTTGAAGAGGGACAAGAGATAAAAGCAGGAGACATTTTGGTTAAGATACCACGCGCCGTAGGTAAAGCGGGTGACATCACCGGAGGTCTTCCACGTGTAACCGAGTTGTTTGAGGCTCGTAACCCATCTAACCCTGCAGTAGTTGCAGAGATTGACGGAGAGGTTAAATTGGGCAAAATCAAACGTGGTAACCGTGAGATTATCGTAACCTCAAAAACAGGCGAGGAGAAGAAATACTTGGTATCGTTGTCAAAACAGATATTGGTTCAAGAGAACGACTATGTTCGTGCCGGTACACCACTATCAGACGGTTCAATCACACCAGCTGACATCTTGGCAATTAAAGGACCTACAGCTGTACAAGAGTACATTGTAAACGAGGTACAAGACGTATACCGTTTGCAAGGTGTGAAAATCAACGACAAACACTTTGAGGTAATCGTTCGTCAAATGATGCGCAAAGTAACAATCGTTGATCCAGGTGACACTCGTTTCCTTGAGCAACAAATTGTTGACAAGTTAGAGTTTATGGAAGAGAACGATCGTATCTGGGGTAAAAAAGTAGTTGTGGATGCAGGAGATTCACAAAATCTACGCCCAGGACAAATCGTTACAGCTCGTAAACTTCGCGAGGAGAATTCATTGTTGATACGTCGTGACCAAAAACCTGTTGAAGTTCGTGATGCAGTACCTGCAACCTCAGAACAAAACTTGCAAGGAATCACACGTGCGGCACTTCAAACAACAAGCTTTATGTCAGCAGCATCGTTCCAAGAGACTACAAAAGTATTGAACGAGGCAGCAATCAACGGTAAAGTTGACCGTTTGGAGGGTATGAAAGAGAACGTAATTTGCGGACACTTGATACCAGCCGGAACAGGACAACGTCAATTCAACAAATTGATTGTTGGTTCACGTGAGGAGTTCGAAAAATTGGTTGAGACTGCAACTGAGGAATAATATCAGTTTTTAGTTGTTAGAAACTGACAATACACTAAATAGAGTAGGAGGGTTATCCAAAAGGGTAACCCTCCTTTTTTTATCCCCACCTAAATCCTCCCCAGAAGGTAGAACTTAAAGTTACATTAAACTCCCCTCTCTACTGGAGAGGGGTAGGGGGAGAGGATATATTGTTAAAATTAGTCAGCGACTCAATTTAATGCCTAAAAAATGAGATAAATAGTAAAAAAAATAGTATGTTTGTAATCGGTAAATTGTCGTTAATTGGCTATGTATGAGAAAAATTCTAATGGCATATATTAATGATGGTTATATAAAGTATTGAAAAACAGAAAAATACAAAACTTTATAATTAAAACTATTTATTAACCAAACTAAAAAAGTATGAAAAAAAGTTACTTTTGGGGATTGTTGATAGCCATAATGGCTCTTATCCCATCGCAAAATGCTTTTGCTGATTACTGTACAATGTCTTCGACTTTCAGTAATACAGATAGGCATTTGGATTCTTTTACTCTTACTGACGGAGTGGAAGAGTTGGCTGTTTCAAGTGCACAGCCAAACAGTGGATCCAACTGGAGAGCTTCATACAAGGTTTACAACGACCACACATCAAAGTCGTTGACTACCCAGCCTGGAGCGACGTTGCATTTTAAATCTTTGTCTTGGACTGGATCATGGATGCATGGTTATGTTTTCATTGACTACAACCAAGATGAGACTTTCGATGCTTCAGAAGCTGTAAGTTACAACTTCTATTCAGAAGCAGGAGAAAGTACAGGTCTTAACAGTAAAGGAGAAAGTGTTTCAAACAACTGTGGAGTAACAGCAGGCAATATGCCTTCTTGGACACTACCTTCAGATTTGGCATCAGGATCATACCGCTTGCGTTTCAAAATTGACTGGAACTCATTGGATGCCTGCGGAGCTTCTGATATTGTGTCTAACCGTGGTTGTATTTTGGACCTTACTTTGAACGTAGAGGCAGCAATTCCTGAAAGAACTATTGATGTAACTGTAACTCCTGAGGGTGCAGGAACAGTAACTGGAGCAGGTACAGCTATGGGTAATATTACTCTTACAGCAACAGCAACACCAGGTTATGAGTTTGTAAATTGGACTCTTGACGGAGAGGTCGTAGGAACAGATATGTCTTACACCGATGCAACAGAGGGTAATAAATCCTATGTTGCAAACTTTGCGGCACTTACTGCTTATCCTGAGATGTCATACCTTTACACTAACGGAGTTAGCCAAGCAAACCGTTATTTGAAAGAGGTTGTTGCAACAGCTGGTGAGACTGTAACAACAGTATTCTCTGCTACAACTGAGACTGAATTGCCTAAAGTTGACCCAGATGTTACAGGTTCTGCTACAACACAAGGAGCTTATGTTGATAAAACAGAGAATCCTATCATTATTCCTGAGGGAACAACTGAGTTTACAGTAAACTTCAAAGCTTGGACAACTGCAATGACAATTAGTGGAACAAGTGCTACAACTCAATTGAACTGGACACAACAAGCTGTTTTCATTGACTGGAATAACAACTTCTGCTTCTATGAAGAGGGAGAGAACTACGGTAAGAATGGTGATGGTATGCCAAATGCTGACTTTATTGCAGCAGATGGATTCGTTCGCACATTCTCAGTTCCCGCAGGAGTACAACCAGGAGTATATCGCATGCGTGTTTGCTACTATGAGCCTGATGGAAACAATGCTCAACAATGGCAAAACACAATTTTTGAAAAAGGAAACTGCGTAACTCGCAACGGAAAAACTTACGACTTCGCTGTAGAGGTACAAGCTGTGGTTGCTCCTTCATTCGAGGTAACAGTATCTGTTAACGACGAAGCAATGGGTTCTGCTAAAAAAGTAGCAGGAGAGAACGATGAGTTCACACTTACAGCAACTGCAAAAGATGGTTACGAATTTGTTAACTGGACAGTAGCAGACGCTGAGGTTTCAACTGAAAACCCATATGTATTCACAGCAACTGAAAATGTTGAGGTTGTTGCAAACTTCCAAGTAGTAGCTCAATGGCCTGCTACAATGGAGTTGATTAATGCAGCAAAAGAATTAATCGTTAAAGACGGAGTAGGATTCCCATCAGCTACAGCAAAAGCAACTTTCAAAGAGGCTTTGGATGCTGCTGAGGCAAACACAACAATTGCTTCACTTGCTCCATTGCAAGCTGCAATGGATACTTACATGGCAGAGACTGACGTAGTAGCTCCAGAGGCTGGTAAAACATACGCTTTTGTAGCAGCAATGTCAGAGACTACACAATACTACATCTACAACAACGGAACTGCATTGGCATTGGCTCAATACGCTGGCGAGTTGCCAGAGTCTGCATACTTCACTTGCTCAATGGTTGGTGAGAAATATGCATTCCAAAGCGTAGTTGATAACAAGTATATGGCAATTCCTCAACCAGTAGTAGGTTGGTTGGTAGAGTCAACAGTTTCTGTATCAGGTTTGGAAGATACAGCAAAAGAGGTTGCTCAATTTGAGGTATTGAAATTGGCTGAGGGTGCTAATGCAAATGTAACAGCATCAGCAGAGCAACTATTCGGTATGGTATATTTGTTTGGTTCTCGTGGAACAAGAACAGATAACGGAAATCAAGAGCCTGGTGTAATCATTGTTAACAGCAGTGCAGCATTTGATAAATCAAATTCTCCTTTCTGCAATGGTTCATTCACTTCAGCAATCAGAGTAGTAGAGGTTGACTACAATACAACTCCTGTATATGCAGTTACTGTAAACGCAGGTGTAGGTGGTACAGTTGAGGCTTCTGCAACTGAGGTTGAGGAAGGAACTGAGGTAACATTCACTGCAACAGCATCAGAGGGTTATGCATTTGTAAATTGGACAGCAGGAGAAGAGGTTGTTTCAACAGAGAACCCATATACAGTTGCTGTAACAGCAGACATTGAATTGACAGCTAACTTCGAGATGCTTCCTGTTATTTATACAGTTACTGTAAACGCAGGTATCGGTGGTACAGCAGAGGCTTCAGCAACTGAGGTTGAAGAAGGAACTGAGGTAACATTGACAGCAACAGCAGCAGAGGGTTACACATTCGCAGGATGGACAACTCCTGAAACTACTCCTGTATACTACATTCAAAACTATAACACTAAAAAATATTTAGGTTACAATAGTTCAAACTTGGCTGCTATCGACGAGCAATCATCAGATGTAACAATCGCTCCTTCAACAATGAACGAAGGTGAGTTTACAATTTACTTAACTAACGCAACTTACGATCAACAAACTCCTCCTCAAGCACAATCATACTTGCATTGTGGTTCAAACGGACGTTTCTCTGGAAACTCTGTAAATACATCAGCGAGCCAACAAATAGCAATCTTCAAAGTTGAGGATCCTACAGCTGAAACAATCACAGCTACAAAAGTGTCTGAGATTACAAGCGGTGCTACTTACATGTTTGTTGGTTTGAAAAACGATGTTTACTATGCATTGACAGATGAGTTGTACAAAGAGGGAACAACTGATCAACGTATGGTTGGTGCAGCAGTAGAAATTACTGACGGAACAATCTCATTCGTTCCAGGAACTACATCAGCATTGTGGACAATCTCTAACAAAGCGTTCGATTCAACTGAGAACCCATACACAGTAACAGTAACAGCTAACGCTGAGTTTACTGCAAACTTCGTTGAAGTTCCTGTAGTTAAATATGCAGTATCAGTAACTACTGTAGATGGAGCAATGGGAACAGCTGAGGTTTCTGCAACTGAGGTTAAAGAGGGTGATGAGGTAACATTCACTGCAACTGCAAACTTAGGATACAAATTCATTGGTTGGTTAGCAGATGGAGAGACAGTTTCAACAGAGAACCCATACACAACTGCAATAACTGCAGAGATGGCATTGGTCGCAAACTTCGAGGCATTGACTCCTGCAATCATCGTAACTAACGATGTAGTAAATGCAGAGCGTCAATTCACATTCGATGCATTCGTTGAGGGTGCTAAAATCTTAATCGACTGGGGTAATGGCGAACTTCAAGAGTATGACATTGCATACTTCGATAGCTGGACAACATGGACAACAACAATCACAGGAACAGTATTGGGCGAAGGTGTAGTTAAAATCTACGGAGACCAGATCCGTTCATTCGATTGTAGCTATTCAGCATCATATCCAGTTAAAGTAACTTCACTTGACTTGACAGGATGTCCTAACTTGTATGAGTTAGTATGTAACTCTAACCAATTGACAGCATTGGATTTGAGTGCTAACACAGCGTTGGCTAAACTAACAGCAAACAACAGCGCATTTGCAAGTGGTGTTGATTTGAGTGCAAACACAGCGTTGACAACAATCGACTTCAACGATGCAGGCTTACCATCAATTGATTTGAGCAACAACACAGCACTTACATCAGTAAAATTGAATAACAACGCATTGGGAAGCATCGATGTATCAGCAAATACAGCTCTAACAACATTGTATGCAAACAATACAGGTCTGACAACAATTGATTTGAGTGCAAACACAGTACTTAAAAACTTGTATGTAAACGAGAACCAATTGACAAGTTTGAATATTTCAAACATGGTAGCAGGTTCATACACATTTGCTAACGACAACCAATTGACAGAGCTAATCACAGCACCTGCAATGTTGACAAGCAAAACACGTATCAACATCAAGAACAATAACTTCACATTGGCAACATTGCCAGTAATCACTGGAATCAACGCATATAACTATGCACCACAAAATGCAATGACAATTGCAACTGAGATTACAGAAGGTGAAGAACTTGATCTATCATCACAAGCAATGGTTGGTGAGAATGCAACAGTTTATGCATGGTACACAACAGAGGGCGAAGAGTTCACAGGCTACACAGTAGAGGGTGGTAAATTCGTATTCGATGTTGAGGCAGACACAGAGTTGTATTGTACAATGACAAACGCATCGTTTGCAAGCTTCTCTGGTGCTAACGTATTCAAAACAACTAACATTGTTGTTAAAGCACTTATCCCTGCAATCGTAGTAACAGTAACACCAGATGTAGAGCGTCAATTCTCATTTGAGGTAGCAACAGCATCTAAATTGTTTATCGACTGGGGTAATGGAGAGTTGGTAGAGACAGAAACTATCGTAGCATCAGACCCTGATCCATCATGGATTCCATATTTGCCTACAACAATCAACGGAACACCTGTTGGAGAGGGTGTAGTTAAAATCTATGGAGATGGTATCACATACTTCGATTGTAGCTATTCAGCATCATATCCTTCAAAAGTAACATCTTTGGATGTAACAAATGCAACATCACTTATAGCATTGGAGGCATGTACAAACGAGATTGCAACACTTGATTTGAGCAACCAATCATCATTGCTTAAATTGACAGCATATAGCAACCCATCGTTGAGTACAATCGTATGGCCAACAACAAATGTATTGACATCAGTAACATTGAATGATTGTGCATTAGCAGAGATTGATTTCTCATCATGTACAGCATTGACAGCATTGAATGTAAATAACAATACAGGATTGGGCGGTATTGATGTATCAGCTCTTACAGCACTTACAACATTGCGTGCAGATAACATTGGAATGACAACAATTGATTTGAGTGCAAACACTGCGCTTAAAAACTTGTATGTAAACAACAACCAATTGACTACAGTTGATGTGTCTAATATGGTTGCAGGATTGTATCTATATGCAAACAATAACCAATTGACAAGCATCGTAGCAGGAGAAAGCAATGTAACTTCAAAATCACGTGTTCAAATAACAAATAACAACTTTACATTGGCTACTCTACCTGCGTTCACTGCAATTTCAAAAGTAGGAACAACAGGTTACAACTACGCACCTCAAGCAGCAATGACAATCGCTACTGAGATTACAGAGGGAGAGGAACTTGATCTATCAGCACAAAACAACATTGTTGGTCGTGCATCAGAGGCTCAAGCAACAGACTACACTTGGTACACAACAGAAGGCGAAGAGTTTACAAGCTATACAGAGGTAGATGGTAAATTCGTATTTGATGTTGAGGCTGACACAGAGTTGTATTGTACAATGACAACTGAGGCATTCTCAAGCTTCTCAGGTGCTAATGCATTCAAAACAACTAACATTGTTGTTAAGTATGTCGCAGTTGAGCGTAAAGTTCAATTCAAATCTAGCGATATAACTATGGGTACTGTTCAAATTATCTCTCCATCACAAGGTGGTACAGGAACAGGTGGTACAGGAACAGGTGGCACAGGAACAAGTGGTACAGGAACAAGTGGTACAGGAACAAGTGGTACAGGAACAGGCTCTGCAACTTCAGGTGGTGGACAAAGCCCATGGGTAATCACTACAGAGGATGTAACAGCTCAAGCAAATGTACAAGGTAATGCTTATGAGTTCGTAAACTGGACAATTGGTGAAGAGGTTGTTGGAACAGAAACAACTTATACTTACACTGGAAAAGAAGAGGCTCTTATCCAAGCTAACTTCCGTCAAAAAGAGACTTACAAAACAATTACAATAGATGTTAGACCAGTCGTAAAAGACGAATATGGTACAAATATTGTAGGTAGTGTTAAATTCCAAGGACGTTCAGGTAAAACAACTATAATTGAGGAAGGTTCTTCATTAACAGTTGTAGCAACATCTAAAGATGGTTATGAGTTCTCAAGTTGGAAAGATGCTTCAACAGGAGAGGATGTATCATTCGATGCAGAGTACACATTCACAGTAGCAGGAGATATTAATCTTGAGGCTTGGTTCTCTGAATTGCCAGTTGTAACAACTTACGAGTTTGTAGTATCTATCGCTCCAACAGCAGACTACGGAACAATAACTATTAATGGTGTTGAAGGAACTTCTGCAACAGTAGTTGAGGGAACAGAGGTAACAGCTGTTGCAACTCCTGCTGAGGGCAAAGTATTTGACGGATGGTACACTTACATGGGTGAAGAGTTGAGCACAGAGCTAACTTATACATTCGTAGCAACTGCTGATCTTGCTATCCAAGCATGGTTTGCAGACGAGACTCCAGAGGTTGTTGAGTACTGTACTTACGAAGGAAACTCAACTCACAGCCAACGTCGTTTGAATGCATTTACAATCACTGATGGAACAAATACAACAGCTGTATCTTCAATTCAACCATCATTGCGTGGAGCAATTTACGTTGATAAAACAGATGTTGCATTCCCATCATACGCAGGTGCAACAGTTGACTTTTCTGAATTTGACTTCAAAGGTGAGTGGATGCACGCATACGTATATGTTGACTACAACAACGACGGAACATTCGACACAACAGTTAACGCTGACGGAACAACAGGTGGTGAGTTAGTATCATTCACATTCTACTCAGCAACAGATTCAGGAACAGGTGTAAACAGCTTGGGCGAGTCAGTGGCTAACTATACAATACCTATGGTTGACTACTTGCCAGCATTTACATTGCCAACTGATTTGGAAGATGGAGATTATCGCGTACGCGTTAAAATTGACTGGTGCCACCTAGATCCTTGTGGTCACCCATCAGAGTCAGAAAACACATTGACAGAAAACGGAGGATGTATCGCAGACTTTACAATGTCTATTTCTGACTTCAACGGAGTTGAGTTTACAGAGGTTGGTGCAACTCAAGTTTACGCAGCTGACGGTGTAATCTACATCAATGGTTACGAAGGCGAGGTTAAAGTTGTAAATGTAGCAGGTCAAGTTGTTAAAGACGTTAACGTAGACGGAAACGACACACTTGAGGTTGCTGCAGGTCTTTACATCGTAGTAACAGGCGATCAAGTAACTAAAGTTGTAGTTAAATAATTTTTGAATTAGAAATTAGGAATTAAAACATTCTTAATTCCTAATTGGCACAAAGTGCCGAAATAACAATAAAAAATTTTGGAGGAGCAGGAGACTGCTCCTCTTTTTTTTGTGTCTAAAAAGATAGATTTTGCTAACAACTAACAACTGCCCCGAAGGGATGGCTTTAGCAGATAACTATCAACTTATAAAAAAATAGCAAATTGATTGAAAAAAATAGTAAAAAGTAACTGATTGTAATAAAAAAATATATTATATTCGCATTTCGTCTATTAAAAGCTAATATTTATTATGAAAATAACACTATTGCAAACAGATATTAAGTGGTGCAGCCCTGCAGAGAATATTGCAAGAGCTGAAAAACTTATTCTTGATGCAGAGAAGAGCGATATATATATTCTGCCCGAGATGTTCTCGACAGGCTTTTGTATGGAGCCTGAAAAGATTGCAGAGCCTGTTGGTGGCGATGCTTTCTCTTTTATGATGCTTATGGCAAAGCGTATGGATGCTGCCATTGTTGGTAGTGTGGCTGTTGAGGATAATGGTTCTTATTACAACAGAATGTATTTTTGTAAGCCTGATGGAACGTTTGAAACTTACGACAAACACCATTTGTTTACATTCAGCGGCGAGGATAAGGTCTATTCTCCGGGAAGTGAGCGAGTGGTTGTTGAGTTCCGTGGTGTACGTATTTTGTTATTGGTGTGCTACGATTTGCGTTTCCCTGTTTTCGCGCGTAATCGAAACGATTACGATATGATTATTTGTGTGGCTAATTGGCCTCGAGTTCGTCGTTATCCTTGGTGTGCGTTGGCAAAGGCTCGCGCTATTGAGAACTTGTGCTATGTGGCTGCAGTTAATCGTGGTGGTGTTGACGAGTGGGGCGATTACTCTGGCGATACTATGTTGATAGACCCATACGGACAACCTATTGCCGAGTGTCGAGAGGGCATTGAGGATGTTGTGACAGCCTCTATTGATTTGGATGTGATTAATAATTTTAGAAATAAATTTCCGGCTCTTTGTGATGCCGATGACTTTATATTAAGATGAGTAACGATAAGAAAAAAATGATGTTGCTCGGCGACCAAGCTATTGCTC
Organism: Muribaculaceae bacterium; assembly: GCA_017546805.1. Taxonomy (GTDB): domain Bacteria; phylum Bacteroidota; class Bacteroidia; order Bacteroidales; family G3-4614; genus Caccoplasma_A. The sequence continues at coordinate 5,575 of JAFYRT010000047.1, read as the reverse complement.
TTGGTGCTATTAATGCCGGGCTTTCGGGAGTATATGCCTATCCGGGTACTCCCTCTACAGAGATAACAGAGTTTATTCAAACATATCCTCTTGCTAAAGAACGTGGTATTCATTCACGTTGGTGTACTAACGAAAAAACTGCAATGGAGGCTGCTTTGGGTATGTCGTATGCAGGTAAACGTGCTCTTGTGTGTATGAAACACGTGGGTATGAACGTTGCTGCCGACCCCTTTGTAAACTCTGCCATTACAGGTGTTAACGGAGGTATTGTGGTATTGGTTGCAGATGACCCATCGATGCACTCTTCGCAAAACGAGCAAGATACTCGCTTCTACGGTAAGTTTGCATTGGTTCCTATTTTTGAACCATCGTCGCAACAAGAGGCTTACGATATGATGTCGTATGCATTTGACTACTCTGAGAAGATGGCAACACCTGTTTTGATGCGTGTTGTTACACGTATGGCACACTCTCGTGCTGTTGTTGAAGTAGGTGAGAAGAAAGAGCAAAACTCTGTTGCCATGCCTAAAAATGCTGCAGATTGGGTGTTGTTGCCTGTTATTGCACGTCGTCGTTATGCACAAGTGGTTGCTCAACAAGCCGAATATGTGGCTACATCAGAGACTACCGAATTCAACAGCTTAGCAATTAATAAAAAAGGTGCCAAGGGTATTGTCGCTTGCGGTATTGCATATAACTATGTTATGGAGAATGTTGCAGAGTGTGATGCAGTAAATATCCTTAAAGTTTCGCAATATCCTGTTCCTGCCGACTTGTTGAAACAGTTGGTTGAGAACTCATCGGAGGTTTTGATTGCAGAGGATGGTCAACCTTTTGTTGAGGAGCAGGTTCGTGGTATTATGCCAAATGAGAAATTGGTTATTCGCGGACGTTTGACAGGTGAGTTGCCTCGTACAGGCGAGCTTACTCCCGACAATGTTCGTGCAGCTATGGGATTGGCTCCACATGCTACGTTCGATAAATCGGAGGCAGTTGTTGCTCGTCCTCCTGCTTTGTGTCAAGGATGCGGACACCGCGATGTTTATGCTACTCTTAAACGTGTTATTGCCGAGTATCCACAAGGAAAAGTGTTTAGTGATATAGGTTGCTACACTTTGGGTGCTTTGCCTCCATTCAAGGCTATTGATAGCTGTGTTGATATGGGTGCTTCAATTACTATGGCAAAAGGTGCATCGGATGCAGGATTATTCCCCGCAGTGGCTGTTATTGGAGACTCTACATTCACTCACTCAGGTATGACAGGATTGTTGGATGCAGTTAATGCAAAAGCTCCAATTACAGTTATCATCTCTGACAACCTTACAACTGCTATGACAGGAGGTCAGGATTCTGCAGGTACTAACCGTCTACAGGCTATTTGTCAAGGTCTTGGTGTTGAGCCTGAACACATTCGTTGCGTAGTGCCTATTCCAAAGAATCACGATGAGATTGTAAGTATTATTCGCGAGGAGATTGAATATAAAGGAGTGTCGGTAATTATCCCATGCCGAGAGTGTATTCAAACTTTAAACCGTAGATTGAAAAAACAAAAGGTTGAGAAAAAATGAAAACAGATATAATTCTTTCAGGTGTTGGCGGACAAGGTATTTTGTCAATTGCCACAGTAATTGGAGATGCAGCTCTTAACGAAGGGTTGCACTTGAAACAGGCTGAAGTTCATGGAATGAGCCAAAGAGGAGGAGATGTTCAATCAAATTTGAGAATCTCATCAGAACCTATACATTCAGACCTTATTCCATTAGGGTCGGCAAATGTGATTATTTCATTGGAGCCAATGGAGGCTTTGCGTTATATGCCTTATCTCGCTCCCGATGGTTGGGTTATCACATCATCAAAACCATTTGTAAACATTCCTAATTACCCCGAGCAAGAGGCGTTGGATGCCGCGTTGGCAAAGGTTAAAAATTTGGTGTTGTTTGATGTGGCTCAAATTGCAGCCGACAACGGAATGCCTCGTTCAGAGAATATGGTTTTGTTGGGTGGTGCAGTGGATGCTGTCGGTTTGTCAATGGACAAAATTCTTGATAGCGTCAGACGAATCTTCTCGTCAAAAGGAGAGGCTGTTGTTGAGCAAAACATTAAAGCCGTAATGTTGGGTTACGAGGCTACTAAGTAGTTGTTAGTTGTTAGTTGTTAGTTGAGGAACATTTGCTCCTTAAACCCTCTATCACTCAACATAGGCCAATTAGTACAATTGATAAAAAATAAACAATGAATAATAGAATATTTTCGGAAGAACTTGTTGCAAAGGTTGCGGAGGAGTTATTGATTGCAGACCTTCAACGTGCAACAATTGGTGAGGTGCTATTGCTTTCGAGCGAATTGGAGCGTCGCACAGGAATCCCTTTTATCCGTATGGATCAAGGCTCTCCCGGTTTGCCATCTTGTACAATAGGACGCGAGGCAGAGAAGGAGGCTTTGGATAGAGATGTGGCATCGCAATACCCTGCAGCGGCAGGAGTGCCTGAGTTGAAGAAAGAGGCTTCTCGCTTTGTAAAGGCCTTTATGGATATTGATATGCCTGCCGAGTGTTGTATTCCAACAGTTGGTTCGGTTGCTGCATCATATGGTGCGTTTATTGCAGTTACTCAGGCGACACCTCAAAAAAACAAGGTGTTGTTTATCGACCCGGGTTTCCCTATCCAACGTTCGCAACTTAAGATAATTGGAGCGGAATATCTTCAATTCGATATATACTCATATCGTGGCGAGGCTCTTCGCGATAAAGTTGAGGAGTTCTTTAAACGTGGCGATGTTGCCGCAATCATATACTCAAATCCAAATAACCCTGCATGGATTTGTTTGGAGGAGAGCGAGTTGCAAATAATTGGTGAACTTGCCGATAAATACGGTGTAATTGTTCTTGAAGATTTGGCTTATTTCTGTATGGATTTCCGCCAATATCTTGGAAAACCTTGGGAACCTCCATATGTCCCCACAGTTGGAAGATATTGCAAGAATTACATTGTAATGCTTTCGTCATCAAAGATATTCTCATATGCAGGTCAACGTATGGCTGTGGCATGTCTATCGCCCAATCTTTACGACACTTGCTTTGATGGATTGGCTGCTCGTTACGGAGGTAAAGGACATTTTGGTTCTACCTTTACAGCCTCAATTATGTATATGATTACTTCGGGAGTCACTCACTCAACTCAATATGGTTATGCAGCAATGTTAAAGGCTGCAACCGATGGAGAGTTGGACTTTGTTGCAGAGACTGAGGAGTATGCTCGTCGTGCGGCAAGGATGAAGAAAATCTTCACAGATAACGGATTTACCATTGTTTACGACCGCGATGTTACTCGCGAAGTGGGCGACGGATTCTTCTTCACTATCGGTTATCCGGGAATTAAGAGTGGAGAGCTTCTGAAAGAGCTGTTGTATTATGGTGTAAGTTCAATTTCTCTATCTACAACAGGTAGCGAGGAGGAGGGCGTAAGAGCTTGTACATCGCGTATGCGCGAGGAACTTTACCCTGTTTTGGAAGAGCGTATGCGTAATTTTAAAAAGGATCACCCTTTTTAAATAGTTGTTAGTTCTCGGCTAACGCCGCCCTTCGGGTAGTTGTTAGTTGTTAGAAATAAATACGATAAATAAAAAAAGGTTGTAGTTTTTAGCTTTGTGTGCTAACAACTAAAAACTAACAACTAAAAACTATAATAAAATGATTTGGAATAAGAATAAGGAGTGTATGTCGCGCGAGGAGATGCGACAACTTCAGGGAGCGAGATTAAGGAAATTGGTGGATAATGTATATCACAATGTTCCATTCTATAGAGCAAAAATGCAGGCAATGAACATAATGCCTGACGATATAAGAACAATTGATGATATTAAGAAGTTACCCTTTACTACAAAACAAGACCTTCGTGACAACTATCCATACGGATTAAATGCTGTGCCTCAATCAGAGATTGTTAGGGTGCATGCTTCGTCGGGTACTACAGGTAATCCAACAGTTGTTGGATATACTCGTCGTGACCTTGCCATTTGGTCGGAGTCTATCGCCCGTTGTTTGGCTGCTTATGGAGCATCGCGTGAGGATACTATCTCGGTAGCTTACGGTTACGGATTGTTTACAGGAGGTTTGGGATTGCACTATGGTGTTGAACATTTAGGTGCTACTGTTGTTCCTACATCAAGCGGTAACACAGATAAACATATTCTTCTTATCAAAGACTTGGGTATTACAGGTGTTGCTTGTACTCCATCGTATGCATTGCACATGGCGGAGGTTATGCATAAAAAAGGAATTACTCCCGAAGATTTGAAATTGAAAATAGGTATCTTCGGTGGAGAGCCTTGGACTGAGAACATGCGTAAGAGCTTGGAAGAGAAATTGAAAATCGATGCTTTCAACATATATGGTTTGAGCGAGATTATGGGTCCCGGAGTATCGCATGAGTGCGAGTGCAAAAACGGTTCGCACATTATCGAAGACCACTTCTTCCCCGAAATCATCAACCCGGAGACTTGCGAGGTATTGCCGGAGGGAGAACAAGGAGAGTTGGTGTTTACCACTCTTACAAAAGAGGGAATGCCTTTGTTGCGCTATCGTACCAAAGACCTTTGCTCGCTTATTTATGAGCCTTGTGAGTGCGGAAGAACAAGCGTAAGAATGACTCGCATCATGGGACGTAGCGACGATATGCTTATCATTCGCGGTATCAACGTATTCCCATCGCAAATTGAGAGCGTTATCCTTCAATTGTCCGAGTTTGAACCTCAATATCTGCTTGTTGTTACCCGCGAAAACAATCGCGATAACCTTGAGGTACAAGTTGAGCTTAAAGAGGAGTTCTACTCTGATGAGATTAACAAAACAATTGAGATGCGCGATAAACTTGCACGTCGTTTGCAAAGCGTGTTAAGTATTTCGGCTGATGTTAAGATTGTTTCGCCAAACACTCTTGAGCGTAGCGTAGGTAAATCGAAAAGAGTAATTGATAAACGTGTTCTTGAATAGAGTTATAAACCACATCCAAAATATTTGAATTATGATAGTAAAACAGTTATCGGTATTTCTTGAAAACCGAGCAGGTAGAGTTAATGAAGTGGCTAAAGTTTTAGCTGCAAATGGTGTGGATATGTTGGCATTCAGCCTTGCAGAGAGTAGCGACTTTGGTATTTTGCGTATTCTTGTGTCTGATAACGAGGTTGCCAAAAAGGTTTTGAAAGAGGCTTCGTTTGCAGTAAAAGAGAGTAACGTTGTTTGCGTTGAGGTATCGAACAAACCCGGCGCACTGTTGGAGATTGTGGAGGGTATATCTTCTAAAAACATCTCAATAGAGTATATGTATGCTTTTGCTCAAGGCGACAAAGCAAATATCGTTATCAAAACAGCCGATATCGATGCTTGTATAAATGCTTTGAAATAGAGCAATAGCTTTTAATGATAAAGAAAAAGATGCTGACTAAAAAGGCTCTTTTGTCGTTATGCTTGTCTCCAAAATCCTCATTTACGATTAGTAAACTGCGGTTTTGGAGTCTTCGCAAGCCTAAAAATAGCTCTTTTTATTCAACCCTTAGACAAGAGAGGGTGACCCGTTTT
>JAFYRT010000046.1 GCA_017546805.1 Muribaculaceae bacterium | reverse complement strand
CTCGAACAGTCCTCACACTTTATCCTGCAAACTTCAGGGCTTTCACTCTGTTTTATAATGGTGCGATTTATTTTTTTAATATTACTCTGACTCAAATACGTCTTTATTTCTCTTTTTGATTTTTATCGGACAGCAATAATTACAAATTCAATTTCATACGGTAGGTTTTACCCGATTGTATAGGAGTTTCATAGTAGTAATTGCGAAGAACTCCTAAAGTTTCGTGTATTAGAGTTAGTTTTTTAGCACCCTCCGGTACATACAGCCATATCTCTCCGGTTTTATACTCAAGGTCTCCAACAAATCCCAACGACCCACCATCAAAGACAAAGCCTTTTTGAGTTGTCTCTATCTTTATCAATGCAGCCAAATTTCTGGTGTTTGGGTCGAAACGACTTGTTCCCTCTATAAGCGCTGTTAAATCGTTTGGCAATAATTCAAAACTAATTACTTCTAATTGTTTTAATGACGAGGTACTTGTCGTAGAAGGCTCTGCTGTTGAAGTACCATTTTTAGAAACATTTATTGCTTCATTATTTTCTATTTCACACACAATGCGGAAGCCGAGATAGGAATAGTTAGGGTCATCGTTGCGAGTAGCTACACGACAGTTTTTTGGAATGCGATCCCCACTACCACCACGATACACGCGACAAGAGCCACTTTTTGGTCCTGTAGGATTGGTTTGCGAAGATGATGAATAACTACCATACCAATCACTACACAACTCATATACATTTCCACTCATATCGTATATGCCCAATTCATTAGGTTTTTTTTGCCCCACAGGGTGCGTTTTGTAGCCTGAATTTGAACAATACCAAGCTACATTGTCAATAGTATTGCTTCCGCTATATTTATAACCTTTACTCTTATTGCCTCCTCGAGCTGCATACTCCCACTCTGCTTCAGTTGGCAGGCGATACTTTTTACCTGTTAATACGCTTAGCTTTTGGCAAAACTCTTGAACTTCGTTCCAACTAACATATACCATGGGGTTATTGTCGCCTGTAAATTTTCTTGGATTAGAGTCCATTATGGCACTCCATTGTGCTTTGGTAACTTCGAACTTGCCTATATAGTATGAACTCAATGTTACTTTGTGAGTTGGTTTTTCGTCACTATATGCATCACTTCCTTGTTCAGGTGTTGCACCCATCGTAAAAGTGCCACCCTCTACATATACCATTTGTAGGTTTATGTCTTTTATTGTTTCGGTAAAATCCTTGACAATTGTTGTATTATTCTCTTTTGGTTGAGTAACCGCAATAGGTTGTTGCTCTGTCTTTTTTGTCAATGTAAGTTCTTTGGAAGTTGTTTTTCCCTCCTCTACGGATACCTTATTGGTTACAGGCATGTATCCCTCTTTTTTTATGATTACCTCTCTTTCCCCCGCAAGTATATTTCTGAAGATTCCCGGTGTTGTTCCAACCTCTTTGCCATCGACATATACAATGGCATTTGTTGGGATGCTTTGTATATTCAATATTCCGTATTGAGGCGTAGGTGCTTGCATTGCTATGGTCTGCATCTCTCCGCTCTCCACCGTTACGGTTGTTTTGTATGGGTGGTGAGATGGTTTGCGTGCTTCGAAAAGATAGGTTCCCGTTGGCAATTTTCCTTCCCATTTGCCACTGCCTTTTTTTTCGTTATTTATATATATTTCTGCTTGGTCGGGGGCTGTGATTGTGATTGTTGCAAAATCGGGTTGCAATGTCTCTGTTATTGTTTGTGTTATTCCACTTTCCATCACCGTATGTGTTACACTCTTTATTTTATACATCGGAAGTGCAAATTTAAAGAGATGTGGACCTGACTTTATTGGCGATGTTTTTAGCGGTGTTGTTCCGCAGTCTACATCGTCTATATATACGGTTGCTCCTTGGGGGTTGGTATTGATTTGAAGTATTGAGTAGTCGGGTGCAAGGGTTATATTCTTTTTTAAGGCATCACCCGATATGGTTATGTTTCCTACCTCTTTTTTATACATATTGGCTGATACTTCGTATTGATGATCGCCATATGCAAGAAAGGTTGATACTCCGCCCTCGGCATCTACGGACATGGGTTTACCGTCGATTTGCACCTGTGAATTCTTTGGTTCGACTATCAACGTCAGATAACCTCCTCCCATATCTTGTTCAACGTGGGTTATTACCTTTCCTGTTTTTAATTTCATCAGGTAGGTTTTGCCCGAGAGAATAGTTTCGGGATAGTAATAGTCGCGCAATACTCCCAATTCGGCATGTTGAATGGTTATCTTTTTGGCTCCTTCGGGTACATATACCCATACCTCGCCAATTTTATATAGGGGGTCACCTACCAAGCCTATCATTCCTCCGTCGAAGTGAAGCCCCTTCGCTGTTGTCTCAATTTTTATCAGCGCTGCCATTTTGCGGGTGTTTTTGTCGAAACGGCTTGAACCTTCTATATTGGCTGCTAAATCTTGTGGTAACAGGCTGAAACTCTCCACAACCATGTTTTGTGCATTTAGGCAAAACATGGTTGTGAGGAATAGTAGTATTATTTGGAATCTCTTCATTGAGTTTATATTTTCATTTTTATATTGTTTGCAAAGTTCTGACAACAAAGATAATAGTTTCGCGTCTTTCAGACGCATAATAAGGTTATATTTTTTACCATGGGTTTAAAACCCGTGGTATTTTGTTGAGCCACACCTCTCCGTACACAAAAAAAGAGGAGCAGATCAACCTGCTCCTCTCGTAATATGTTTGTTGTTTAAGTTAGCCTCTAAAAAACTGCTATTAAGCGAGAGTAATACTAAATTTATTTAAGTATTACCTAGCGTGAGCAGGTTCGAGAAACGAGTGTTTCTCAACTAAAAACTAACAACTAAAAACTAACAACTTTATTAGTCTTTTAGTTTTGCAGAGATGAACTCGCGGTTCAAACGTGCGATGTTTGTGATTGATACTCCTTTAGGACACTCTGCCTCACACGCTCCTGTGTTTGTACAGTTACCAAATCCTAATTCGTCCATTTTTGCAAGCATCGCTTTTGCACGACGTGCTGCCTCTACTTTTCCTTGTGGCAATAGTGCCAATTGGCTTACTTTTGCTGATACGAAAAGCATAGCAGATCCATTTTTACATGCTGCTACACATGCTCCACATCCGATACATGATGCTGCGTCCATTGCAAGGTCTGCATCGCGTTTTGGAATGGGTATTGCGTTTGCATCTTGTGCGCCTCCTGCATTTACAGATATGTATCCTCCTGCTTGGATGATTTTATCATATGCTGTACGGTCTACCATAAGGTCGCGGATTACGGGGAATCCTGCTGAACGCCATGGCTCGATTGTGATTGTGTCACCATCTTTGAAACGACGCATGTGTAATTGACATGTTGTTATCTCTGAATCGGGTCCGTGTGGGTGTCCGTTGATATACAATGAACACATACCGCAGATTCCCTCGCGACAGTCGTTATCGAATACTACCGGCTCTTTATCCTCGTTTACAAGTTGTTCATTAAGGATGTCGAGCATTTCAAGGAATGAACTGTCGGTAGATACGTTATTTAGTTTGTATGTCTCAAATTTACCAGCCTCTTTTGGACCTCTTTGACGCCATACTTTTAATGTTATATTTATTGTCTTGTCCATACCTGATTATTGTTTATAGTTACGTTGTTGTACTTTGATTGCCTCGTATTTCAACTCCTCTTTAAGTAGTGTAGGCTCTGCATCTTCGCCCTCGTACTTCCAGCAGCTTACATACATGTATTTGTCATCTTGACGCATTGCCTCACCTTCTGGTGTTTGGAACTCTTCGCGGAAGTGTCCTCCACAAGATTCGTTACGGTTTAGTGCGTCTAATGCCATCAACTCGCCAATTTCAATGAAGTCTGCTACACGTAGTGCTTTCTCCAACTCTGTGTTTAGAGAATCTGCTGCTCCAGGAATTTTAACATTGCTCCAGAACTCTTTCTTGATAGCTTTTAGTTTTACCAATGCTGTCTCCAAGCTCTCTTTTGTACGTGCCATTCCTACGAAATCCCACATAATCAAACCAAGTTCTTTGTGGATTGAGTCTACAGAACGTTTTCCTTTTACTGCCATTAGTTTAGCGATACGGTCTTTAACGTCTTTTTCTGCTTGTGCAAACTCAGGAGCATCTGTTTTGATGCGTGGTACTGAGATTTGGTCTGATAGGTAGTTTTGGATTGTGTAAGGCAATACGAAGTATCCGTCTGCCAATCCTTGCATCAATGCTGATGCTCCCAAACGGTTTGCTCCGTGATCTGAGAAGTTTGCCTCTCCGATTGCGAACAATCCTGGGATTGATGTGCTTAGTTCGTAGTCTACCCAGATACCACCCATTGTGTAGTGGATTGCAGGGTAAATCATCATTGGTGTTTCGTATGGATTATCATCAACGATTTTCTCGTACATTTGGAATAGGTTTCCGTAACGTGCTGCTACTACATCTTTTCCAAGACGTTGAATTGCTGATGAGAAATCAAGATATACTGCCAATCCTGTTGCTCCTACTCCGTATCCTGCATCGCAACGCTCTTTTGCTGCGCGTGATGCTACGTCACGTGGTACAAGGTTACCGAATGCGGGGTAACGACGCTCCAAGTAGTAGTCACGATCTTCCTCTTTAATTTGTGTTGGTTTTAGTTTTCCTGCACGGATTGCCTCTGCATCCTCTTTCTTTTTAGGAGTCCAGATACGTCCGTCGTTACGCAACGACTCTGACATCAATGTTAGTTTTGATTGGAACTCTCCGTGTACGGGAATACATGTTGGGTGGATTTGTGCAAATGCTGGGTTTGCAAAGTATGCTCCTTTACGGTAGCATTGCATTGCTGCTGATCCGTTGCTTCCCATTGCGTTTGTTGATAGGAAGTATGTGTTTCCGTATCCTCCTGTTGCAATTACCACTGCATGCGCTCCGAAACGCTCAACCTCACCTGTTACCAAGTTACGAGCAATGATTCCGCGTGCACGTCCGTCAATGATTACAAGGTCTAACATCTCGTAACGAGTGTATAGTTTTACTGTTCCTTTTGCTACTTGACGGCTCAATGATGAGTATGCTCCCAACAAAAGTTGTTGTCCTGTTTGTCCTTTTGCATAGAATGTACGTGATACTTGCGCTCCACCGAATGAACGGTTATCCAACAAACCTCCGTACTCGCGTGCGAAAGGTACTCCTTGTGCCACACATTGGTCGATGATATTGTTTGATACCTCTGCCAAACGATATACGTTTGCCTCACGTGCACGGTAGTCTCCTCCTTTAATTGTATCGTAGAACAAGCGGTATACGCTATCACCATCGTTTTGATAGTTTTTAGCTGCGTTGATACCTCCTTGTGCTGCGATTGAGTGCGCACGACGTGGAGAGTCTTGAATACAGAAGTTCAATACGTTAAAGCCCATTTCGCCAAGTGTTGCAGCTGCTGAGCCTCCTGCAAGTCCTGTTCCTACTACGATGATGTCCAAACGACGTTTGTTTGCAGGATTGACAAGTTTTTGATGAGCTTTATAGTTGCTCCATTTCTCTGCCAATGGTCCTTCAGGTATTTTTGAATCTATTTTTATTTCTGCCATATCTGATGTTTTTTAATTGTTCTTATTATGCAACAAATGCAAACCACAATGCTACTACTGCAAATCCTGCGCAAATGATTGTAGCATATACGTTTGAAATTGCTTTCCAACGTTTCAACCATACAAGGTTATTCCATCCGATTGTTTGGATTGCGCTCCAGAATCCGTGTGTCAAGTGGAACCACAATGCTCCAAACCATACCAAGTACAACACTAGGAAGATGGGGTTAGTGAAATACTCTTTCATGTAGTATACTCCGTCTGCTGCATATTTTGTGCAAACTTCAGCTCCTGCCATGTGTTGCAACTCTACCAACTGCATTTTTGCCCAGAATTGGTAAGCGTGCAATGCCAAGCCTAATACTACAATGATTCCAAGCACCAACATGTTTTGTGATGCCCAAGCCACTCCTTTGGGACGAGCTGTTACTGCGTAACGGTCGTTTCCGCGTGCTTTACGGTTTTGGAATGTTAGGTAAAACGCGTACGCAATGTGTAGCAAGAATCCTGCTACCAACACTAATGTTCCAACTACTGCGTACCAATTTGCTCCTAAGAACTCGCAAATCATATTATAGCCCTCTTCGCTGAAGATTGCCACAACATTCATTGACAAGTGGAATGTTAGGAACAACACGAGGAAAAGCCCTGAAATACTCATTAAAAGCTTTCGCCCGATAGATGAATCTTTTAACCACATAGAAATTTTAGTTTAGTTAATATAATGTTTAGTTTAAAAATATTTGTTGTCGCTTTTGTTCGCCTGTTTTTAGGACAGACTACGTTCGATTATGCAAATGTAGTGTTTTTATTCAAATATTTAAATATTTTTTTGACTTTATTTGGTGCTATTCTGTCAATTTGTTTTAATTTTGCGAGTGTTATGTTCAATTTCTGCTTGGTTTGCAATTATTTTGAGCAGAAGAGTGAACATTTTTATTTGTATAATTGTTTATCTATATTTTTATAAAAGATTATGAAAGTTGCTATTGTTGGTGCAAGCGGTGCCGTTGGCCAAGAGTTTTTAAGAGTGCTTGCCGATAGAAATTTCCCCATTGATGAATTGGTTTTATTCGGTTCTGCCCGCAGTGCAGGCTCTAAATACACTTTTAAAGGTAAGGAATATATTGTTAAGGAGTTGCAACACAACGACGATTTTGAGGGTGTGGATATTGCCTTTACTTCGGCAGGTGCAGGTATTTCAAAAGAGTTTGAGAAAACCATCACTAAACATGGTGCAGTGATGATTGACAACTCAAGTGCCTTCCGTATGGATGACGATGTACCCTTGGTTGTTCCTGAAGTGAATGGAGAGGATGCTAAAGATCGTCCAAGAAACGTTATTGCAAACCCTAACTGCACTACTATTCAAATGGTGGTTGCGCTAAAAGCCATTGAGGATCTTTCGCATATTAAACGCGTGAGAGTTTCTACTTATCAAGCTGCCAGCGGTGCCGGTGCTGCCGCTATGGATGAGCTTAAAGAGCAATATGCTCAATTGGTTCGTGGCGAAGAGCCTACTGTAAGTAAATTCTACTATCAACTTGCTTACAACGTTATTCCTCAAGTTGATGTTTATACAGATAATCTTTATACTAAAGAGGAGATGAAGATGTTTAACGAGACTCGCAAAATCATGCACTCTGACATTAAAACAAGTGCTATGTGCGTAAGAGTTCCTGTTATGCGCGCTCACTCTGAAAGTATTTGGGTTGAGACCGAGCGTCCTATCTCTGTTGAAGAGGCTCGTGCTGCTTTTGAAAAAGCCGAGGGTGTTATTGTTATGGATAACCTTAACGAGAAACTTTATCCCATGCCTTTGGATATGGCAGGCAAGGATGCTGTTTATGTTGGTCGTATCAGAAAAGACCTTGCTGACGAGAATGGTTTGACTTTCTGGACTGTTAGCGACCAAATTAGAAAAGGTGCCGCTTTGAACGCTGTTCAAATTGCTGAGTACCTTGTTAAAAACAACGCTTTATAGTTGTTAGTTGTTAGTTTTTTAGAGGCTAACTCTATAATATACGGAGCAAAGGCAGTTTCTGTCTTTGCTCTTGGGGTGTTAATAAATATGGTTATTTATGTTTGAAGTACCTGATAAAATTAAGAATATTTTTACTGAATGTGATGGTTTTAAGCTTTCGCAAAAGCCTATTATTGGTGTTAGTGCAAACAGAGCTGAAGGGACTTCGCGTGTGGCTGATGCCTACATAAATGCTGTTATTAACGCCGGGGGTGTTCCTATTCTTATTCCCGGCTTTGCCAACTTGGAGTTGCTTATGCAATTTGTTGAGTTGTGCGACGGTGTATTGCTCACGGGTGGTGGCGACATTTCGCCCGACCTGCTTGGAGAGGAGGCTCTGCCCGAAGTTGGCACTCCTAATGAGGAGCGCGACCGACAAGAGATTGCTTTGGCATACATTGCAATGAAACGCCAAATTCCGCTGTTGGGTATTTGTCGCGGACATCAGGTTATCAACGTTACATGTGGCGGTAAAAATTATCAAGACATTGCCAGACAACACAACACCACCCCACTTTGCCACTCGCAAGAGGAGGCAAGAAACGTTGCTACCCACGAGGTTGAGGTTGTAAATGACTCTCTTCTATATAAAATTTTGGGAGGAAAAAAAATTATGACAAACTCTTTCCACCATCAGGCTGTTTGTGAGGTTGCTCCCGATTTTGTGGAAAATGCACGCACAGTTGACGGTGTAAACGAGGGTATTGAAAAGCCTTTCTATCCTGTTTTGGGTGTACAATGGCATCCCGAGCCTATGGCTGCAGAAATGAACAAAACTCATCTTGCTATTTTTGAGTGGCTCGTCAACGAAGCCGCCATATACAAAAGAGCAAAGAGATTTCATAAAGCCGAGTTGTCGTTAGATTCGCACTGCGATACTCCTATGTTTTTTGGCGAAGGGGTGAACATTGCCGATAATGATGATAGAGTTCAAACCAATATCCCCAAAATGGCGGATGGAGGCTTGGATGCATCGTGTATGGTGGCATACATCAAGCAGGAAGAACGTTCTGAAGATGGACTAAACAAAGCCATTGCGAAGTGCAAAGGCATTATAGATACTCTTTTTGTTCAAATTGAAGCCACAAATAACGCTGTTCAGGTTCGTAACCGCGAGGAGCTTTTGAATGCAAAAAAATCTGGTAAAAAAGCTATTTTTGTTGGCATTGAAAACGGTTATGGCATTGGCAAAGATATCTCTCTTTTGGAATACTACAAACAAAAGGGTATTATTTACTTAACTCTTTGCCACAATGGCGACAATGATATTTGCGACTCAGCCAAAGGCAATGCCGAACACAACGGTTTGAGCGACTTTGGCAAAGAGGTGGTTAAAGAGCTTAACCGTTTGGGAATTATGGTAGATATGTCTCATGCTGGAGATAAATCGTTTTATGACGCCTTGGAGTTGAGCAAAGCTCCTATTATTGCATCGCACTCATCGTGCAGAGCTATTTGTAATCATCGTCGCAATTTAACCGACGAGCAGATTGTGGCTCTTGCCAAAAAGGGTGGTGTTATGCAAATTTGCATATACGACCATTTTTTGAATAACGATGGTGTTGCTTCGGTTAAGACCATTGCAGATCATATCGACCATGTTGTTAATTTGGTTGGTGTTGACTACGTGGGCATTGGTACCGACTTTGACGGTGGAGGTGGCGTTCCGGGTTGCAATGGAGCCAATGAGATTATCAACCTTACTTGCGAGCTTATTCGCAGGGGTTATGGCGATGGTGACCTTAAGAAAATTTGGGGAGAAAACTTTCTCCGAGTTTTGGACGAAGTGAAAAGAATTGCAGATTTTTAATTTTTTTGAATTTTTGTATGAACAAAATATATATTCTGTTTGTTATACTTTGTTTGGGGGTGTGTTGTTGCAAACAAAAAACGGCTGAAGCCAAGGAACAAAAACCTATTGTTTCGGCTCCACAGTTTGTTGCAGACAGCGCTTATGCCTACACTCAAAATCAGCTGGATTTTGGGTATAGAATTCCTGGTACAAAAGCGCACAAAGAGTGCGCCTTGTTTTTGGCGGAAAAGCTCCATGATTTTGGGGCTGATACCACTCTGCAACATGGCAAGGTTATGGCATACGACGGCAGTTATTTGAATATTACCAATATTATTGGTAGCTTTGCACCTGAAAAACAACGTCGTATAATGCTGTTTGCCCATTGGGACAGCAGACCTTATGCCGACAACGACCCTGACAAGGGTAACCACAAGAAGCCCGTAACGGGTGCTGACGATGGTGCTGCTTCGGTTGCTGTTCTGTTGGAGATTGCTAGACAAATCGGGCTGCAAAATGCCAATATAGGTGTTGACATAATCTTCTTTGACGCAGAGGATTATGGTACTCCATACTTTTACACAGGCGAGGAGAAGGTGGAACACGATTGGGCTTTAGGCTCGCAATTCTGGACCATGAACCCTCACATTAAGGGTTACAGAGCCGAGTATGGTATTTTGCTTGATATGGTTAGCGGGAAAGGCAGTTCGTTCCCCGTCGAACAGGTTTCGAAGCACTTTGCACCCCATATTGTGAAAAAGGTTTGGGACAAGGCTGAGAGTTTAGGTTATGGTAATATCTTCCCAAAAAGCAATGGTGGAAGTGTTATTGACGATCACTATTATATTAACATGTATGGTATCCCTTGTGTGGATATTATTGCATACCACCCCAATACTGCTACAGGCTTTCCGCCTTATTGGCACACTGTCAACGACGATATGAGCAATATAGACAGAAACAATATGAAGGCTGTGGGACAGACTGTTTTGGAGGTTATTTATAATGAATAGACTTTTTGACGATGAAAACAATTAACGATATACAAAACGAAATTATTGAGGAGTTCTCAGGTTTTGAGGACTGGATGGATAAGTATTCATTAATTATGGATATGGCTTCGTCTCTTGAGCCTCTTGATGAGGAGTATAAAAACGATAGCAACTTAATTGAGGGTTGCCAAAGCAGAGTGTGGTTGCAAGCTGACTTTGTTGACGGTAATATTATTTTTAAAGGCGATAGCGATGCTCTTATCGTAAAGGGTATTGTGGCAATGCTTATCAACACCTTGTCGGGACACTCGCCAAAAGAGATTTTGGAGAGCGACCTCTACTTTATTGAGGAGATTGGTTTGAAAGAGAATCTTTCGCCTACTCGCTCAAACGGTTTGGCGTCGATGGTAAAACAGATGAAACTATACGCCTTGGCTTTTGAAACAAAAAATAATAACTAAATATTTATTAACTTAAAAAACAATTAACTATGTTCAACAATCAACCCAAAGGGCTTTTTGCCCTTGCCCTTGCGAACACAGGTGAGCGCTTTGGTTACTACACCATGTTGGCTGTGTTTGCATTGTTCCTGCGCGAGAACTTTGGTTTGGATGCAGGTGTTGCAGGTGCTATTTACAGTACCTTCTTAGGTTTAGTCTATTTTATGCCACTTATCGGTGGTATCATGGCCGATAAATTCGGTTTTGGTAAAATGGTAACCATTGGTATTATGGTTATGTTCTTGGGGTACCTTCTTCTATCTTTCCCTCTTGGCGGTGATACTATTGCCATGGTGGTGATGTTGGGTGCCTTGATTTTTATCAGCCTTGGTACAGGTTTATTCAAAGGAAACCTTCAAGTTATGGTAGGTAACCTTTATGACGATCCTAAATATGCCGACAAACGCGATGCTGCATTCTCAATCTTCTACATGGCTATCAACATTGGTGCTTTGTTTGCTCCTACTGCTGCCGTTGAGATTAAAGAGTGGGCTATGACAACTCTTGGATACTCTTCAAACGATGCTTACCACTTCTCTTTTGCTGTGGCTTGTGCTTCGCTTGTAATCTCTATTGCTATCTATTACATCTTCCGTCCTACTTTCCGCCATGTTGAAGGTGGTGTTCGTAAAGCCGGTGATGCAAAAGTCGAGGATAACCTTACTCCTCAAGAGACTAAAGCCAGAGTTATTGCGCTTTGCTTGGTATTTGCAGTTGTTATCTTCTTCTGGATGGCTTTCCACCAAAATGGTTTGGCTCTTACATACTTTGCCAGCGAGTTTAACGTTAAAAGCGCTGAAGGTCCTCAAAGCATGTTGTTTGATGTTTGGAACTTGGTTGCTATCATAGTTGCTGTTTACGCTACATTCTCTTTCTTCCAAAGCTCTACTAAAAAAGCTAAAGCTATTTCAGGTGGTATTTTCGCAGCAATTGCTCTATTCTTAGGATACAGATATGTTGGCGCTGAGAACGCTTCTATTGCAATAAGTGCTCCTATTTTCCAACAATTCAACCCATTCTATGTAGTTGCTCTAACTCCTGTTTCTTTGGCAATTTTCGGTTCTCTTGCAAGAAAGAAAAAAGAGCCTTCAGCTCCTCGTAAAATTGCTTACGGTATGTTGGTGGCTGCTGCAGGATTCGCAGTTATTGCCATAGGTTCTTTAGGATTGCCTACTCCAGATGCTCAAGCTGCTACTGTTGCGGCAGGCGGAGAGCCTACATTGGTTTCATCAAATTGGTTGATTTCAACTTACCTTGTGTTGACTTTCGCGGAGTTATTGCTTTCTCCAATGGGAATCTCTTTCGTATCGAAAGTTGCTCCTCCAAAACTTAAAGGAATGATGATGGGTGGTTGGTTTGTTTCAACTGCTTTGGGTAACATGCTTGTTGCCGTTGGTGGATTCCTTTGGGGCGGTCTTCCATTGTGGTTGGTATGGAGCGTATTTATCGTGCTTTGCTTGATTTCAGCTCTATTCATGTTTGCAATGATGAAACGCTTGGAAAGCGCTACTAAATAAGAGTTGTTAGTCTCTTTGTTGTTAGTTATCAATAACAACAAAGAGACTTAATGATAAACAATATAAGAGGCTGTGTCAAAATGCAAATTTTGATATCAGCCTCTTAAGATTTGTAAGAATTGATAAAATACAAGGCGTTGAAATTTAGGGCGAAAGGAGTGTACCTATATACATGACTGAGCCCTAATATTGAAAACAACTCAGTAGTTTGTCAATTATGACACATCGCCTTTCATTTAATAAGGATTATAAAAAGGTATTGATAAATAAATTAAGCCCATACAAAAAGAGGCTGACTAAAAAGTCTATATGACTTTAGATGTCAGCCTCTTTTGTATATAACATATCCGTTCCATCATGGAATAAAAAAATAGGCTATCTCTTTAATAAATAATGAGATAGCCTTGTTTATGTCAGTAAAAAATT
>JAFYRT010000045.1 GCA_017546805.1 Muribaculaceae bacterium | reverse complement strand
ACTTGCTGCGGCTGCTTATAACTTCAAAAGAGCAATGAGAGCTCTTTTGGCCTTAATCAAAAAAATAAGAGAAACACTATATGGGAATAATGTTTCTCTTAATTATTGTATATCTCTAAGTTTTTAAGGGTCGACTAATTAAACATATCGTAATATTAATACTTTACTTCAAATATTTCGCCAATAATTTTAATACCTGATAGTGATTGACTAATCTGCCTATAACTGTAAAAAAATAATCATACATAGAAGAACAATAACATCCTCCTATATATGATTATCTCAAACTCTATTTTTTATTATTTTGCTGACAATAACTCTATTGCTTTATCCAATATTGCATCTTTGCCTGTGATGTGGGCGTCGGGTGCCATATCTATTTTAAAGCCTTCGGTTGGATCTATTCCATACTCTGTGTGAACTTTGTTTATGTCGAGCATTGGTGTTGTTGATAGACGTACATACCACCCATTAGGCAAATCGAAGTTACAGGGGACCCCTCCTCCGCCGCCGCTACGGTCTCCAATTATTGTTACGTTGTCAAGCACTTTCATTGCACGAACAAAGTCGTTTGCCGCACTATAAACTCCGCGGTTTGTTAGGACTACCACTTCTTTAAGGAATTTTACAACTTCTTTTTTCTTTACTGTTAGGTAATCGGGTATTGTATCGGCAAATTCGCTATGACCCGGACCTGTTTTGTATATTTTATAACCATACAATACTTTCTCCTCTTTTGAAAATCGGCATGCTATCTTATTGACATTATCCAAATTTCCTCCTCCATTGCTACGAATATCGATGATTACTCCTTTACAATCTTTGAATTGTGTTAGTATATAATTAAGAAGTCCATCGGAAAACTCGCTTGAGAATGAGTCGTAATACATATATCCTATATTCTCGGGCAATACTTTATAGGTAAATCCACTTTTAAGACCATAATCGTTTTTAAGATAGTTTTCGCAAACTATACGCTCGCTATAGTTCTCGGGATAATCTTCTTTCCAATTCCAATATCTTGAGGTTCCATAGCCATAAGATAGGTTAACGTGTCCGTCTTTCAACTCTGCAAGCATATTAGAGCAGACATCAAACAACTCATCGTTGCCCATACCGTTGTGAACTAAAGGACGGTATTTTGCATACACCTCGTTCCAGTCGATTCCTTTATAGTCGAAAAAGCAATAGTATTCATCGCATATTTTCCATAACATATCGAAGTTTCCTTCTGCATTATCTACAATGTCTCTGTCATCGTATAGGTAACACGACTGTAAGGGTAATATAAATAGAAGGGCTGCTATAAAAATTCTATATTTTGTTTTCATGATTAATATGTATAAAGTGCTGTTTTTATTTTCTTATTTGCATTTTTCTGACTCCAACGCATCAACTCCCCGGCAAAGCCCAAAACAAAGTTGTGCGATACGTATTGGAATCGATTGGGTGTTGCATAGTTGGTAAGGATGTCGTTGTTGTATCCTAAACGCAATGCCCATGAGCTGAAATGTAGGTCGAAATGCAGACGATTGCGCATATTGAAGTGTCTGCCCCATGAACCTCCTGTCCATCCATCTCCAAGACCAGTTGCAAAGTATCCTTGTTTTTGTTGTATGAATGCTGACAAAACTGGCAGTGACATTTGATAACGTGTTGTTACAGGCACCTTGCCCAATTTGAAGTCGTAAACAGCCATCCCTGTGAATCCAACTGATATGTCTCCTTTGAGTGTCTTGGGGTTATTACCACCATGTAAATTGGTTATCATTCCACCCAATATATTTAGGTCTGTTCCATAATATAGTCGGAATTTTGGGGCGAGTGTACTATAGGTCATCATTCCGAATGTGTAGTTAACAAGTTGGACTTTTGACCCACCGTTTCCTGATATTGCCATATCTCCTGTGCTATAGATATAGCGAAGTTGATGTTGTTGCACCCATTTTGACTCTCCTCTACATGCTCGCATCATTTCGAGACTCAACGAAAGGTTTGTTCCGTTGAATGTGAAGTATGAGAGCGGTTTCTCAACCCAAGCTGCACCTCCTATGTTTAGCTCAAACGCTGTGTAAAGCGGACGATAAATGGTGTCGTTTTTTGACTTTTTGGCAAACATTGCCATAGGCATTGCCAAAAGAAGCATTCCGCATAGTAATTTTTTTAAGGTTTGTTTCATTGTTTTTGACTATTTCTTTTTTTGTTATACTTTCTCTTTTCTTGAAATTGCTCATTTATGTTTTCGACTACAAAAGTATATATTTTTTAGGTAATAATTTATTAATTGTCGCAACACTTTTGTATCTCAATCTAAACGACAACCTAATTGAGCATTACTGCTTTATATTCATAGCCTAATCGGTTTAACTCAATTGCTGCCCCTATACGGAAAAGCACCTTACATGCTCGCGCAAAGGTATGGAATGCCATTATTGATTGTGGCTCTATGCCACTATGTTGTATTTGTGATAGGGTATGTTCTGCCACCAGGCGAATGGTATCTTTAAGACGGGTTGCTTCTACGCTGTTTTTTGGCAATGCCATGATATCGAATACGATGTGGTCGTCCATATCATCGAATCCGCGAGAGCCATAGAACTCAGCATATGACATTTTGCTACACAACTCCCAATTGGTATGCCATCCGTTTGCTATTGCCATTCCCAAATATGATGCCCATGCTAATGCTACCGTTGGGTATTGCGCTATCTCTTTTACTGCATCCACCATATACTCGGGTGCCATTTCGTGCCAACGTTGTTCTATGTCGGCGCTCTCGAGTAATGTTCCCGACAACATTCCTTTATTTGTACACATTCTCAAAAGACTATCTTGCAGCGATGTCTCAAATTTATCAAGAAATTCGTAGTCCATATATTTTTGTTATTTTTTTTCTGAGATTACTCAAAATTGTTTTGAATACAAAAAAATAAAAAAAAGCGACAGAGTTTTCTGTCGCTTTCGTGGTGATCGAGCTGGGATTCGAACCCAGGACCCACAGCTTAGAAGGCTGTTGCTCTATCCAGCTGAGCTACCCGACCGACCTTATTGGCATATGCCTTAATGACATTTGCGGTGCAAAGGTAGTAACTTTATTTTAAATATGCAAATTGTTTTAAGGTTTAGTTTTGTTAGCCTCGTATTTGATGTAATATTGCCTGAAACAGCATTATATCTGAGGGCATTGTCAACTTAAAGTTTATCATTTCGCCCTTTGCCGGATACAATGGTACATGCCCCAATTCACACGCTAAAGTAAATATGGATTGAGAGTATGTTATTCCTCGTTG
The DNA here is from genome assembly GCA_017546805.1 of Muribaculaceae bacterium. Lineage (GTDB taxonomy): Bacteria > Bacteroidota > Bacteroidia > Bacteroidales > G3-4614 > Caccoplasma_A. The sequence goes on along the minus strand of JAFYRT010000045.1, from coordinate 12,118 downwards.
CTCTGCCTCCGCAAACATCTCTGCCAACTCTTTTAGGTGAAAAGTGTGGGGTGTTTGTGCGCGAAGGAGTTCTTCGCGAAGTATGTAATCCGATGCTACTATATCTTCATTGGCAACATCTGTTTTTTTATCTATCTGCATATAGCTCTCTTGGCTTTGCAACGATGTTATTGCATTTCCTCTTGAGAGACATACCGATATGTTGCTACTTATTATATCTTGCGATACCAAGGGGCGTACTGCGTCGTGTACCAACACTACTGTACTCTCCTCCTCTTTCTCTTGTATGGCAAGTATTCCGTTTCGCGCTGACATAAAGCTATTTTCGCCCGAATTTATACATTGTGCAAATTTGGTTATGCCTGCCGCCTTTACTTGTTGGCGTACGGTGTTTTGCCATTCGGGTGAAGATACTACATAGATTGCACTGATTAGCATGTGTTGCTGAAATGCCAACATTGTATGTTGGAGGACTGATAATCCGTCCACCATTACAAATTGCTTGGGAATAGAGAGGTTCATTCTGTTTCCCACTCCTCCTGCAAGTATCAGTGCAACACTTTTATTCATGGATAGTTGGTATAACTAACTGTATTTCTTGATTATTTGCGCACAAAGTTTTTCGTGTCGCGCTATTGTATAGAATCGGAGCAACTCAAATAGTGTACACTCCAATACCACATAGAGCCATGGTACATCGAAACCGATACAGAGGAACATTAGTATTACTCTGAAATCGAATGTTATGATGTTTGATAGTGGCATCAAAGGGCGGCTTCCTTCCAAAAAATCGTTACGAAGCGACTCGGGAATGTTATCTCCATACTTCTCGCGTATAAGCGACATCATCTTATGGAAGTTCTTTACTTGATCTTCTTGTGAGCCTGTATAACGAGAATAGAAGTAGAGGTATAGTTTTTGGAACCATCCTTGTTTGTCCCATTTTAGGGCTTTCATCTCGGCACGCACCTTCTCTGACGAATCCAACTCTGCCTTGTCTGCTCCAAATTGGAAATACATGTGGATATTACGGAAATAGTCTCCTATCGCACATTGTCTTCCATGGCATCTTATTCCTGCCCATGTGCATAATAGGTAGATTATTGCTCCCCATTCCATGTTGGTAAATGGAATTGGTTCGTATGTCAGCCTCAAGCTTATTGATAGATAGATGCAAAAGAACCACACGTCGCCACAGAATCCGTCGAGGATACGTCCGATAAGTGTTCTTTTTCCTGTCATTCTTGCCAATTGTCCGTCGGCACAATCGAACCAGTTTGCCCATATGAGCAATGCCATTCCTATAAGATTTTGACGTATGTCATCGAAATAAAAGAAATATCCTGCTGCTGCTCCAATAACAATGCTTACTATTGTTATTGCCACTGGATGTATGTGTAGTTTTTTAAAAAGCAATGCCCATAGATAACCCGGTGTGCGAGTCATATATAGTTCAAAAGGGCCTTCGGTGTCTTGGCTCTTCATCGTTGCTTTTACATTATCTATCAAACTCATACTTATCCTATATTTCTTTTATTGCTTGTATAGCTTCAGAATGCTTATTCGTTGTCTTGCATCAAGTTCAAAGTTTCATCTTTTCCACTCTTGTCAACATATTGCTTGCGAAGTGGATTTGCTGTCATCTCGGCATACATCTCACGATTGTTATATACATCTATTGCCGCATATATTGCTTGACGCATTGAGTTTGCCGAAGCTTTGCTTTTTCCTGCAATATCGTAAGCTGTTCCATGGTCGGGAGAGGTACGAACATACTCCAATCCTGCCGTATAGTTTACTCCGTCATCCATTGACAATGCTTTAAGTGGAGCTAATCCTTGGTCGTGATACATTGCCAAAACTCCATCGAAGTTTTTATATAAGGCAGCTCCAAAAAATCCGTCTGCAGGGTATGGTCCAAAACATACCAATCCGCTGTTGTATGCCTCCTCTATTGCGGGTATGATTGTCTCTTTCTCCTCGGTTCCTATCAATCCGCCGTCTCCGGCATGTGGGTTTAACGACAACACTGCTATTCTTGGACGTTCTAATCTGAAGTCTTTTTTCAACGAGTTATTAAAGATATTCAGCTTCTTGATTATCAACTCTTTTGTTATCTTCTCCGACAAATCTTTTATTGGGTCGTGTGTTGTTACCAAAGCCACCTTTAAATTCTCATTCATCAGAATCATTAAAGGCTCATCCTCTCCGCCAAGGCGATCTTGAAGATATTCGGTATGTCCTGTGAAATTAAATTTATCGCTTTGTATTGTATTTTTATTTATTGGTGCTGTTACAAGTACATCCACTTTTCCTTCCTTAAGGTCATTTACGGCAATTTCCAATGCCTTAAGCGATGCTTCTCCTGCCACTTGTGAGGGTTTTCCTATTTCAACTTTCAACTCATCATCAAAGCAGTTCACAAAGTTTACTCTGTCAGGCAATATGCCATCGGCAGAAACCACTATATTGAATTGTAAATTAGGCACATCCAATACTTTTTTGTAATAACCTGATACTTTTGCGGCTCCATACACTACAGGGGTGCATATTTCTGTTATGCGTTGGTCTGACAACGCTTTGATTATCACCTCATAACCTACTCCATTTATATCGCCATGAGTTATTGCTACTCGTAACTTATTTTGTTTCATATAGTGTTGTTATTTATTTTGATTGCTAATTTACAAAATTTATCTATATATAGGTTGTTTTGGGATGCTTTAAATTCTTACTTGCCCTTTTGCGATGCCAACATTCCGCATGCCGCTGATACATCTTCTCCGCGTGATGCTCTGATAGTTGCAACAACACCTCTATTGTTCAACTCGTTACGGAATGCCTCTATTGTTGCATCAGATGAACTTTGAAGCGAAATTCCCGGTATTGCATGATAACGTATAAGATTTACTCTGCAATCCAATCCTTTTAATAGTTCCGATAGTTTTTGAGCATCCTCGATGCTGTCATTTACTCCTCGCAACATTATATACTCAAACGACAGACGACGTTGATGTGAGAAGTCATACTCACGCAACATTGCTATCATTTCGCTGATTGGAAACGCCTTTTCGGCAGGCATATATTTTGCTCTGCGTCCGTCAGGTGCATGCAAACTTACTGCCAAATGGCATTTACTCTCATCCAAGAAACGTTTAACTCCTTTTCGTATTCCTACTGTTGAAAGAGTTATTCGTTTTGGACTCCATGCCATTCCCCATGCCGATGTAAGTATCTCTATTACAGTTAATACAGAATCGAGGTTGTCGGTCGGCTCTCCCATACCCATAAAAACTATGTTTGTAAGTTCTTGACTATGAGGAACTGCCAATATCTGATTCATTATTTCGGCAGGAGTAAGGTTGCGTTGAAAACCTTGTTTGCCTGTCATGCAGAAGAGACAGTTCATTTTGCAACCTACCTGCGACGAAACACATAGTGTTGCTCTCTCTCTATCGGGAATATATACAGTCTCTACTGTATATCCGTCAGATAGAGAAAAAAGGTATTTTTCGGTTCCATCTTCCGATACTACTTGATGTACGGGAGGTTCCACTCCTACACTGCACTCTTCCGCCAATCTCTCTCTATTCTGTTTTGAGATGTTGGTCATGGCAGAAAAATCGGTTACTCGTTTCTCGTACAACCACTCTGCTATCTGTTTTCCTGCAAATGCAGGCATTTTTAACTCTTGCGCAAGCTGTTTAAGTTCTGAAAGGGTTTTACCTACCAATACTCTCTTTTGCATATCGTCAGTTTTTATATGATGAGAGGACGGTTTCAAGCAAGGTTGAAATCGTCCCCTCGATTTTACTCAATTTATATCTTAATAAATTATTGTTCTGTTGTCTTTTACGTCTGTTAGACTATATATCAACTCAAAATATTTTTGATACATATATTTTGACATTGTTCCGTTATATATAGCTTTTTCGCTCTCTTTGTCGAATGTTGAGATAACAGCGTTGTCGTTTACAACTTTGTATAGATATACTGCTCTTGAACCTTGTACAGGTGCTTGGATTTCATTAACAGCTGCGTAAGGTGCTGCTCCTGCCAATTTAGGTTCGAATCCGATTCCTGCCAAAACTGACGAACGGAATACCACTGATTTTGCTGTGTCAACTTTTGAGTGCAAAGCAGCAGCTGCATCCTCAAGTGATGAGTATCCTTTTAGAAGCTCGGCTACTTTCTCACCTTTCTTCTCTTGAAGAAGTCTTGTTTTCAATAGTGGCTCCAAGTCTTCGTAAGCCTCATACTCACCGTCTGAAATTTTAGCAACTTTTGCTACAACCATGAACGATTTGTTCTCAACTTCGAATATTTTTGACAACTCTTTTTCATCTGCATTGAATGCCCATTGGATGATTTCACGAGCATTTGGCACATATGACAAGTTAACGTCAGCTCTTGTAATTTTTGCAGTTTGCACTGAGATTCCGTTTTCGATATCTCCCTCTGAGAATTTGTCAGAATCACCTTTTTCTGTGATGTATCTGCTCAATTTATCGTATTGTGCCTCTTGTGTATCTTGGCTTGCTTTTACCTCAACTACCAATTGAGCTACTTGTGCTTTCTCAACAGGTTTTGTTTTGTCGGTAACCTCCAATAGGTGTATGCCAAATTGAGTTTTTACTTTTTGTACTCCTTTTCCACCACGGAAAGCTGCATCAGCAAATTTTGTCCCCATTTGAGATAGCATAGGCTCTGTAAACCATCCGAAACTTCCTCCGTCTGCCGCAGTGTTTGTGTCAACTGAATACTCTTTTGCCAATGCTGCGAAGTCACCTCCTTTTTTAAGAACATCAAAAATGCTATCGCAAAGAGCCTCTTGAGATGCTGCAAACATTATGTGACGTGCTTCAACAGAGTCCGGAGCTACTGTTTTTGACATTACACGATATTTTTTGTATGCGTTGTTTTCAAAGATTGTTCCTGACACCTCGTTCTCTTTTGCTTTGCTAACAAACTCTTTCATTTTAGGATTCATTCCTGAAACTGTTTGATATTCGTTAGGCAATTTTGCATATTGTACGTGGCGAACGTTCTCTGTTGTTGCAAACTCCTCTGCCAAAGTGTTGAACAATGTTTCAGTTGCAACATAGTCCTCTTGAGTTGGAGCAACTGAAAGAGCAACAAACTCTATTGTACGAGACTCTTGAGTTTTAAAACTCTCTCGTTTTTTTGCATATAGATTTTTTACCTCTTTCTCTGAAACTGACACCATTGAATCGGGTATTGCGGTGTATAGTTGAGGAACGTATGCAATATCTACGTTTTTAACTGTTTGTGCGAATGAAGCCTCCAAATCAACATCGTTTGGCAATAGAGATTTAGATACTAAGTTGAACATTTTTCTGTTGATTCTGTCATCTTTAACAGCATCCTCAAATGCGTACCAATTCTCTTGAGCCATTGCTATTTGAGCTTGATCCTCTTCGCTCATTGTCGATTGGTCAAGTGTGAAGATTTGTGTCAAATATGCATTCAACATCTCTTTGTCAAATTCTCCTGTTTGAGGATTTGTGTATTGTTGTTTTACCATTGGAGAGATATTTTCTCCCTTGATTAGGTCTTTCAACTCCTCTGAAGATACTGAAATTCCGATGTTCTCAGCACAATCAGCAACAGCCATACCCATAACCATCTCTTGGAATAGTCTGTTTTTGTCTGCATCTGTTACATTTGCACCAAGTTGTGCCAATTTTAGTTGAAACTCGTCGGGTGTTATTGCTGTTCCGTTTACTTTAGCAACATTGTTTCTACCCATTTGAAGGAATGTATTTCCTGAGCTTAGGAAGTCTCCGATAATGAATGATAACAATGCAACACCAATTACAACGATAAGAAGTCCTGCTTGATTTCTAATTTTTTGTAGTGTAGCCATCTGTTTTATTATTTAATTTTGTTTATATTCTTTTTATTTTTTAAAATCCAGGTGCGAAGATAATAATTTTTCTCAGCTTATCCCAATTTATATTGGTAGTTTTTAATATTTATCTGAATTTTATTTTTAGTTTTTCACTATTGCAGTCTGTTGTTTTAAAGTATCCAAAGGTTGTAGCGATGTTGTATCTCTTTTTCGCATCTCTTCCATAGGGAATACTCCTGTGGTTTTGAGGATTTTATATTGAGTCATGTTTTGATTCGACTCAAAGCCCAAACCCTCTATTATTCTATCTCCGCGTTCTATGTGTATAACCGTATCGGAATAGATTCTTTGTGCATCCTGACTCCAATATAGTCGCTCTGTGAAAAATCGCTCATCTTTGGTGTTGGCCATCTTTACATCTCCTCGCAGCTCCCACAATCTCTTGGTCTTATAGAATATTGCTGTATCTCCTTCGAGAAAGGCCGCAACATTATAATCTTCGTCAAACTGCTCCAAATATATTCCTTTCGGGAAATACCAACGAGGATTTGACGAATTCTCATACATATACCAATCGGGGGCTACAACTCTGTAACGAGTTACTCCTGAATCGGATATTAGAGTAGAGACATCTCTGCTATAAACTGTTGACATCTCCTTTGGATCGGCAAAAGATTCTATAACCTCTTTTTTGTCTTTTCCACAACCAACTACCACCATTGTCATCAAAAGTAATGATGCCACCACGTGCAAACGAACAAACTGGCAAAATCTGAACATACTCATCGTCTTTTGTTTTTGATTTTAATGGAGCCTTTTTACTCTATCTTTCTCTTGAAGAACCAGAATTCGTTAAACGATATTCCTACCGAGAACAAAACTCCATTCTCAAACACAGTTGCTTTTGGAGATAGTTTTCTGTGATAATATTGTGCAGATACGTTTATCAACGATTTGTCTTTGAGTATAGGCAAGCCCAAACCTATTGATGCTCCAACCTCTCTCAAATCATTTCCATTTAGCTTTATATATGATTTTTCGTAGTATGCGCCCGCACGAAATCTCATTCTGTCAACATATTTTGTCGAATATACAGCATTTCGATACTCAGCACCTAACGAGATGCGGTAACGATCGTTGAAATTACCTTTTAAGGCATCTTCGGTAAACTCTGTTTTCCATAAGGGCAAATAGTTTACTTTACTCCAGGGTTGATATGTGAAATCTACGCCAATAATTAGTCTATCGTCCCATTTATATCCCAATCCTGCGCCATAGGTCTCTGCCATTTCATAACAACTTTTTAGAGAGACGGTATCGCTCTCGACAGTTAAAGAGGTCTCGCCACTTGTCTCCAACTGATACAAGTCGTTATATCTTTTTCCCAACATCTTTTTCTTGGGAGAGTAAACCGCTCCAATTGTTATTAAGTTTTTCTCGTTTATGTTTTGTGTGTATCTCAAACCAAAATCGAACTTATAGTCAGTTACATGCATTTTAGATTGAGAAATCATTGCTACAACATTATATGCCGAATTGGGCAATATGGTTGTTGAGTGGGTTACATTTCCGAAAAGGTACGACGCATTTACTCCCACATATAGGTTTTTATACAATTTTGCCGCAACACCCAAATATACCTGATGAATACCACCCTCTCCATATGTTGAATATTCTCCAAAGTTTATGCTCTTTCCGTAGCTATAGTTTACTTTTGAGAATGGCATTATACCAAACGACGCCGCAAAATGTTTTCCCATTGGAAACTGAAGTACGGCATAATCGAAATTAGCATAGGTCTTTGTCTCTCTTAAGGTTTTTGTATTTAATGTCTCCTTAACCCAATCGGTTTCGACACTCATACCCACGTCAAACAAGAAAGTTAAAGAGTCCATGGCCGCATAAGATGCCGGATTCTTGGGGTTCACCTGCATTTTGTTGTTTATAGCATATCCAACCCCTCCCATTCCTGAGTTTATACCCAATGTACAGTCATCGAGCGAACCCAATCCGTACATAGAATACGGACTTTGTGCTTTTGAAGTAAAAATTATTGAAAGCAGTAATGCCACTACTGCTATATATCTATTCTTTAACATTATATTTCAATATTGCGTTTAGCCCCTTTAATACCAAATACTCCTCTTCAATTAAAGATACGAAAGTACTATTTTTTAATTGATTATACAACAATTTATGGTCTCCGCCTGTAATAATAACCTTAAGATTCGGCTCTTTTTTAGAAATTTTAGCAATATACCCCTCACACTCATACACAACACCACTCATCACACCCGATAATATTGCCGACACCGTATCATTTCCCAACTGAGGATATTGCAATGATGGCTCTACCAATGGCAACGATTTTGTGTAATTATTCAATGATTTGAAGCGTATAGATATCCCCGGGGCAATATTACCCCCTTTATACACACCTTCGGCTGTTACAAAGTCATAGGTTATTGCTGTTCCTGCATCAATTATGAGTGTTGGCGATTGAGGATACTCCTCTCTTGCTCCAACAGCTCCGGCTATTCTGTCAACACCCAATGTCTGCGGTGTTGTATATTCAATCTCTATGGGAAGAGATGTTTCGTGGTTTAGGACAATAAAATCAGGAATGGTATTTGATATTAACTCTATCAGTTCCTCATTTTTTGAAGATACTGACGAATATATTGCCCTGCTATAACACGAACCCTTGATGTAATTTTTTAAAGCATCAATCTCTGAGTTATCAAAGATTGTCACTTTACAAATCTCATCGTCATTGAAATGAGCAACTTTAACCGAGGTATTCCCCTGATCTATTATAAGATTCACTATTATTGCTTATTTTCTTGATTCTTCTTTTTTTCCTCACGCGATGCTATAAACGATGCATATAGTTGCAACACTGCTCCCGACAGCAAAAGAGCTATCCACTCTTGTTGACGCATATATAAAAACCACGAAGCCGCGGTTATCATCAAGGCAGAGAACAGTTCTATACGACATGCTCGTTTTTGACGAAAGTTCATGCCTTCTGTATCACGAAACAGTCTCACAAATATCAAGCCCAATCCACCTGCACCCAATAGATATACAGAGAGTTGGAAATAATAGATAAACATTATTGTAGCCGTCAGTATTGATATCGCCGACAATATTGTAATAAGGCCTAATATATTGGGGTTTATCTTTATCTTCTTCATTATATTTAGTTTTACATATTTAAATTCAAAACAATTAATTCTCCGATTCTGTTTTTATGATAAACACATCCTCATTGGGATGTTTATAACCGTACTTCTCTCGAGCGTACCTTTCGAGTACCGATTTGTTATTACGCAACTCCTCAATTTGCATGCTATCTGAACGAATCTGATCTTTATAGGTTTGAAGCACCTCTTTTAAACTGTCAAGCTCATTGTTATACTCCATTCTAACCATAATGCTGTTATGGTCAAAAAACATCAGATATACAAAAAACAGGAGAACCGCAAACAGCAACCACCATTTACGCAAAAATCTAAAAAAATTCTTTACTGAATCCATTTTCATTATACTCGCACAATAGCTCTTTTACAAATTGTTGCGAAGATATAAAAAGTTTTTGACTATAACGCCATTTATACCCACACTAATATGCATCCAAGGCTTTTGAATACAAAAAAAGAAAGAACCGCTTTCGTTTCCGAAGCGGTTCTTAAAGTTATTATTGTATAGTCAATTATTCTGCTACTACAACAACCTCTACCTCTGCTGATACCTCTTTGTGTAGTTTGATAACTACTTTGTGAGCACCAAGTTCTTTTAGAGGCTCTTTCAAAGCGATAAGACGACGGTCTACTGTGAAACCTTTTTCAGCCAATGTATCTGCAATTTGAACAGATGTTACTGAACCGAATACTTTTCCACTCTCGCTTGCTTTAGTTGCAATTGAAATTGACACTCCATTCAATGAAGCTGCCAATGCCTCAGCATCTGCTTTGATTTTAGCCAATTTGTGAGCACGTTGACGATTGTCCTCTGCTAACATTTTTAGAGCCGACTCAGATGCGATAACTGCTTTTCCTTGAGGGATAAGATAGTTGCGTCCGTATCCTTTTTTAACGTTAACAACATCACCCTTGAATCCTAAGTTTAGAATATCTTCTTTTAATATTACTTGCATTGTCGTTCCTCCTTAATTTTATTTCATGTTATCAGTTACATAAGGCAACAACGCCAAGTGGCGAGCGCGCTTAACAGCTTGAGCAATACGACGTTGGAACTTCAATGAAGTACCTGTGATACGACGAGGTAAAATTTTACCTTGCTCGTTCAAGAATTTTTTCAAGAATTCGGGATCTTTGTAGTCGATATACTTAATTCCGCTCTTTTTGAAACGGCAATATTTTTTCTTCTTCACATCTACTGAAGGAGGAGTAAGATATCTGATCTCTGATTGTGTGTTTTGTGCCATGGTCTAGTTCTCCTTTACTTCGTTGTTTGATTTAACACTTCTTCTCTTCGCTGCATACTCAGCTGCGTATTTGTCTTGTTTGAAAGTCAAGAAACGAATAACGCGCTCGTCGCGACGGAAGTTTACCTCTAATTTAGCGATTACAGTTGGTTCTGCATCGAACTCAATAAACTCGTAAAAACCTGTAGTTTTCTTTTGAATAGGATAAGCAAGTTTGCGCAATCCCCAGTTCTCTTCGTTTACGATTACGGCTCCTTCAGCTTTGAGAATATTTGTGAATTTCTCTACCGCTTCCTTCATCTGAGTATCAGACAAAACGGGAGTCAAAATGAAAACGGTTTCGTAATGATTCATAATTAATAATTTATTAGTTAATAAAATTTGCGGTGCAAAAGTAGTAAATATTTTTGAATTGTGCAACATTTGCAGTTGTTTGTTATTGTTATTAGTTTTTAGTTGTTAGTTAGTTCGTGGCTCCGCCACAATTAGGAATTAAATATAAACAGATAACTGAAAACTAATAATTTCTTATACCCTATAAAAAATCACATCCAAACAGGGAATGTTTTTTTTGAAACTCCGCTTTTACGAGCTACCTCTCGCGGGGGGGGGGCGATGTTATGCTTCTGCTATTTGCGTGTTTCTTATAAATTCTAACAACTAAAAACTTACAACTAACAAAGCCACGAATAAGCGAGTGAAAAGTTATACTTGCATAAACTTTGCCGAGCGTGAGTGGGTTCGAGAGATAAATATCTCTCAACTGAATTAAATGCCATAGCATTTAATTTTACTCGCAAACCGCGCGGACAGATAGCCCGTAGCAACGGTAATTGCTGTACCAGTCCAAGTTGCTCGAATAGAAGTACAAGCCGTAGGCGTAGCCGCTGAGGACCGTGGTGAGCGAACTCGACCAGTAGCCGCCGTAGTCGCCGTAGTCGCCTGCATCGTTGAGATAGCCGCCTTGGAGATAGCCCGCCGCAGGAAGAAAGATGGAATTCCCATTCTTTTTACTTGTTACTTTTCGTCCTTTTACTCCGTTTTGAGTGGTCCATCTCCAGGTGCAGTTTGAGGTGTTAAGTAATTCTTTTTGCTCCTCTATTGTCGGCATGCGCCAATTACCTCCCCAATTTACATAAGCGGCATCGTCTGAGAGTTCAAGGGTTGTTTTATTATCTACTGTGTCATAATTTGATTCTGTACAATATTTGGTCATTGTATCATATGAACCATTATAGTATTTGTAGGTGCTCCAATAATAGTAGCTCTTGGGTTGTGTTTCGCCCCATGCAAAGTAATCGCCATACTCTTCGGGTGTGGTGGCTCCTACGTTACAAGTTGCCCATTTTACTGACAAACCGAGGTCAACATATTCGTGACCGTTTTCGGTATTGCCACCTCTTTCAAAGTTGGCTGTAAATTGTGTATTTTGGAGTATTGTTGCTGTATAGGGGTTTGCGGTTGAGACTTCCTCTCCGTTCACTGTCCAATTGACAAATCGGTAGCCCTCTTGTGGGGTGGCAGTGAGGGAAACTTGTCCGTTTGGTGCTACTTGCGTTTTACTTGCTTCGGCTGTGCCTCCTTCGCTTGTTGTTATGGTTATGTTATAGGGGATTTCGCTTATTAGCATGAATTTTTCAGAAGTTATCTCTATCTTATTATCTTGTGCATCTTTTGTGCTTATAACTAATGTGCAATACTCTCCATATAATCCTGATTCTCCTATATGTTTTATTGTAAGTTTGTATTGTCCTTTTAGTTTTTCTCCTTTTTCATTTACAGAGTTTTCCAAACTT
>JAFYRT010000044.1 GCA_017546805.1 Muribaculaceae bacterium | reverse complement strand
TCAAAAGAGCAATGAGAGCTCTTTTGGCCTTAATCAAAAAAATAAGAGAAACACTATATGGGAATAATGTTTCTCTTAATTATTGTATATCTCTAAGTTTTTAAGGGTCGACTAATTACAGGTATGAGTATAACATCTTGTACTGAAGATTTTGGACCTGAGATTGATAGACTAAAAGAGGATGTGTCAAGTCTCAAAACTTCAGTTGATAAACTAAAAGATGCGTATGAAGGTGGTAAAATAGTAAGCGGAGTAGAACCTATTACAACAGGCGTAGGAGGATGGAAAATTACATTCTCAGATAATTCTGCAATAACCCTACAAAACGGTATCAATGGCAAAGATGGAGTTGATGGAATAACACCATATGTAAAAATAGACAACAATTGCAATTGGACTGTTTCGTATGACAACGGAAAAACATATACCCCAATAACAGATGCAAATGGAAATACAATATCTGCAAAAGGAATAGATGGAGCTAATGGAGTTTCTGTTGAGGTGCAAGTAAATAGCGAAGGCAAGTACGAGATAATAACCTACGTTGAAGACAAAAGCAATCCTATAACAATATTGCCAACTCCATATAGTGCAAACCCTGACAATCAAATAACTTCAATTGTTGAGGATAGCGAAAGAGGAATGGTAAGCATAACCATGTCAAGCGGCAAACAATATAACTTCGGTCAAGCCTTAAATTATCCGACAAGCATAGTTCTGTTAAAAGAAGAGTTTCTTATATCAGAAGAGGGTGGAACAGCAGAGATAGAGTTTTTCGTAAACCCATCAAATGCAAAAATAACAAAAGAGGATATAGTAATAAATCAATTAGAAACAGGTATGCTAAAAAGCTATGCAGAGAGTTATGCAAACCCTTCGCCAAACTATGAAATAGTAAGTTTGGAAAACTCTGTAAATGATAAAGGAGAAAAGCTAAAAGGACGATATAAACTTACAATAAAACATATAGGAGAATTTGGATTCTATGAAGAGTATTGTACATTGGTGATAAGCACAAAAGATGCACAGGATAATAAGATAGAGATAACTTCCGAAAAATTTCTTTTAATTTCTAATCTCTACTCATTAACAGTGCAAGTTATATTGCCAGATTTAGTTAACTGGAGTGATGTAACTGATGTATCAGTTAAAGCGGTAAATTCTCTTGGAGTTTTTGAATTATCCGAGATTTCAGAGGGAGTATATAAAACAGTGGAGATTTCAGAAGGCGAATATGAGGTTACTGTAACTATGTCAATAAATGAGGGTGAAATTTGTGGTTCTACTATAGTGCTTGTAGATAAAGCGCAAACAGCAGCCATAGAAACAGAATATATTACATCTACTCCTCAATTAATTATCAAAGAGTTCTACTCAGCTATGTGTAAAACTCCTGCTAACAAAAACTATATGTATGACCAATTCGTTGAAATTTACAACAACTCAGCATTTACTCAATACCTTGACAACTGCTTAATCGCTCGTACTGAGATTGCAGCTAACACAAAAACTGTATTATGGGGTACTACTCCTGAGGAGATGGAAGCTGTTGCTGTTTCTTCATACGTTGCAGGTTTTGTTAGTGATGGATCGGGTAAAAAATATCCTTTGGCTCCAGGTAAAAGTGTGGTTATCGCTTTCCAAGCTCAAAACCACACTATCATGAGTGATGATCCTGCAACTGAAGAGATTGAGGTTAATCCTAACACTGTCGACTTGAGCAAAGCAGACTATGAAATCGATATCACTGAGTACAAATCAACTTATGTTGCTAACCCAGACGTTCCTAATCTAACTATCGTTGCTAAACCCGGACTTCAATCTATAAACTTCGGTGTTCTTCCAGCATTCGGTGCAGGTCTTGTATTGGCTAAAGTTGACAACATCGAGACTTACTGTGACGTTAACAACGAGGCTAACTGGGTGGCTAAACCAGAGGGTACTGACGTTAACCCATACTTGATGATCAGATACAAAGATATTCAAGATGCGATTAATGTTGTATCTCCAACAGAGACTCAAAGAACTATTGCTCTTCCTTCACAAGTTGATGCAGGTATGCTTTATACTTCAGCTATGTACAACGGAATGGGATTCACTCGTAAAGTAGCTAAGATTGTTGGCAACCGTGTTGTTTACCAAGATACAAACAACTCATCTGTTGACTTTGAGCCGGAGGCAAAACCAACACCTGGATATTAATAGATTTAATAATTTGTAATATCTAAATAAAAGGGTTGCACTTCAAAATGCAACCCTTTCTCGTTTGGTATTATATAGTTCTATTATGGTTATTTTCCCAATTTACTTTCAACTTCTTCTTTAGAGATTTTCTTTGTGCAGAAGAACCAATCGTAGCAGTGAAGAGTATCATCGCTTCCGCTCATTCTGTCTTTTGCAACACCGCATGAGCCTGCTGGTGGTACAATAACCTCTTCGCCCGGACGCCAATCGGCTGGTAGTGCTACGCTGAAGTTATCGGCAGTTTGTAGAGCTATGATTACGCGTTTAATCTCGTCAAAGTTTCTACCAAGAGCAAGAGGGTAGTACATGATTGTTCTAATCTTATCGTTAGGATCGATGAAGAATACCGCTCTTACGGCTGAAGTTTCGCTCTCACCGGGTTGAATCATTCCGTAAAGTGAAGCCACTTTCATTGAGATATCAACAATCAAAGGGAATTTTACCTCTACACCCTCCATTCCTTTCCAGTTGATTTTCTCTTTAATTGTTCTCAACCAAGCAATGTGGCTGTGAATACCGTCAACCGACAATCCTACAAGTTGAGTGTTAAGAGCTTCAAACTCCTCTGCCATACTTGCAAATGTCATAAACTCCGAAGTACATACAGGTGTAAAATCTGCAGGGTGGCTAAAAAGTATTTTCCATTTACCTTTGTAGTCAGAAGGGAAGTTAATTTCACCTTGAGTAGTCATTGCAGTGAATGAAGGAGCAACGTCGCCTATACGAGGCATAAAGTTTCTGTTTTCTGAATTTTTAGTTTCCATAATATCTGTTTTTTTATTGTTAATAATCTGTTTGATTTTGTTTTCTGATGCAAATATATTGCAATTAATTTCACTTGTCAAACAGATTTTATAAAACATTGTATCGAAAAAATAAATAATACATACTAATTATTTAAATATCAGCTAAATATAAAAATATATTATTTCGCATGGTGTTAAATGTTAACATAAATAATATATTATTTAACAATTAGATGAATAAAAATGTTCACGGAAAATAAATAAAATTAGTCTAATAAGACCAATTTGACTAATAAGACTAATTGGGCTAATTAGTTTTGTCTTGAAGGGCTTAAGATGTTTCTTGGATGAGAGAAGGAGATAAAAAAAGCTGTACATTAGTACAGCTTTTAGGGTGAATAATGGGGCTCGACTTTTTTACGGAGTAAAAATTGATCGAAACAAACGGAGGTAATAACGCAACTTGTTTGCGTGTGCCGACCTCTCTTGTTTGTGAGATAACTTTTCTGTGAGAGCCACCAAATAACAAAAAAAAGCTGTACTTTCGTACAGCTTTTGGGGTGAATAATGGGGCTCGAACCCACGACCTTCGGAACCACAATCCGACGCTCTAACCAACTGAGCTACACTCACCATTTGTTTTGCGTTGCAAAGGTAATGCTTATTTTTTGTTTATGCAAGAATCTGGGCTAATTTTATAGAAAAAATATTCATAAATTTTACCTTTATTGTGCTTTTTGAATAATTTATCCGTCTCTTCGCTAAAAATAAGCATGTCGCTTTTTAATTTTATGCTTTTTATATTGTTCTTAATGTAGGAACTGTCACATGGTAATATCTTATAAGGCTCTCCTTTTACTATATCCGGACGTTGGGTGAATATCTTTGCATATTTAGGATTTGCAATTCTAATAGAGTCGTTCTCTTTTACGAGGTTCATTCTGAATATTATCGCACCTTTTGTCATTTGGGTTCTCATGTTGGAAATAAAGTTTCCTAATGAGTATACGGTCAGATATTCTATGTTGCCACAACTGTCTGTTTTAGCTTCAATTGGTTGGATAACGTGAGGATGAGAGCCAATAACAACTCTTATTCCATTTTTATGTAACCAATCAGATAGTCTCTTTTGATGAATATTAGGGGTGAGTTGGTATTCGTCACCCCAATGAATATTTGCTATAATTATATCGGTACCTTTAATATTACAAAAAGCAATATCTCGTTTAATTAGAGTGGTATCAATATAATCTATTATGGCTCCTTGCTTGGCAATTATGCCATTAGTGCCATATGTGTAATTCAGCATGCCAATCTTTATATCACCCTTTCTTACAATCATGGGGAATTGAGTCTCCCTTTCTTGTTTGCTCTTGTAAGTTCCAAGATGTTTTATTTTAAGAGAGTCCAAAAGATCTATTGTTCTGAAAATGCCTTTACTTCCCCTGTCAAGGCAGTGGTTGTTTGCAGTTAAAAATATATCAAAACCGCACTTTTGAAGGGCTACTGCAAATTCGTCAGGTGAGCAGAAAGCGGGGTATCCGCTATAGGGAGCTCCTCCTAATGTCGTTTCAAAATTTACAACAGCTATATCTGCCGATGAAATTTCGTCTTTAATAATATCGAAGTTGTTGTTGTAAAAGAAAAAGTCATCTCCTCTCTTTGCATCGTCAAGTTGCGCTTGATGTTGCATGGCATCACCCGCAAAAAGCAGAGATATGGTCTGCGCATTTGCTGATGAAATGGAAGTTATGATGCAGATAATATAGAATATAACTTTATTCATATCAACAAAAATAGTTTATTGCCTGCTATCTTACAAATTATATATATTAAGAGGTTGACTAAAAAGGCTCTTTTGTCGTTATGCTTGTCTCCAAAATCCTCATTTACGATTAGTAAACTGCGGTTTTGGAGTCTTCGCAAGCCTAAAAATAGTTCTTTTTATTCAACCCTTAGACAAGAGAGGGTAACCCGTTTCCCTTTGGGTTACCCTCTGTTCTATTTTATTGCAGAAAATTAGTATATGCATTTTTTACCTGCAAGAAGAGTGTTGCGCATAAGCGATACAATTGTCATTGGACCAACTCCTCCGGGAACAGGAGTGATGTAAGAACATTTATCGGCTACCTCGTCAAATTTAACGTCTCCTGTTAGTTTGAATCCTGTTTTTGTTTTGTCAGAAGGAACGCGAGTTGTGCCAACGTCAACAATTACAGCTCCATCTTTAACCATATCTGCTGTAACAAATTCAGGAGAACCAAGAGCTGCAATGATTATGTCTGCACCTTTACAAATCTCTTTTAAGTTCTCTGAACGGCTGTGACAAACAGTTACAGTGGCATTTCCTGGGTTTCCTTTTTGCATCATAAGGGTAGCAACAGGTTTACCTACGATATTGCTACGTCCCAAAACAACGCAGTTTTTACCTTGAGTATCTATGTTGTATCGTTTCAATAGCTCCATAATACCTGCAGGAGTAGCAGAAACAAAGCAGGGTAGACCAATTGACATTCTACCTACGTTAATTGGGTGGAATCCGTCAACATCCTTACGGTAGTCGATAGCCTCAATTACGCGTTGCTCTGAAATGTGTTTAGGTAATGGAAGTTGAACAATAAATCCGTCAACATCGTCGTCGTTATTCAAGCGTTCTACCTCTTGAAGAAGTTGCTCTTCTGTAATATCGTCTTCAAAACGGATAAGAGTTGATTTAAAACCACACTCTCCACAAGCTTTAACTTTGTGGGCAACATATGTTTCGCTACCACCATCGTGTCCAACAAGAATTGCTGCAAGGTGAGGAGTTTTACCTCCGGCCTTAACAATCTCTTCAACCTCTTTAGCTATCTCTTTTTTTATTTCGGCTGCAACAGCCTTGCCGTCTATAAGTTGCATAATTATCTTCTTTTAATGTTACGCATTGCCTGCATAGGGTTTTTACTGATTTTGTGCATCATTTTGCGAGTAGTCTCAAATTGCTTCAAAACTCGGTTAACCTCTTGAAGGGGAACACCGCTACCTTTAGCAATTCTTTGACGACGGCTGCTGTTTATTAAGTCAGGATTGCTTCTCTCTTTTGGAGTCATAGAGCCAATCATCGCCTCAATGCTTTTGAATGCGTCGTCTTTAATATCAACATCTTTTAGGGCTTTCCCAACGCCTGGAATCATTGATGCAAGCTCTTTAAGGTTACCCATTTTTTTGATTTGTTGAATTTGGGCAAGGAAATCGTTGAAGTCGAATTGGTTTTTAGCAATCTTCTTTTGAAGTCTGCGAGCCTCTTCTTCGTCATATTGTTCTTGAGCTCTCTCAACGAACGATACAATGTCTCCCATTCCCAAAATACGGTCTGCCATACGCTCGGGGTGGAATACGTCCAAAGCCTCCATCTTTTCGCCTGTACCAACAAACTTGATAGGTTTGTTTACAACAGTTCTGATTGAAAGAGCAGCACCACCACGAGTATCTCCGTCAAGTTTGGTAAGAACAACACCAGAGAAGTCAAGTCTTTCGTTAAACTCTTTTGCCGTGTTAACGGCATCTTGACCTGTCATTGAGTCAACAACGAATAAAATTTCATTTGGGTTGATGCCGTTTTTTACAGCCTCAATCTCGTTCATCATCTCCTCGTCAACAGCCAAGCGACCTGCTGTATCCACAATTACTATGTCGTTACCGTTACGTTTGGCTTGTGCAATTGCGTTTTGTGCGATAGTGACAGGGTTTTTGCTATCTTCTTCAAAATATACAGGAACACCTATTTGTTCTCCTAAAACTTTTAGTTGCTCAATTGCGGCAGGACGATAAACGTCGCATGCAACCAATAGAGGACGTTTGCTCTTTTTGGTTTTAAGCATATTGGCAAGTTTGCCAGAGAAGGTGGTTTTACCCGAACCTTGCAATCCTGCCATAAGAATAATTGCAGGATTACCCGAAACGTTAAAGTCTGCAGCAGTTCCACCCATTAGTTCGGCAAGTTCGTCATGAACCAACTTAACCATAAGTTGACCAGGTTTAACGGCAGTAAGTACGTTCATTCCTAATGCCTTCTCTTTAACCTTGTCGGTAAATTGCTTGGCAACTTTAAAGTTTACGTCTGCGTCCAAAAGTGCTTTGCGAACGTCCTTTAAAGTTTCCGCTACGTTTATCTCGGTGATTTTACCTTCTCCTTTTAATATTTTAAAAGATCTCTCTAAGCGTTCACTTAAATTTTCAAACATATATTAAATTGTTAAATTATAATTACTTGACATTTATAAATAACAAAAAGGGCTTGCCCCCTTTTTGCATATCTGTTTTTTAGTATTCTAATTACTAAATTTTATTTGTTTTCGCCTCTGGAAATACAACTTTTGGTTTAAACTCCATAGCTTCTTCTTGGCTCATCATTGCATAAGCCATAATAATAACCACGTCGCCCGGTTGAACAAGACGAGCTGCAGCACCATTAAGACAAACAACTCCCGAATTATTTTCTCCTTTAATAACGTATGTCGAAAATCTCGCACCATTGTTATTGTTTACAATATGAACGCGCTCGTTTTCCATAATTCCCGCAGCGTTCATTAAAGCCTCGTCAATAGTAATGCTACCAATATAATTTAAGTTAGCCTCGGTTACGGTAGCTCTATGTATTTTAGATTTAAGAATTTCTACCAACATTCTTTTTTATTATTTTACGCTATAAGTAATATTATCAATAAGTCTAATTTCTCCGCAGAAAGTGGCAATGCAGCCAACAGCTTTTTTGGCGCTGTTCCAATCCCTTATTGGTTGTAGTGTATCTGCATCAACAATCTCGTAGTACTCAACTTTGAATTCAGGAACTTTATTCAAAGTGTCAACAACAAAATTTATAGTCTCCTCAACTGTGTGATTTTGTGCAAAGGTATAACTTTTAGAAAGAGTTTCCCATATTTTAGGAGCGTTTTTTCTTTGATTCTCGGTTAAGCGTCTGTTGCGACTACTCATGGCCAAACCATCGCTCTCTCTGACAATGGGAACATTGATGATTTCAACACCCGTATTTATCTCTCTCTCCATTGCTCTGATAATAGCAATTTGTTGGAAGTCCTTCTCCCCAAAATATGCTTTGTGGGGTTCTACGGCATAGAATAATTTGCTTACAATTTGAGCAACTCCATTGAAGTGTCCGGGGCGGAATTTGCCCTCCATAACCTCTGCTACGCTTCCTAAGTTAAAGATGCGAGTATCCTCTTCGGGATACATTTCTTCCACTTCGGGGGCAAATACTATTGTGCAACCAACACTCTCCAACAACTCGCAATCCTCTTTGGGAGTTCTGGGGTAGTGCTTAAGGTCGTTTTTATCGTTAAATTGAGTTGGGTTTACAAAGATGGAAACAATACAACATTCGTTCTCGTTTAAACATCTTTTTACCAATGAAATATGTCCGTCGTGGAGTGCTCCCATAGTTGGAACAAGTCCCACGCTTTTGCCGTTGTTTTTATATTCAGCTATAACTTTTTTAAGTTCGTCTATTTTAGCAATAACTCTCATTGCATCCATTATTAAAAAACTATGCAAAATTAAGCAAATAAAAACATTAAAAATAATTTATATGCTAAAATATTATCAGTACGGATGTAAAAATCTCAAAAAAACAAATTTTCTTCTCTCTTGTTAAAAAGAAATGGGCTTTTAAACAATTTTAGAAATAAAACGTCTATAAATTTGGTGATTTCGCAAAAAAAAAGTATTATCTTTGCAGTCGGAAAAATAAATAGCTAAATTATAAAATAAAAACAGCATAATGGAGAAAAAAAGAGTACTAATAGTAGCACAAGAAGTATATCCCTATTTACCCTCATCTGAGATGTCGGATCAGACACGTAATTTATTATTGAAATTGCAAGAAAAGGGTTGCGAACCTCGTACTTTTATGCCTCGTTATGGGGTTGTTAACGAAAGAAGAAATCAATTACACGAAGTTCAACGATTATCAGGTGTAAATATCATAATCGATGATACAGATCATCCATTGATAATAAAAGTGGCTTCGATGCCATCAACTCGTATTCAAGTGTTCTTTTTGGTAAATGAAGATTACTTCTTACAACGTGGAGTAATGGCAGACGAAAAAGGCGTAGAGTATGACGATAACGACGAACGTGCAATATTCATGGCAAGAGGAGTTATCGAAACAGTAAGAAAAATGGGCTGGGTTCCTGATGTGATACATTGTCATGGAAGTTTGACAGCTTTGATGCCATTATATATAAAGAAAAATTACAGCGACGATCCAATATATCGCGACACAAAAATTGTATATTCAGATTATGCCAATGAGTTTACAACTCCCTGGAGCAGTAAATTGGTAGAAAAATTGTCAATGGACGGAATCGATATTTCGGAATTGGGAATAGATTCCAATACGGAATTTAACCACAATGAGGTATTAAAATTGGCTGCTACATATTCTGATGCTGTTGCTTCAGCATCAGAAAACTCTGACGCATCAATAGGAGAGTATGCAAAGAGTATGAACAAAATGTATCTTCCATATAACAAAGAAGATATGATAGGAGCGTACAGCGAATTGTACGATCAAATTCTCTCTAAATAGTAATTTATGAAAAAAATATTATATCTGTTTCTGTTGACCATTTCTGTTTTTGTGGCATCGTGTCATGAAAATAATGAGGAGATAGGCTCTTCTTTAGAGGAAGGTTATACAGACATAGAGATACATTCCGATTCTTCGCTGCATTACTCAGCGGAATCGGATTCTTTATATTCAACCTTAGTGAATTATGCTGTAAACAGAGCGCAATATCACATGTTGGGAGATATAAAAATCCCAAAATTCGGAGAGATTAAGAGTGATTATCTCACAGAGTTGAGATACATAGCTGCCTTTGATACAACATTGGTAAAATCAGGAATGTTGGACTCTATGGCAATAACAATCAAGTTCTTGGTAAACCAAACAACAGGTGACGATAGAGCACCAATGCAGGTAGCTGCATATCAAATGAACAAAACATTAAGTTCAATAAGCGGCGAAATGGTTTATACCAATTTGAATCCCGATGATTTTTGCGATTATAAAATAAAATTGGGAGAAAAGGTGTTTACATCTACCCCGACCAATGTAACAGCAGACACAGTAACCGTAATTCTTCCCATTTCAAGAAACGGACTAACATCAAAAGAGTGGGCAGAAGATTTCTTTAAATTGTATAAAAGCTTTACACAATACCCCTCTGATAAAGAGTTGGTCGATTATCTCCCCGGAATATATATAACTCACAATTACGGAGGAGGTGCCATAATAAGAGTGTATACAACCTCTGTTGATATATATCACAGAAGTTATGTATATAATGTTTACGGAAACGTAGCAGAGGTGGATGGCGTAAAAAAAGAGATAAAGAAGACTACATCAATATTTGTATCGACAAACGAGGTGGAATCGGTGAACCATATGAGTGTGGAGTGGGCTGATGAGGTGACAACAATTGCAGATGCTTCAAAACCCATATTGACAACCCCCTTGGGTTACAATGCAAGAATTACATTACCTGTAGACGATATAATAAAGAAGTTTAAGTCTTCTGTTGATAAGCCCGGAGTTATGGGATTGCTCAACTCTGTTACATTGAAACTTCCTGTATATTTTACAGCGAATAATGAGTATGAGATAACACCTCCACCATATCTTTTATTGATGCGTGCAGACGGGAACATATATGTTGATAATAAATTGAAACATGTAACTCCCGATATATTCTTCTATGACAAAATGTTACCTGATAAGACGAACTTCTTTTTGGCAACATACAGTTCATCATTACGCACTTATGATTTTGGCAATATACAGGCATACATAACAAATATCATAAAGAATGATCCCAATAATGGAGAGGCTGATGCTTATGCCGTAGATTCACAAATGATACTTGTCCCAGTAGGTGTTTCAACAGATGCAGAAGGAACAATAACTGCAGTATATCCATATTTGCAAGCGCCAAAGTTCGCGCAAATTGATACTAAGAATATAGATATAAGGTTTGTATACAGTACAAAAACATATTAGGAAAATAGGAGGGAGGGGATAAATACCTCCCTTTAATATATATAGATTATGATAAAGAAAACATTGGTAGATTTGTTTGAGGAATCGGTAAATAAGTACTCAAACAACACATTTCTATTAGAAAAAACAGGAAAAGAGTTTACTCCAACAACATATGCAGAGGTAAAAGAGCAAGTGTATCGTCTTGGAGCAGGATTAAGAGCATTGGGCGTTAAAAAAGGCGATACAATGGCATTGTTGAGCGAAGGACGCAACATGTGGATAATTGGAGAGTTGGCAATGTTCTATGCAGGAGCAATAAATGTTCCTTTGTCAATTAAATTAGAGGAAAGCAACGACCTTTTGTTCCGTTTGATACATGGCGATGTTAAATATATAATGGTATCGGGCAATCAATTAAAAAAGATTCGTCTGATAATTGATCAACTTCCTGCTGTAGAAAAAGTAATTGTTTTTGATGCACAAGAGAGTTATCAATCAAAAGAGATTGCATTGCAAGAGGTGTTGGAGATGGGAGACCAATATTTGGCAACTCACACAATTGAAGAATTTAAAGAGGTGGCAGACTCAATTGTAAACGATGACTATGCGACAATAACCTACACCAGCGGAACAACAGCCGATCCCAAAGGTGTGGTTTTGACACACAGAAACTACACAGCAAACGTAGAGCAATCGTTAACATTGGTAGGTATTGATCAAACTTGGAGAACGTTGATTATATTGCCACTTGACCACTGTTTTGCACATGTGGTAGGATTCTATATAATGATGTCAAGAGGAGCAACTGTTGCAACCGTACAAGTTGGACGTAATCCATTGGAGACATTGAAAAACATACCATTGAATATCCGAGAGGTAAAACCTCACTTCATATTAAGTGTACCTGCCTTGGCGAAAACATTTAAAAAGAACATTGAGCAAGGAATCAGAGCGAAGGGTACATTAACATGGAAACTCTTCAAATATGGAATGAAGATAACACAAATCTATTATGGTGATAGCAATCTTGACAACAAAGGTTTAAGATATTTGCTAAAACCACTTGTTGCTTTGTTTGACAAAATAATATTCTCAAAAGTACGAGCAAACTTTGGAGGCAATCTAAGATTCTTTATTGGAGGAGGAGCTCTACTTGATAAGGATTTGCAAAAATTCTATGTAGGAGTAGGAATCCCAATGTTCCAAGGATATGGATTGTCTGAAGCAACACCTGTAATATCTTCTAATGGTCCCGAACTATATCGTTTTGGTTCATCAGGAAAACTTGTACAACCCATTGAATTGAAAATCTGCGATAGCGAAGGAAAAGAGTTGCCTCTTGGCGAAATGGGTGAGATTGTTGTAAAAGGAGAGAATGTAATGGCAGGATACTGGAAAAATCCTGAATCAACTGCAGAGACCGTTCGTGACGGATATCTTTACACAGGAGACCTTGGATATATGACAAAAGAGGGATTGCTTTATGTAAAAGGTCGTTTCAAAAGTCTATTGATATCAAGCGATGGAGAGAAATATAGCCCGGAAGGAATTGAAGAGTCGTTGGTAGAACACTCTCCATATATTGATCAAGTAATGTTGTATAACAACCAGAGTGCATACACAACAGCGTTGATTGTGCCAAATAAAGAGCAATTAAAACGTCGTTTGGCAGAAGATGGTTTGACATTAGATACAGAGGAGGGACGCATTGCAGCACTTCGCAGAATTGAAAAAGCAGTAAACAAATTCAAAAAAGGCGGAGAGTTTGAAGGTCAATTCCCCGAGCGTTGGTTGCCATCTTGTTTTGCTGTATTGGCAGAACCATTTACTGAGCAAAATCAGATGATTAACAGTACAATGAAGATGGTTAGAGGTAAAATTGAAAAAGCCTACGATGCTCGTATAAAATATATGTATACAGCAGAGGGAAAAACATTGGATAATCAACAAAATATTGATGCTTTGAAATAGTATCATAGTTGACAAAACAATAAAAGAGGCTGACTAAAAAGGCTCTTTTGTCGTTATGCTTGTCTCCAAAATCCTCATTTACGATTAGTAAACTGCGGTTTTGGAGTCTTCACAAACCTAAAAATAGCTCTTTTTATTCAACCCATAGACAAGAGAGGGTGACCCGTTTCCTTTTGGGTCACCCTCTTGTTATGCCTAAATATATTATTCCTTACTTTCAGACTCCTCAATAGAGGTATCGTTATTCTTGTTTTTTCGCTCTTCCCTACGTTTTTTGCGTTTGTCGCGTTGTGCTTTTTCGTATGCAACATCATCGGGATTACGTTTGAATATCTCAGACGTTTTATTGAAATCTTTCTTGAACATAAGTCCAACACCTTGAGTTGTCAATGCCGATTTAATATAGTAGTTCTTATCGTTGTAGTGGTTATAGGCTTTAAGACGGAATGTACCCGATTTATTAATCAAATACTCCAAATCAAAGTCCCCGATAAAACTGCTGTTGCTAACTGATTTATCGCGGTATCCAAGGTTACCATTGAATATAAGGCGGTTGTTTAAAAGTTGAGATGTAAGAACAACATCAAACTCCAAGTCTGTAAAATCACCTTTGTCGCTCCTGAAATTAGTACCGATATTAAATTTATCGCTTATTTGTCCCAAAATATTATTCAACTGAGAAGATAGGGCAGAAGAGGCAACAGCTGCCAATTCATTATTATGCCTTTCACTAACGCTCATATATTCCGGAGTGTAGAATTTATTCAATGCAAGAAGATATATAACCTGACGGTTCATCATATCCTCAGAGTTTATGATTGTTTTCACTCGGCGGTATATGTTTTGAGAAAGGGTAGGGAATTTCAAATCAAAAGTAAATTCAGGTTTTTGTAGATTACCTGTTAAATTCAGAGTTGTATGAACAGGTACAGTGGTTCTGTTAAGCTCGTTTTCGTGAGCAAAACTTTCGTCAAGGTCTAACAGATTTGCTTGAACATTATAGTGGGCATTAATATTCAAATCTGCTTTCATTGGGTCGCCTGTAAAAGTGATGGTACTACCGTTGTCAACAACAAAATCTTTTGAGATAAGGTCTTGTAAATTCAAACTATAACTACCTTTTTCAGCAGTGTAGCTACCAAAAATCTTGAGGTCCTGACCTGTCTCAAAAGCAACCCTTACACCACCTTCTCCCCAAGCCTTGATTTGGTCGTTGGTATTAGGGTCTATAACCATTCGCATCATGGCATCTCGAGTAGCATCAATTTGTAAGTTAATGGCAAGTTTGTGCTTCTTCTCAGGTAACTTAATATTGCTATATTTCTCCCAAGGACGTTCGGTTACAACCTCAACATCTTTAATTTCAACAGCGTCTTTATCAACAAAAGTTATAAATCCGTAATCTCCGGCATCCTCTTCGTCACGAAGTACGAATGTAAAGTTAGAGTTAGGATTTGTAATCATGTTTACATCTATTGTTGTATTTTCCGCGTCACCCCAAATTCTTCCACTACCTGTACCATAAACTGTACCATAATATACGGGGTTCATCTTCTCGGTAACATTGAAAACCAAGAAATTTGACATATCAAACATTGAAATATCGTATGTCATATTTCTAAAGTTTTTATATCTCAGAGCCATGTTGACTTTACCTGTATGTCCCTCGCTATCTTTTACCGTAACATTGTTTAACCAAACACCATTCCTATCTAATTTAACACTGTCGGTAACAAAAAATCGGGTATTCAGATAATCAATACCAAAACTGAAGTTTTCGGCATATGCATTAGAAACAACATTGAGAGCTTTGAATCTACCAAAGAATTCAACCACTCCAGTGGCTTTTCCTGTAACCCCCGACATAATTTTTTGGGTAAAGGGTTGTAAAAAGTCTATACTTAATTTATGTGCATCGATATAGAAATAGAGAGAATCTCTTGTTGGCATAATCTTTCCAATAACCTTCGAGGTCTTAATGTCAGGTTGCGAAACATCACCATCAAAGCATATGGCCTTTTCTATGTCGTCCCATTTGCTTTCAACATTTAAATCTCCAAAAATGCTGCGGTTATACGAAAAATCTTTAACAAACAATCCATTTGTTTTCATAATGGGCATACCGCCACTATAAATATTGCTTATATTTATGTCGCCTGTTGCTTCACCACCAAATACAATGTTTTTACGGTTTAATACGTCAAAGATAAACGAGAGGTCAATCTCTTTAAGACTTATATTTAGGTCCTTATCCTTGTCAGGACTTATATCTCCATCTATTTTCAGAAATTGTCCGTTATGATTAATCTCAAAGTCGTGAATTGTAATCTCTTTGCCTTGTGCGTGTATGTTTGAATGAGAAATATCCCAAATACTATCACTAATTATAACGTAAGAGGGGTTTATAATCATGTCTATGAGATTTCCGTCTTCACTTGAAATAAAATGCGATGTGGTTGAAAAATTGCCACTGAATACTTTCTTGTTTTTTGTGTTGCTCCAATCAATATTAAGACTACAACTATCGTTTAGTGCAATAGCCTCAATGTCCCATTCGGTGCCAATTCCTTTTGGAGTAATGTGAGTAGTTCTTATACCTGCTTGAACAGCAGACCCAAATTTTTCAACACTAATATTACTGTTCCCTAAAAATATTTTACCCATTGAAAAGGCAGGAATATCTGTTATGACACTAAACCTTCCGATAGAGTCGTTATAGTATCCGTTAATGTAGCTAGTGTTATTAAACATAAACGGAAGTTCAAATGTTTTGGTCAGATTTTCTGTGTCGGGAATAGAAAATTCAAATTCAAAACTATTATGATTTTCAAACGCTAAAACTTTGTCAATAAACGAAGGCATAACCTCCGACATCACACCAAGCAAACTATTCTTTAGAGAACTGAATTTATAGTCTCCAATAATATTTCCGGCAATAATATCGGAATTAAGAGCAATATATTGTGGCGCATTTGAATTGTTAGCCTCAATGTATGCACCTTGCATGGTAAACTCCTCGCCATTGTTTTTGAATGATAGATTTTTTATTTCGGCAATACCATCAGCATTGTCAATTCTGTCGCCTTTGAAGTTTGCATCAATATCAAAACTCAAAACCGAACCTTCATATTTTTTTGTCAGATTGATATCGTTTAGTCTGATATTGTCTCCTTTAATGTTTAGAGCAAATTCTTTTCGTTTCGCTCCCAGATTCATCATTCCATTTAAGTTTAGAACAATATTTGAATCATTTAATGACAGCGAACCGTTGTACTCTTTATTGTTATACCAAGCATCAATGGCAATGTTATTATATTTATAATTGTTGTACTCGAAAAGAGCAATTTCTCCTTTAACCTTGCCTTTGTTTAGTAATTTAGAATGTTTTCCGTCAAGTTTCAAGTCAAAAGCAACATCTCCGAGCCCCTTGTCGGGAATGAGTTTGTCTATCTTCAAATTGTTACTTTTAATTCCTCCGTTGAATTTAAATCCATTATCACTCTCCAACGATACATCGGCGCTGATGTTTCCTATGTTACTTTTAATTTTTCCGTATGTGACAAGTTTAGAAACAAAGCCCGAAATCTCTCCGTTAAACGAAAGTTTTCCTATGTTATGGATAAGAGTATAATCTTTTAAATTTATACCAACATCATTCAATATCTTTACAACAGATTTCGATGTAATGGATAAATTGCTCATGTTTCCGAACAAGAAGGCATTTTTAGGGTCAGGGAAAATATTATCAATTGAGCCATAACCCGAAGCGGTCAAACCACCGTTGTCATAGTTAATACCTAAAGTATCCAACATAAGATGGTTGGCAGAGCCTGTTATTTTGCAATTAATGGTAGTTGGTGTATTAAAATCCTTTAGAATAGGGACAAAGGGTGCAAAATCTGACATAACAATAGAGCCATTGTCAATTCCGCAATCAAATTCGGCCATATCCATAAAATCACTCATCTCCATGCCATCGGGCATAGTGATTTTATTCTCTTTGATAAAAATCTTACTCTGTTTCGATAGTAAAGAGAAATTCTTAAGTTTTATGGATTTCTCATTTCCTATAAGTTTAAAAGAGATGTCTTTAATTTTGAATCCCGATTTCTCGACAAATCTCAGCGTTCGTAAATTTACGTTTATAGAGTCTGTGGTGAATCCTTTTACCGAAGCATTTAAAAGAATGTCGTTAATCGAAATATGATTCTTGTCAAAAATGTTTTCTCCTTTATATGGTGCGTTTAATATATCATATCTTAAAGTTCCATTCTGTAAAAGAAGAGTATTGATAGATATTTTAGGAATAGTTCTTTTTCTATCTCTTTTAGGTTTAAACTTATCTATCAAAAATTTAGCATTAATATCATCGCCAATATTTTCTTTGTCGGTATTAATGCAAAAATTGTAAAGAGTAACAGAGTTTAATGTTATTTTTTTGTCAATAAGATCGTATAACCTAATTGAAGTGTTTACCTTGTCGGCATAGAATAGAGTGTCGCTTTTTTGGTCATAGATGACAATATCAACCAATGAAGCTTTATTAAAAGGAGATATTTTGATTTTTTCAATTTTAACATCAGTCTCCAAGAAAGAGGAGAGATGTTTCTCTGCAAATTGAGCAATGTTGCTTTGAACAACATTGATACTCAGTAAAATATACATCAGATAGTAGACTGCTACAAATAGGAGTAGAGTCCAAATAAAAAATCTGCGTATATAAGAGAGTAACTTCACAAAAAAATAAATTGCTATTAAAACACAAATTTAAGATTTTCAATTAAAATATAAGCAATAATTTCCCTTAAATGCGTAAATTTGTAGGCATATTTTAAATATTAGACATGAGTATAACAATATTAGGCATAGAATCATCTTGTGACGACACTTCTGCTGCAGTAATTCGCGATGGAGTATTGTTGTCAAATGTTATAGCAAGTCAGGCGGTTCACGAATCGTTTGGAGGAGTAGTTCCGGAGTTGGCATCTAGAGCACATCAACAAAATATAGTACCTGTGGTTTCTGAAGCCATAAAACGTAGCGGATTAAAAAAAGAGGATATATCTGCTGTAGCATTTACCCGAGGACCAGGATTAATGGGTTCTCTATTGGTTGGAAACTCTTTTGCGAAAGGCTTTGCATTATCTCAACAAATACCGCTTGTCGACGTGAATCACCTACAAGCACATGTATTGGCACACTTTATAAAAGATGAGCCGAACCAAGATACAGCACCTAAATATCCATTTTTGTGCTTATTGGTATCAGGAGGAAACTCTCAAATAATAAAGGTTGAAGCATATAACAAAATGGAGGTTATAGGTCAAACCATAGATGATGCGGCAGGCGAAGCATTTGATAAATGTGCAAAAGTAATGGGATTGGGTTATCCTGGAGGTCCGATAATCGATAAAATGGCAAAAGAGGGAGATCCCAAAAAATTCACTTTCAATAAACCTCATATCCCTGAACTTAATTACAGTTTCAGCGGATTAAAGACATCGTTCCTCTATCTTTTACGCGATGAATTGGCAAAAGATGCTGATTTTATTGAAAAAAACAAGTACGATTTGGCTGCATCATTGCAATACACCATAGTGGAGATATTGATGGACAAACTTCGTAAAGCTGTTAAGCAGACAGGAATAAAAGAGGTTGCTGTTGCAGGAGGAGTATCTGCAAACTCTGCAGTAAGAGGTGCATTTATGCAACATGCCGAGAAGTATGGTTGGAAAATACATTTGCCAAAATTTTCATATACAACCGATAATGCAGCAATGGTTGCCATAACAGGATACTATAAATACCTTGATGGCGAATTTTGTGATATAGATGCACCATCATTTTCACGAGTAGAGATATAGTCCGATGAGCAGCACAACACTTTTAATTATAATAGTGGCAATAGTGATAGCAGAGTATCTGCTGTCGGAGTGGTTGTCATACCGTAACAGAAAAGCAGCAACGCCCCAAATGCCTCCGCAATTGGAGGGACTGTACGATGCAGATAAGTATGCCAAGCAACAAAGCTATTTCAGAACAAATAACCGTTTTTCTCTTATAACATCAACCTTTACCACAATATTGATGATAGCACTGCTGTCAACTCAAATATTTGGTGGCGTATATAACTATTGTCTAACAATAACCACCAACACAATAGGAGTAACGCTTCTATTCTTTGGAGTATTGTTCCTTTCGTATGGAATATTGATGCTGCCATTTGAAATTTATGATACTTTCGTAATAGAGGAACGTTTTGGATTTAATAAAACAACTCCCAAAACATTTATAACCGATAAACTCAAATCCATAATGATTGCAGCCATATTAGGCGGAGGATTGCTATCGTTGATAGTTTGGTTGTATACACTTTTGGAGACAAACTTCTGGTGGGCAGCATTTTTAGTTTCAATATCAGTGTCGCTATTAATGAACCTCTTCTACTCACAAATAATAGTGCCATTGTTCAATAAGCAAACACCATTGCAAGAGGGCGAGTTACGAGATGAAATAGAAAAATTTGCTGAGAAGGCAGGGTTTGAGATAACCAATATCTATGTAATAGACGGTTCAAAACGCTCAACCAAAGCCAATGCATATTTTTCGGGCATGGGAAAAAAGAAGAGAATAGTCCTTTTCGATACACTTATTGACGAGTTGACAACACAAGAGATTGTAGCTGTATTAGCTCATGAAATAGGACACTATAAAAAACGTCATACGCTAAAGAATTTCATAATAGCAGGATTTGCAATGCTTGTTCAGTTGTATGTATTGTCGCTTACCCTGACAAGCAATACAATGGCAGAAGCAATGGGATTGATGCACCCGGCGTTTGCAGTTTCAGTAATAGCATTCGGAATCCTATACACTCCAATAGATTTGCTAACAG
Organism: Muribaculaceae bacterium; assembly: GCA_017546805.1. Lineage (GTDB taxonomy): Bacteria > Bacteroidota > Bacteroidia > Bacteroidales > G3-4614 > Caccoplasma_A. The sequence continues at coordinate 26,686 of JAFYRT010000044.1, read as the reverse complement.
GATTATTTATGCATAGTATTTCGCGAAAAGCAGAATACGAAGCGGACAATTTTGCTGCAAAATATGGATTGGGTGAGGATCTAATATCGGCACTAAAGAAGATATCGGTTAAATCGTTAAGTAACTTAACACCCGACAAACTCTATGTTAAGTTTCACTATTCTCATCCAACCTTGTTACAACGAATCAAAGCCATAAAAAAAGATTAGATATGAAGTGTGAGATAATCGTCATAGGAGATGAATTGTTGATAGGTCAGGTCACCGACACCAACTCGGGATATATTGCTCGCAAGTTGAATCCTGTTGGAGTAGAGGTAATGCGTACCACTGTTATTCGCGACCGAGAGGAGGAGATAATATCTGCCGTAGAGGAGTCTATGCAACGAGCAGATGCGGTAATTGTAACAGGTGGATTAGGTCCAACCAATGACGATATCACAAAAATCACTCTGTGTAAAATATTTGGTGGAAAAATGGTTTTTTCTCAAGCAACGCAGGATAATAACGATGCTCTCTTTGCGAAATTGGGAAAAGAGATGAATCATTTGACACGTTCTCAAGCAATGGTTCCCGATTGTTGTAAGGTCTTGCCTAATGTAGTAGGAACAGCACCAGGAATGATGTTTAAGCGAGAAGGCAAAATCCTAATATCGTTGCCTGGGGTACCATATGAGTTGCAAAAGCTTATCGACGATTCTGTCCTGCCAATGTTTGAGCGATGTGCAACCGATGACAGGATTTTTCACTCAACACGAATAGTCACAGGGTTTACCGAGTCAAAATTGGCAATCTATCTTACCGATTATGAAGCATCATTGCCATCAACAATAAAATTGGCATACCTGCCAAAACCAAACATAATAAGGCTGAGACTTACGGCGCGAGGAACAGATAGCGATGCCCTCTATTGCGATATGTATGAAGCAACACGTAAATTGGATGAGTTGCTAAAAGAGAATATTATAAGTTACGATGATGCAACACTCGAAGAGATTCTTTTAAAAGAGTTGCAAGAGAGAAATTACACCATATCAACAGCAGAAAGTTGCACAGGGGGAGGGGTGGCGTCAAAGATAACATCAATCTCTGGAGCATCGGCAAACTTTATGGGGTCGGTGGTAGCTTATGACAACAGTATAAAAATAAATTTGCTGTCAGTAGATGAGGAGATCATAAAGGAGTATGGAGTGGTAAGTACTCAAGTTGTGGAGCAGATGGCAAAAGGAGTAGCAGAGAAGATGAAAACCGATTGTGCAATTGCCACTTCGGGAATAGCAGGACCAACGGGAGGCAGTAAACAAAAGCCTGTTGGAACAATAGCTATAGGCTTATATTGTAAAGGAAAGACTCATTCGTTGCTGGTAACAATACCATCGGCAAGTAGGGCGCGAAATATAGAGCGTTTTATCGATTTGGCTCTCTTTAATATGATAAAATTCATAAAAGAGTAAAGTTTTTTATATCAATACTTTAAGAAAAGTAGCAAGAATTAAATTTAATGATAATTCTGGCTACTTTTTTATTTTTAATTATTTAAAAATCAGTATGTTTTTATTGTGTTAACAAATATTAACACTGGGGGGGGTGAAAGTGATTGTGTAATTAAAAATATTTTATAAATTTGCGAATGAGAGTATAAACAACTTTACTCTTTATGAAAAAAAATTATTAACCTATAAATTTAAATTGATATGAAACACTCTTACTTCTTAAAAATCAAGATTTTCATATCTATGATAATCTTCTTTGTTGGTGCAGTTAAAGCACATGATTTTGCAGTGCAAAATAGTGATGGAAAATGGATTTACTATAAAATACTATCATCATCCAATGGTAAAGCGGTAGGAGTAACCTTTCGTAGTTATAATTCATATGCCTCATATGAAGGCGAAATAAATATACCTGAGAAAGTTACATATCAAGGAAAGGAATATGATGTAACAGAAATTTCATCCGACGCATTTAAAGACAATGACTATTTAAAAGTGGTAAATATGCCTAACTCCATAACAAGAATTGGCTCTTCTGCTTTTGCTGAATGCGATTCGGTTGAAAATATAATAATACCTACATCCGTAAAGTATATAGTGAGCAAAGCATTTTCATCTATGCCTTTATTAAAAAGCATAAACATCCCGAACAATGTAATAAGCATGGGATCATATGTCTTTAATAAATGTTCAGCATTAAAAGAGGTTGTTTTAAGTAACTCACTTAAGTCAATTTCAGAAGGGGCGTTTTCTGTTTGTAATTCATTGGAGACAATAGTTATCCCTGATTCTGTAACTACAATAGAGGGTTCTGCATTTTCGAATAGCAAAGCATTAAAAAACGTAACAATCCCTGCATCGGTTAAAATAGTAAATAAGAATGCATTTAAAGGGTGTACTTCACTACAAACTTTAACTTTTGGAGAGATTGAGTCTTTTGAAGATGGAGTATTTCACGGATGTACATCACTCCAAACAATTAATTATAGTGGAAATCTTACTCGTTTTTCAACAGATTTGTTCAATAGTTGTACATCTTTAAAACAAATATATGTGTCGCCAACAATAACAGAGGTGGCAAGTACTGCTTTTGCATATTGTTCTTCATTAAGTGAATTTACATTTAATGAAGGATTGACAAAGATTGGCTCATCTGCATTCTTGGGATGTTCTGAATTGAAAGGAGTTGAGTTTCCAAGTACGTTGGAAAAAATTGGAGAATCAGCCTTTAAAGATTGTAGTAAAATATCAAACCTTGTTATCCCCAATAGTGTTACATCAATAGGGTATAAAGCATTTAACTATTGTAAGAGTTTAAAAACAGTTGTAATAGGAGATTCTCTTACAGAGATAGAGGAGAATGTATTTGCAAATTGTGACTCATTGAGTGAACTACATATAGGATTAGGTGTTAAAAAAATCTTGAATTCTGCATTTGCAAATGCCAATCAATTACAAGCAGTGTATATAAAAGATTTGGCACAATGGTGTAATATGCAAATTGTAAATGAAGGAAGTAATCCTTTGACATATTCTAAAAATTTCTATTTGAATAATCAGTTGGTAACAAATATAGAAATACCTGAAGGCGTTACAAAAATTGCAGATCGAGTATTTTCTAAATGTTCATCAATAGAGACTGTAGTATTACCAACATCTTTAGATACTATAGGGAAATATGCATTTAGTGCGTCTTCATTAAAAAGTATATCTCTTGGGGAGAATATAAATTATATAGGCGATTATGCATTTGCACAATGTTCTTCATTAACAGATGCTGATATAAATATAAACACATCATTACCATACGCAATATTTGCAGAATGTGGAAATTTGGAAAATATTACAATCTCAAAATTGAATGGAGAGGTTGGTGAATATGCATTTTATGCTTGTAACAAATTAAAAGCACTTGAATTACCGGAAGGTGTTACAAGCCTTCAAAAATTTGCATTCTATCAATGTCAAAATCTGCAAACAGTAAAACTATGTGACGGATTAACAGAGATAGGCGAAAGTTGTTTTTATATGTGCTCTGCTTTGGAAAGTATAGAAATGCCAAATTCTATAAAAACCTTGGGAGAGAGAATATTTTGTTCTTGTTCATCATTGAAGAAAGTAAAATTATCTGAAGGAATAAAAGTAATACCTGAGAGAATATTTTATGATTGTACCTCTTTGTCAGATGTTAATATACCAAAGGCAACAGAGTCAATTGAAATGTATGCTTTTTATAATATCAGAATAAAATCTTTATCAATACCATATGCAACAAAAAGGTTAGGATACGGTGCATTTGTGTTGTGTGATTCTCTTACTCATCTTGAAATAGGTCCTTCAGTTGAGATTTTAGAACCTAATGCATTACTCCTCTCAAACAAAATACAACAAATAATCTCTTACGCCTCTCAACCTCCTGTTGCGGATTATGGTAATTTCACATGGGCAAAAAGGGATATTCCTGTATATATTCCAATGGGTTCATTGTCATTGTATCAACAAGCAGCAGAATGGAATCAATTTACAAACTTCATCGAGGTCGATTTTACCGGAGTGGAGGATAGTTTTAAAGAGGGAAAACCAAATGTATTTATAAGCGGAGGAGCACTTGTTGTAAGCGGAGTATCAGAACCAATCCAAGTGACAGTATATAACCTAAAAGGAGCTATTGTATTAACTCACGTCATAACAGCAGATGATACGTTTGATGTTGGCAATCTTCCTAAAGGAGTATATCTTGTTAAAGCAAATAACGATGTGGTAAAGGTTGTTTTATGATATAATGTGTAATAAGCAGAGAAGAGGCTGACTAAAAAGGCACTTTTGTCGTTATGCTTGTCTCTAAAATCCTCATTTGCGATTAGTAAACTGCGGTTTTGGAGTCTTAGCAAGCCTAAAAATAGCTCTTTTTATTCAACCCTTAGACAAGAGAGGGTGACCCGTTTTCCTTTTGGGTCACCCTCTTCTTTATTGTGTTATATATCCAATGTTATAAATAGAACTTTTCTATTAGCTCTTTACAAGCATCAAGGACCTCGGGTTTTCCTGCATCAATTCTTACAGTGTCGCTACCGCAGAATAGTTCACCAATATTCAACTCCCTGTTTTTAGAAGCATTCAAATAGAATGGTATAAGAGGGAATTCCTCTTTGTAGTTGTTCATTAAATTTATTGTTCTGGGGTTCAAAACATGTATTCCCATAAAAGCACGTTCGTCGTTGGGGTTTATCGAGTACTTCTGTGTGGTTAAAATAGTCTCTTCGGTGTTCTTGTTTCTCCAACCGCACAAAACATTGTTGTTAAAATATAAGACTCTGTTTGACCGAGGCTTTTCGGTAACGAGCATAACGTCGTATTTTGCCCCTTCATCATAAACCATCTTTAAGTCTATATTTGTAAAAATATCCACGTTATGAACAAGAATTGGAGTATCGTTATCGAACAATTTACCCGCTTTTGCAATACCTCCACCTGTATCTAAAAGCAAATCCCTTTCGTCCGAAATTTTAATATTCAAACCAAAGTTGTTGTTCCTTTCAAGAAACTCGATAATCTGCTCGCCAAAATAGTGTATGTTTATAACAATGTTGTTGAATCCGGCCTTTTTAAGTTTCAAAATTTGGTATTCAAGCATTGTCTTGCCACCAATCTCAACCAAAGCCTTTGGGGTGTTGTCGGTAAGGGGTCGCAAACGAGTACCAAGTCCTGCCGCTAAGATAATAGCATTCATCTCTCTTGTATGGTATATGAGCGGTTCAACATAATATGGTTAACATTAACTCTAACACCAAACTTCTCTGCAATATGCCTTGCAATATGCTCTGCGCTATAAACCGAACGGTGTTGCCCCCCTGTGCATCCACAACAAATTTGAATATGGGTAAAACCACGTTTCATATATGTGTCGACCATATTGTCAACCATATAGTATGCGCTGTCTAAAAACTCGGCAATATTACTTTCTCGTTCCAAAAACTCAATAACGGGAGCATCCATGCCATTAAGCTTTTTGTACTCTGCATATCTCCCCGGATTGTGAATAGCTCTGCAATCAAAAACAAAGCCACCGCCATTGCCCGAATAGTCGTCAGGAATACCTCTGTGGAATGAGAAGCTCATAATATCAACTGTCAGACCTTTGTAATCGTCGCTTTTAAATCGAGGCAACTCCTTAATCTCATTAATGGTGCTTTTTAGGTATGGTAATTCAATGTTGCAATTCTCTAATGAATTGTATAGCTGGGCAAGAGTTAAAGGAATTGGGTCGATAAAAGCCTTTTTGTGTTCAAACAAACCTCTGTATCCATAAGCGCCCAAAGTTTGTAGCAAACGGAAAACTCTGAATATGTTTAATCGCTCAATAAAACACTCTTTGTCAATACATTTGTATTTAGATAGAGATTCCAAATATGCATCAATCATCTTTTTGTATATCTCCTCGCTATATTTAGCTCGAGTCTGTCCAACAAACGAAGCCACGTCATAATATATAGGACCGCGTCTGCCACCTTGAAAATCTATAAAATATGGTTTGTCGTTATGCCACATAACGTTACGCGACTGAAAATCCCTATATAAGAATGTATTGTCGTTCTCCTCCAAAAGTATGTCGCAAAGTATAGAAAACTCCACTTCCAAACGAGGTTCGTCAATTTCAATGCTGGTGTTCTTTAAAAAACAATACTTAAAGTAGTTCAAATCCCAAAAAACAGAGGTCTTGTCAAATTCAGCAATAGGGTAACAAATATCAAAATTTAACTTCTCGCCAACCTTAAATTGAATATCGGCAAGCAACCCCATAACTCGGCAAAGTTTTTCGCTATCATCTTCGCTAAAAACTCCACACTCTCTGCTCTCTTTAAGAATGGTAAAAAGCGAGTCATCACCCAAATCCTCTTGAATGTAGTGCATCATATCTTGGCTCACCCCGATAATTTTGGGGGCATCAATACCACACTCATTAAAAGTATTTGCAATTGTTATAAAAGCAGAGTTTTCTTCTTTTGAAACACCTGCAACGCCAATATATGAAATATCTTCGGAAGACAATCTGTAATAACATCTGTTCGAACCATCCCCTGATAATTTGGTAATGGTTTTAGGATATTCGCCTCTCTCGGTTTTATATAACTCTTTTAAAATTTCCATTTCAAGTAAGAAGTTGTTTCTACAAAGTTACTAAATATTCAAAAATAACCTATCTTTGCTACTATGAAAATATATTCAGCACCCTTACAAGGATACACCGAGGCAGTATGGCGCAACTTGCACTCTTCGGTATTTGGTGGAGTAGATACTTACTACACACCCTTTTTGCGTTACGAGCGTAACGAGATACGTTCAAAAGATATTCGAGACGTAGAACGAAAAAACAATACAGTATCATCTCTTGTGCCACAGATAATAGCATCCTCGCCCGATGAGATGCAACCTCTTCTTGAATTAATAAGAACCGAAGGATACTACAGAGTGGATATAAATATGGGGTGTTCATTCATACTTCAGGCAAAACGTAAACGAGGGGCTGGGATATTGCCATATCCCGATATGGTTTCTGCTCTTATGCGTGAGATTGAAAAGTGTAGTGATATTAAGTTCTCGGTAAAAATGCGATTGGGGTGGGAGAGTAAAGATGAGTGGAGGGAGTTGATGCCTATACTGAATGATGCTCCGTTGTGTAGTGTGACAATGCATTCACGATTAGGCGTAGAGCAATATAAAAAGAGTGTAGATATAGATGCGTTTGCCGAATTTTATGGCGAGTGCAAGCATCCTGTAATATACAATGGAGATATATTAACTCTTTCAGATATAAAGCAAATAGGAGAGCGTTTCCCAAACTTAGATGGAGTGATGTTGGGGCGAGGATTGCTTGCCAATCCCGCATTAGCGGTAGAGTATAAAGAGGATAGAGAGTTTACACATCAAGAGAAAGCGACCCTCGTTCGTACTATGCACGATAAGATGTATGAAGAGTTATCTCCACGTCTGCTTGGGAATACCCAATTCCTAAGCAAAATGAAACCATATTGGGAATACCTACTCCCCGATATGATAAAGAAGGAGAAAAAGGCAATACTTAAATCTTCAACAATAGAAAAATATATGATGAATGTAAACGTTGCGTTGTCAAATTATTAATACTGTTATACATAGCCTATTGTAGCCATGAAAAAATATAAATTCTATTTTGTAATATTATCCCTTATATTATCCTTATCTTTAGTTAGAGCAAACGATAATAACTCTCGAGGTATTGACTTAGAAGAATATGCCTTTGGTATACCAGCTGACCAACTAAATTTCAATAATAAATCACCATTTACTCTATCTTTTTGGGTGAATATAAAAGAGCTAAATCATGCAGAAGGAGGTACGCAATTTATTAATATAAGAAACCCGAATTATAATGCAGCTTTTAATAAAGGAGGAGGTTATCCTTTGTGTGATTGGGGATATATTTTTTCAACAATTCAAGAATATGGAGTTGATGATTTTGGAAAAGTTTGGAAAGATAATGAGTTATTAATAAGTGTGAGAGAAGATGGAGCTTCTCAAGCAACTCCTTATACCAGAGAAAAAACATATCATTTTGTTCCGAATAATTGGGTTTATGTTACATTCCAATCTTACTATACAAGTAAACCTGAAATGGAGTTATATATAAACGGAGAATTAATATTAAAATTCAAATCTTTTTTTTCATCAAAAAACCTTTTTGCATGGCATAATGAATATATAATTATGATAGGAGGTCCGGCATATAATCGCTCTTCACTGAATGCGTATATTGATAAAGTACAATTTTACAACAAAGCATTATCTCAAGCCGAGATTATTGAGAGTATGACAGCACCATTATTAAACGATGCGTCATTGCTTGGATATTGGGATTTTGAAGATGGATGCACAACTGACGCTGATGGCTTTATGCTTGCAGATAATGGGTCTGTAAAATCTGCTATATATAAAATATTGACAAGTAGCAACCTGTCTGTAGGAACTGAAATACAACCATTTGTATTTGGAGAGGGTGTTAACCCCGAATCTGTCATTCAGGGAGTTGAGGAGAGTATTGCAGATACTCCTAACACCAAAGTATTTGTATCAAACGAAATGTTGAATATTGAAAATGCAGAAGGCATAAATTCGGTAGTGGTTTATGATGCAATGGGTAAAGTTATAACTTCAGTTAATGCAAATGGTGCAACATCTACTCAAATAGCATTGCCTTCAACCATTAAGGGTGTGATAATGGTAAAAGTAGATTCAGAAGTAATAAAAGTGATTAAGTAGAGGTTAAATTCTTACTCTAACCCTCTCAGTGGGGCTTTTTTTACTCAAACCCTATCTGGTAGGGAGAGTTCTTTTTGCTCTAATGATTCAATTGACACTATTTGCTTGTGTGTTGTTGCAATGGGTGTATACTCGATAACTAACAACTAAAAACTAACAACTGCCCGTAGGGCGGCTTTAGCCGACAACTCATCTTAATTTTAACAGAATAAATATAGCTAAAAATTATATTATTACGACAAAAAGTTGTATCTTTGCACCCGAAAACAATATCCGAATATAGTTCAGAGGGTAAAAAATCAATAATTTATTCATCGAAGTGTTTGAATGATGCTTACTAAACACTTTGATTTTTACCAATTTGCAGGCAAAATTTGTACTGTCTTGCAATTTGTCGTGTTAAAATTTGGAGAAGTGAATAAAATTTATTTATTTTGCACTCTGTTTTGAATAGGTGTTGAAATTAATATAAAAACAGTATAATAAGATGTCAAAAATTTGTCAAATTACCGGAAAGCAAGCGTTGGTTGGCAATAACGTATCTCACTCTAAAAGACGTACAAAGAGAAGATTCAATGTCAACTTGTTTACAAAGAAGTTTTACTGGGTTGAGCAAGATTGTTGGATTGATCTAAACGTATCTGCTGCAGGCCTTCGTCTAATCAACAAAATTGGTCTTGATGCAGCGTTGAAACAAGCTGCCCAAAAAGGTTTTATTTAATTTTAAAAAGTGAGAAACAGATATGGCAAAGAAAGCTAAAGGTAACAGAGTTCAAGTAATACTTGAGTGTACAGAGCATAAAGAAAGCGGTATGCCCGGTACTTCACGTTACATTACTACAAAGAACCGTAAGAATACCACCGAGAGGTTGGAACTTAAAAAATACAATCCTATCTTAAAACGTGTAACAGTTCATAAAGAGATAAAATAATTAAGATATGGCAAAGAAAACAGTCGCATCATTGCAAAAAGGTGAGGGACGTACCTACTCAAAAGTAATCAGAATGGTAAAGTCTCCTAAAACAGGTGCATATATCTTCGAAGAGGAGATGGTACCAAACGAGAAAGTAAACGAGAAACTTGCAAAATAAGTTATCTACAATAAAACAGAAAGGCTGTTGTGGTGCTAAACACCCCGACAGCCTTTTGTCATAAATACAACAAACGTATGGGATTTTTTGATTTCTTTTCTAAAAAAGAGAAAGAGACATTGGATAAAGGCTTGGAGAAGACCAAAACAGGAGTCTTTTCTAAACTAGCACATATAGTTGCAGGACGAAGCACAGTTGACGATGATTTGCTTGATGATTTAGAGGAGGTACTTATAACCTCTGACGTAGGTATAGAAACAACACTGCGTATCATTGAGCGTATTCAAAAACGTGTTGCGAGAGATAAATATCTTTCGTCATCGGAGTTGCAAGGAATTTTGCGTGAAGAGATAGTCTCTCTTTTGACAGAAAATTCAACAACGGACGGAAATGGATTTGATGTGCCATCCGATCGTCATCCATACGTAATTATGGTTGTAGGTGTAAATGGAGTAGGTAAAACAACAACTATTGGTAAGTTGGCATACCAATTCAAGAAAAGCGGTAAGAAAGTATATCTTGGAGCTGCCGATACATTCCGTGCAGCAGCAGTTGAGCAATTGGATATTTGGGGCGAGCGTGTAGGAGTTCCCGTTGTTAAACAACAAATGGGAAGCGATCCTGCATCCGTTGCATTTGATACATTGTCATCTGCAAAAGCAAACGATGCAGATGTTGTAATAATCGACACAGCAGGTCGCCTTCATAACAAGGTTGGTTTGATGAATGAGCTTTCAAAAATCCGCAGAGTAATGGATAAAGTTGTTCCGGGAGCTCCCGATGAGATTCTACTTGTATTAGATGGCTCAACAGGTCAAAACGCCTTTGAACAAGCTAAACAATTTATGGCAGCAACAGAGATTAACGCTCTTGCTGTAACTAAATTGGATGGAACTGCAAAAGGTGGAGTTGTAATTGGAATTTCAGACCAATTCAAAATACCTGTAAAATACATCGGATTAGGCGAGGGTATTGAAGATCTACAACCTTTCAATCGTAAAGAATTTGTTGATTCTCTATTTAGTTCAAAAGAGTAACGTAGTATGCAAAAGAATCGCATTGACATAATAACACTCGGTTGTTCAAAGAATCTTGTAGATTCAGAGAAACTTATAAAACAGTTTAAAGAGATTGGATATGATGTATATCACGACTCTGACGATGTAAAAGGAGAGGTGGTTATTATAAACACATGCGGTTTTATTGGCGATGCAAAGGAGGAATCAATAAATATGATTCTTGATTTTTGCCAAGCAAAAAAAGAGAGAAAGATAAAACGACTCTATGTAATGGGATGTCTTTCTCAACGTTATGCTCCCGAGCTTATTGAGGAGATACCCGAGGTTGACGGATTCTTTGGTAAGTTCGATTGGGAGAATATCGTTAAAGAGGTTGGAGGAGAGTATAACGAAGCTCTTGCCAACAGCAGAGAATTAACAACACCATCGCATTATGCCTATTTGAAAATATCAGAAGGCTGCAACCGTACATGTGCTTATTGTGCAATACCTATCATCACAGGAAAATACAAGTCGCGACCAATCGAAGATTTGGTTGACGAAGCTCGAGGTCTTGCCCAAATGGGAGTGAAGGAGTTGCAACTTATAGCACAAGATCTTACCTATTACGGATTAGACATATATAAATCGTACCAGCTACCAAAGTTAGTTGAGGAACTTTCAAAAATAGAGGGCATTGAGTGGATAAGACTACATTATGCCTATCCCGCACACTTCCCATACGATTTGTTGCCTGTTATGGCACAAAACGAAAAGGTGTGCAAATATCTCGATATTGCATTACAGCACGTCAGCAACAATATGTTGAGTCGTATGCATCGTAATGTGACAAAAGAGCAAACATACACTCTTATCGAACGCATTCGTCGCGAAGTTCCCGGAATACATTTAAGAACAACTCTAATGGTAGGTTTTCCCGGTGAGACCGAAGAGGATTTTGCCGAACTTATGGAGTTTGTCAAGTTTGCCAAATTCGAACGTATGGGAGCATTTACCTATTCAGAGGAGGAGGGAACATACTCTGCCGAGAACTATACCGATGACATCCCCGAAGATGTTAAGCAAGAGCGATTGGATAGATTGATGGCACTTCAAGCAGAGATTTCTGCCGAGATAAATGCAGCTAAAGAGGGTACAGATATGAAGGTGATAATTGACCGAGAGGAACCCGATTACTACATAGGTCGCACTCAATTCGACTCACCCGAGGTAGATCCCGAGGTTTTGATTTCGAAAGATAAAACACTTCAAATAGGGGAGTTCTATACTGTAAAAATTGATTCATCTTCAAACTACGAGCTATTCGGTTCGGTAGAATAAAATGCCATGACAAGGCAGGTAAAAATAGAGGATGCAATAAGGGTGGCAATGGAAAATAATCTGCCATTCTATGCCTATCGCAAACCAAATGAAGATGTAGTGTTTGGTCTGCAACTATCCTCTCTTATGCCTCAAAAATCAGGAGAAAAAGGTTTTGTGGTATATCCCTTTACCATAACAGAACAAACACCTCAATTATTCATAAAACAAGAATACACACTAAATAACTTTCCTCTTAACGTTGAAAAACGTGATGTAAGTTTCCCAAAGGAGAATATCGAAATAGAGTTTTCTCAATATGAGACTTCAGCTCAAAAACTCATTTCGGATATGGTTTTTGGAAAATATCAAAAGGCGGTTTTATCGCGTACCATAGGTGTTGAGGTTGATGCTCGAAATAGAGCAGCAGAGTGGTTTGTGTCACTTTGTAACAGCTATCCTCAAGCATATGTATATATATTCTCTGTTCCAGAAATTGCAACATGGATTGGAGCAACTCCCGAAAAACTCTTGGAGTATGATGGAGACTCGGTAACAACAATGGCTTTGGCTGCAACACGCCGAGTAGATGAAGCTCGAGATTTTACTCCTAAAGAGGAGCGAGAACAACAAATAGTTGCAGAGTATATAACAGATAAGTTTAACAGCATAGGGTTAAACGTAAATATATCTCCTCGTTTTGTAAAAACAGCAGGTCCCGTAGAGCATCTATGCAATATAATATCGGCAAACGGAGTCGATAACAGCACATCACAACAACTTATAAATCTTCTTCACCCAACCCCTGCGGTGGCAGGAATGCCACTTAATGAGGCTATGATTGCCATAAAAGAGGCAGAAAAACGCCCTCGAAGATACTATTCCGGATATTTAGGTGGGGTAGAAAAGAACAACACATTCAGTTTATTTGTAAATTTGCGAAGTATGGAGATATTTCCAAACAGAGTTCAACTATATGTGGGCGGAGGATTAACCTCTCAATCGCAAGTTGACTTGGAGTGGAATGAAACCGAGCATAAGGCACAAACCTTGCTCAAAACCATTAAAGAGTAAATCTCAAATGACAACGGATAAAAAACAGGTCAGAATACTTTTAGATATATTAAAGAAACGAGGAGTGGAGAATTTTGTAATCTCTCCCGGTTCTCGCAATACGCCCATAATAATAGGAGTGGCTCGCGATAATCACTTTACCTCGCAGATTGTAATAGATGAGCGTAGTGCCGCCTTTGTTGCATTGGGCTTGTCGGCTCAAATAGGGAAACCTGTAGCATTGGTGTGTACATCTGGAACAGCAGTACTCAATTATGCTCCTGCCATAGCAGAGGCATATTATAGAAATGTTCCTTTGGTTGTTATAACTGCCGACCGCGAACCTGAAGTAATTGACCAAAACGATAGTCAAACCATTAGGCAAAACAATGTCTATGCAAACTATATAAAATATTCGTGTACACTACCTACCGAAATAAAAGAGAGGGCAGATGAGATAAAAACAATTCAACTTGTAGATAAAGCAATATCAGAAGCCTTAACTCCCGATTTCGGACCTGTTCACATAAATGTGCCATTAAGAGAACCTCTTGCAGGATTATCTCCTGTTGAGTCTTTAAACATAGAGCTACCCAAGCAAACTCCAACACAAAAAGCGATAAGCAGTGACGAACAAAAAGAGTTGATTGAAAAACTCTCTCGATATAAAAAAGTGATGCTTTTGGCATCATTTGCCGAACCAAATGAGGAGTTAGATAGGGCATTGGCAAAATTGGTTGAGTTGCCACAAGTGGTGTTGTTGACAGAGACAATATCAAACATCAATGTAAGCGGAGCAATTACAACAATTGACAGAACTCTTACGCAACTAACCGACGATAACCGAGCTGAAGTCGCACCGGAACTATTGATAACATTCGGAGGTTCGCTTGTTTCAAAGATGATAAAGACGCTCTTGAGAGCATATAAGCCCAAAGAGCATATACATATAAGCGAGTGCAGTTGGAAGATTGATACCTTCTCTGCTCTTACTTGGCAGATAGATATCACTGCATCGTCACTATTTAGTTTGGTGGCAGATAAGGTTATGCCAAACGACTCTGCATACAATAAAATGTGGCACGATTTGGCGCAAACAGCGGCAGATAAAAAACGTGAATATGTAGCGTCTGTAGGGTGGAGCGATATGAAGGCATTCTCGCTGATATTGCCATCAATTCCGTCAGATACATATCTCCAACTCTCAAACGGAACACCAATACGTTATGCACAATTGTTTGATAACTATAGTTGCCTTAAGTCTACATCAAACCGAGGAGTAAGCGGAATAGACGGTTCAACATCAACAGCCGTAGGAGCTGCCTATGGAACAGAAAATATGGTGTTGCTGATAACAGGAGATATGGGATTTCAATACGATTCAAATGCTCTTTCAATAGCAGATATACCATCCAATTTAAAAATCATAGTAATGAAAAACGGAGGAGGAGGAATATTCCGCTTCTTACCGGGAACGGCAGCACTCCCCGAATTGGAACGCTATTTTGAGTGTGTAACAGATGTAAAGGTAAAGCAACTTGCCGAGACCTATTCATTCGATTTCTATTCGGCAACAACAGAGGAGGAGTTAAAAACTCTATTACCTAAATTCTATGCTTCGCCAAACCGAGCAATAATGGAAGTGGTAACACCACGAACCCAAAACGATATAATATTACGAAACTATTTTAAATCATAAAAGATATGCAAACACGCGAATGGACAACAATCAAGGAGTATGAGGATATAAAATTCGAGTACTACAATTCAATTGCAAAAATAACCATAAATCGTCCAAAAGTATATAATGCCTTTCGTCCGCAAACTAATGATGAGATGTTGGATGCAATTTCAATCTGTCGCCAACGTGCCGATATTGGAGTTGTTATTCTTACAGGAGCAGGAGACAAAGCATTCTGCTCGGGTGGAGACCAAAATGTAAAAGGATTGGGTGGTTATATCGGAAAAGATGGAGTACCCCGTTTGAATGTATTGGATTTGCATAAGGCAATACGTTCACTACCAAAACCTGTTATAGCAATGGTAAACGGATATGCAATTGGAGGAGGGCATGTATTGCATGTAGTTTGCGACTTGACAATAGCATCGGAGAATGCACGCTTCGGACAAACAGGACCTAAAGTTGGAAGTTTTGACGGAGGTTTCGGTTCGTCATACCTTGCTCGCAGCGTAGGACAAAAGAAAGCTCGCGAGATATGGTTCTTGTGCCGTCAATACACCGCCAAAGAGGCAGAGGATATGGGATTGGTAAATAAAGTGGTGCCATTCGAACGATTGGAAGACGAGACAGTGGAGTGGTGCGAAACAATCTTGCAACGCTCACCCATGGCAATACGTATGATTAAACGTGCCCTTAATGCCGAACTTGACGGACAACACGGATTGATGGAGTTTGCAGGAGATGCAACCATGATGTTCTACTTAATGGAGGAGGCACAAGAGGGTAAAAAAGCATTCCTTGAAAAACGCGATCCCGACTTCAAGAAATTCCCTAAATTTCCATAATGAAGGCAGAATACAAGAGATATGACCTGATATTTAAGCAGGCTGCAATAACATCACGAAATACCCTGCTTAAAAAAGAGACCTATTTCATAAAGGTGTGGGACGAAAAAAATCCCACACTTTATGGATTGGGAGAGGCATCTCTTTTCCGTGGATTGAGTGCCGAAGATTGCCCCGATTATGAAGCAAAACTTCAAGAGGTATGCAAAAATATCAACGCACTCAACTTCTCGGAACTTAAATCATGGAGTTCAATTCTTTTTGGCATTGAAACAGCCATAGCCGATTTAAAAAGCGGTGGCAGATGTATGCTCCATGACACTACCTTTACCCGAGGTGAGGAGGGAATACGTATAAACGGACTCATTTGGATGGGTAACAAAGAGGAGATGGCAGAGAGAATATCTCAAAAACTCTCACAAGGATTTAACTGCTTGAAACTAAAAATAGGCGGTATAGATTTCCCTTCGGAATTAGAGCTGATAACTTCAATCCGTAACCGTTTTCCTCAAGATATATTGGAGTTGCGATTAGATGCAAACGGAGCATTCTCTCCCGATAATGCCATGCAAAAATTGGAGCAACTATCTCGCTTTGGTATTCACTCAATAGAGCAACCCATAAAGCAAGGTAACTACAAAGCAATGGCAGATATTTGTAACATATCGCCAATACCAATAGCATTGGATGAGGAGTTGATTGGAGTTGTTGAAAGAGAGTCAAAAGAGGAGATGTTGAATGTCATAAAACCACAATATATAATACTAAAACCATCGTTGGTAGGAGGATTTATATCTTCCGATGAATGGATTTCCCTTGCCGAAGAACGAAGTATTGGTTGGTGGGCAACATCGGCATTGGAGTCAAACGTAGGGTTAAATGCCATTGCTCAATGGGTATCGACAAAACCTATAACAATGCCACAAGGATTGGGAACAGGACAACTTTATACAAACAATATTCCTTCCCCTCTATTCATTGAGGGAGAGAAACTATATCACGCACCAAATCAAAAGTGGGATTTATCTCTAATTTAAAATGGAGTTTAAGATAAACGGAAAACGAGTAACAACACTTGCAGAATTAAGAGAGGTGGTAACACCTGAATTTGCAAACTTTCTATCTGATTGGTTTGATGATGGTCTATATATGACAGCACAAACATCAGGCTCAACAGGCGTGCCCAAAACCATACAACTCCTAAAAAGCGATATGCGGGCATCGGCACAGATGACAAACCGTTTCTTTAATATCGATAAAAGCTCAACATTTCTTTTGTCGCTATCTCCAAACTATATAGCAGGCAAAATGATGATAGTACGTTGGTTGGAGGCAGGGGCAGAGATGATTGAACAGTCTCCTTCATCAAACCCGCTTAATCAACCATTACAAAGTAATATAACACTATCTGCAATGGTGCCATCGCAAGTGATAAATATTTTAAATAATAGTGCTTCGCTTGCTCAACTCTCAAAAATAGAGAACCTGATAATAGGAGGTGCGCCACTTGATGCCGTGACAGAAAAACGTTTAGCAGAAACATCACTCAATGCCTATGCAACTTATGGCATGACCGAAACCCTTTCGCACATTGCACTTCGCAAAGTTGGAGCAGATGAAAGCTATTTTGCACTACCCGGAGTAACCTTCTCGCAAGACGAAAGAGGATGCCTTAAAATAGATGTTCCACACCTCTCAATAAAAGAGGTAGTAACAAATGATGTGGTCGATTTAATAGACACAACACACTTCATTTGGCGAGGACGATTTGATAATGTAATAAATTCAGGTGGAGTAAAAATATTCCCTGAGGAAGTTGAAAAACTAATTGCACCATACATCAAAGAACGTTTCTATGTAATCGGCACGCCCGATACTCTTTGGGGCGAAATCTGCACCCTTGTAATAGAAGGTGAGGAGTGGAGCCAAGAAAAACAACAAAGCCTCTTGATGCAACTCAAAGAGGCTTTGCCAAAGCACAAATCACCCAAACAGATAAAATTCCTCTCAATGTTTGTTGAGACCTATTCGGGAAAGGTTAAGAGAGTTATTAGATAATTAGAAATTAGTTCGTGGCTACGCCACAATTAGAAATGAATTTTTACTCATCTTAGTTATCTTTTTTTAACTAAAAAAATTGTTAAACAAACAAAAACAACTACATTTGTCTTTACCTAAATAAAAATATTAAAACATAAAATAAAAACCAATATGAAACACTTAAAGAATTATTTAAGCATCATAAGTATGCTTGTCGTACCGTTTGCACTAATGTTTACTTCATGCTCAAATGACAAAAAAGTAAGTGTAATCTCAGGCGAAGGCGGAACCGCCACAGCAAATAAAACACAAGTGGCTCCTAATGGACAAGTAACGCTCACCGCAACACCTAACGAAGGCTACAACTTTGTCAATTGGACCGTAAACGGAGAAGAGGTATCTGTAGAAAACCCCTACACAGCAACAATAACAGCAAACACAGAGTATGTAGCCAATTTTGCAGAATTTACACCTGAATACGTAGATCTCGGCTTATCAGTAAAATGGGCAACCTGCAATGTGGGAGCAACATCACCCGAGGAGTATGGCGATTACTTTGCATGGGGCGAGACTCAACCAAAAGATTATTACGACTGGGATACCTACAAATATGGATCTAAAATAGTGACCAAATATTGTACAAAATCAAGTGCTGGCACAGTAGATAATAAAACCACACTTGAACTATCAGACGATGCAGCGCGAGTAAATTGGGGAGGCAAATGGCGAATGCCGACAAGCGCGGAGCAAGATGAATTACGCAATACCTCAAACTGTACTTGGACCTGGACCACACAAAACGGAGTAAAAGGCTATAAAGTAACAAGCAAAAAGAACGGAAACTCCATATTTCTTCCTGCTACGGGCTATCGCGGCTACGACGATCTCTACAATGCGGGCAGTTTCGGCAACTTCTGGTCGAGTTCGCTCAGCACGCTCAGCAGCTACTACGCTTGCAACGTGAACTTCAGTCCGGGCTACGTAGATTGGCGCTACAGCTACCGTTGCTACGGGCAATCTGTCCGTGCAGTATGCCCTTAGTCGCTTCGCTCCAATTAGAAATTAGGAATTAGAAATTAGGAATGTAAATAAAGTTCTGCCTTTTTAGAATTTAAAAGTAACTCAAATAGTGAAAATCTCTGCCGATATTTTTTCGGTAGAGATTTTCTTTGTAAAAGTAGGTACACGTGTTCTTATATAACCAATTAGACTAATTAGCCTAATATCTCTAACAACTAACAACTACCCGTAGGGCGGCGTAGCCGACAACTAACAACTATCTTATAAACAACAACTCTCTGTATTTTGGCAGTGTCCACATTTTGTCGTCAACTACCAACTCCAAGCGGTCGATGTTTGCTCTGATTTTTTGGAAATAAGGCGAAACGGTATCATGGTATGCAATGGCACGTTCACGCATATCCTCAATCTTGTTGGCCTCTTTACGAGCGGCAATCATATCATCAACAAATGTTTTGATAGCCTCAACTCTTGTGCCTATATCTTCGATAGTATCCAACTCCTTACCACAAAGTTTTTCTGCTTTTTCAGCAGAGAATAGAAGTTTTAATTTATATGCGTTTTCAATAAGTTCGCTTTGATATTTTGTTGCTGTTGGTATAACATGGTTTTTAGCCAAGTCGCCAAGTACACGAGCCTCAATTTGAATCTTTTTAGTGTATGTTTCCCACTTAACCTCGTTGCGAGCCTCCAACTCTTTTACGGTCATAACTCCTGTTTCAGAGAACATCTCGATTGTCTCTTTTGTCATATAGTTATCGAATATTAGAGGAACGCTTGTTTCGCAATCCAAACCTCGGCGAGCAGCCTCTTGTTTCCACTCATCGCTATATCCGTTACCGTCAAAGCAGATATCCATGCTCTCTTTAACATACTCTCCAAGAACCGAAAGAATAGCATTTTGTTGGTCTATTCCCATTGCTATCTTCTCGTCAACATCGCGTTTAAAGTCGTTAAGTTGTTTTGCAACTGCCGAGTTAAGTGCAATCATCGCCGATGCGCAGTTTGCCTCTGCTCCAATGGCACGGAACTCAAAACGGTTTCCTGTAAATGCAAAAGGTGATGTTCTGTTGCGGTCGGTATTGTCAATCAAAAGTTCGGGTATTTGTGGAATATCCAAGTTTATACCTTGTTTTGATGATGCCTCCAAGTTATCCAAATCCTCACTACCGATGTGTTGCAACACTTTAGTTAAGTGTGAACCAAGGAAGATTGAGATAATTGCAGGAGGAGCCTCTGCCGCACCCAAACGGTGAGCATTGGTTGCCGAAGATATACTTGCTTTAAGTAATCCGTTGTATTTATAAACAGCTTTAATAACATTTACAATGAATGTAATAAAGCGAAGATTGTCGTTTTTAGTTTTGCCGGGAGACATTAGCATAATGCCGTTGTCTGTTCCAAGCGACCAGTTATTGTGTTTACCCGAACCATTAACCCCTTTGAAAGGTTTTTCGTGCAATAATACTCTAAAACCATGGTTTCGTGCAACTTTACGCATAGTAGCCATCATTAATAGGTTGTGGTCGTTTGCAAGATTGCACTCCTCAAAAATTGGAGCAAACTCAAACTGATTTGGAGCGGCCTCGTTGTGGCGAGTCTTCAAAGGAATACCAAGTTTCAAACACTCAATCTCAACCTCCTTCATAAACTCAATTACACGAGAGGGGATAGCACCGAAATAGTGGTCGTCCAATTGTTGGTTCTTTGAACTTTCGTGTCCCATAAGGGTGCGTCCTGTCAAAAGCAAATCGGGACGAGCGGCATACAATCCCTCGTCAACCAAGAAAAACTCTTGTTCCCAACCCAAATATGCTATAACCTTTTTTACTTCAGGATTAAAATATTTGCAAACTTCAACAGCTGCTTTGTCAACTGCGTGAAGAGCTTTCAAAAGAGGAGCTTTGTAGTCCAACGACTCTCCTGTATATGCAATAAACACAGTTGGGATACACAATGTATCATCAACAATAAATGCAGGAGAAGATGGGTCCCAAGCAGAGTATCCGCGAGCCTCAAATGTGTTTCTTATACCACCATTGGGGAAACTCGAAGCATCGGGTTCTTGTTGTATAAGCAACTTACCGCTTAAACGCTCAATCATATTGCCGTCTTTGTCCAATTCAACAAAGGCATCGTGTTTCTCTGCAGTACCTTCGGTCAGTGGGTGAAACCAGTGTGTGTAGTGCGTAGCACCCATACTGATTGCCCATTTTTTCATTCCTTCTGCTACTGCATCAGCAATATCGCGATTAATAGGCGTGTCGTTATCAATAGAGTTAGTAAGTTTCTCGTATATATCTTGTGGTAAAAACTGTTGCATTTTTGCGCGGTTGAATACATATTTTCCAAAATATTCCGATGGACGTTCATCGGGAAGTTTAACCTCAACGGGGCGTTTCAAGAACGCATTTTCTATAACTCTGAATCTTAAAGATGTTGGCATATCCTAATCTCTTATTTTTGAAAGCGACAAAGGTAAAAAAAAGTGTTCTAATATCAACTATTTAAAGCTATAAAACTTATAAATGGAACCTAAACTTTTTGTAAAAAATAAAAAGTGTAATTTTTTTGTAAAATAGACTATAAATAATATGGATTCTTTCATAGATTATTGTTATCTTTGCAATCGGTGAAAAAAGACCGTCGGTTAACTTTACTAAAATATGTAACCGAAACAGAAGTAAACCGGCGTCCTCTTTAACCGAGGTGTCGGTATTTTTTTTGCCCAAACGAAAGAAATAAACATTAGAAAAATATTTACCTATGGAGATGAAAATGAAAAAAGTATTGTTGCTTGGCTCAGGAGCCTTAAAGATTGGACAAGCCGGCGAGTTTGATTACTCTGGATCACAAGCGTTAAAAGCATTGCGAGAGGAGGGAATTTCGACAGTTTTGATTAACCCCAATATCGCGACTATACAAACTTCAGAGGGAGTGGCAGATAAAGTATATTTCCTTCCCATCACTCCTGACTTTGTAGAGAAAGTAATTCAAAAAGAGCGTCCCGATGGTATTCTTTTGGCTTTCGGTGGTCAAACAGCATTGAACTGTGGAACCGAGCTATACCTAAACGGAACTCTTGAAAAATATGGAGTTAAAGTTTTAGGAACATCGGTTGAGGCAATCATGATTACTGAGGACCGCGACTTGTTCGTTAAAAAACTTGACGAAATTTCAGCAAAAACTCCCGTATCACAAGCGGTAGAGACAATGGAAGATGCAATTGAGGTTGCTCACCGTATTGGTTTCCCCGTAATGGTACGTTCGGCATATGCTCTTGGAGGATTGGGTTCGGGAATCTGTAACAACGAAGAGGAATTCAGAACTCTTTGCGAGAGCGCACTTGCTCACTCAAAACAAATTCTTGTTGAGGAGTCATTGAAAGGTTGGAAAGAGATAGAGTTTGAGGTTATTCGCGATAAGAACGACCACTGCTTTACTGTAGTTCCAATGGAGAACTTCGACCCACTTGGTATCCACACAGGAGAGAGTATCGTAGTTGCTCCTATCGTATCGCTTTCTGAGGAGCAAATTACAATGTTGCAAGACATTGCCAAGAAAGTTGTTCGTCACATCGGTATTGTAGGAGAGTGTAACATTCAATATGCATTCAATGCTGTAACTAACGACTATCGTATCATCGAGATTAATGCTCGTTTGAGCCGTAGCTCGGCATTGGCTTCTAAAGCATCAGGTTATCCTTTGGCATTTGTTGCAGCTAAATTGGCTTTGGGTTACTCACTTGACCAAATCGGTGAAATGGGAACTCCAAACTCGGCATACGTAGCACCATCGGTTGATTATATGATTGTTAAGATTCCTCGTTGGGACTTGACTAAATTTGCAGGTGTTGACCGTGAGATTGGTTCTGCAATGAAATCAGTTGGTGAGATTATGTCAATTGGTAAGAGCTTTGAGGAGATTATCCAAAAAGGTCTTCGTATGATTGGTCAAGGAATGCACGGATTCGTAGGAAACCGCGACATTGCGTTTGACGATCTTGACTACTCTCTATCACACCCAACAGACCTTCGTATCTTTGCAATTGCAAAAGCATTCGAGGAGGGATATAGTGTAGAGCGTATCGAGGAGTTGACAAAAATCGACCCATGGTTCTTGTCTCGTTTGAAAAACATATATGACTATACATTGGTATTGTCAAAATATAATCGCATTGAGGAGTTGCCAGCAGATGTATTGGCAGAGGCAAAACGTTTAGGATTTAGCGACTTCCAAATTGTACGTTATGTTGAGAATCCAGAAGCAGGATTCGAATCAGATATAATCCGTTTGAGAGAGTATCGTAAGAGCTTGAACATTACTCCTAAAGTATGTCGTATCAACACAGTTGCTTCGGAATATCCCGAGTTGACAAACTATCTATATGTAACATACGGAGTAGATGCTCACCAAATACGTTACGATTACAATTCAGGTAAAAACATTGTAGTATTGGGTTCCGGAGCATATCGTATCGGTAGCTCGGTTGAGTTCGACTGGTGTTCAGTAAACGCAGTTAATACATGTCGCAACTTGGGTTACAAATCAATTATGATTAATTACAACCCAGAGACTGTATCGACAGACTACGATATGTGCGATAAACTATACTTTGATGAGTTGAGTTTCGAGCGTGTATTGGACGTTATCGACCTTGAGTCACCTCGTGGAGTTATCGTATCAGTGGGAGGTCAAATTCCAAACAACTTGGCAATGAAACTATATCGTCGTCAAGTGCCTGTATTGGGAACATCTCCTATCTCAATCGACCGTGCTGAGAACCGTCATAAATTCTCTGCAATGCTTGACTCTCTTGGTATCGACCAACCACGCTGGAAAGAGCTTACAAGCTTTGAGGATATCGACAAATTCGTAGAGGAGGTTGGATTCCCTGTATTGATTCGTCCAAGCTACGTATTGTCAGGTGCTGCAATGAATGTTTGCTACGACCACGACTCAATGTATGAGTTCCTTGGTGCTGCAGCAAAAGTATCAAAAGAGTTCCCCGTAGTGGTGTCAGAGTTCTTGCAAAATGCTAAAGAGATTGAGTTCGATGCAGTAGCTCGCAACGGAGAGGTTATTGAGTACGCAATTTCAGAGCACATCGAGTTTGCAGGAGTTCACTCAGGAGATGCAACACTTGTTTTCCCTGCACAAAAAATCTACATGGAGACAGTTCGCCGCATCAAACGTATAAGCAAGAAGATTGCAAAAGAGTTAAACATCTCAGGACCTTTCAATATTCAATATTTGGCTAAAAACAACGATGTAAAAGTAATTGAGTGTAACCTACGTGCATCACGCAGTTTCCCATTCGTATCAAAAATATTGAAACGCAACTTCATCGAAACAGCCACTCGCATTATGTTGGGCGAGCCTGTTGAGAAAGCAGATACATCAACATTCGATATCGATTACATTGGTATCAAAGCATCTCAATTCTCATTTGCTCGTTTGCACAAAGCTGACCCTGTATTAGGAGTAGATATGTCATCAACAGGAGAGGTTGGATGTATCGGAGCTGACTTTGATGAGGCGTTGTTGAATGCTATGATATCTGTAGGTCACAGAGTACCCGATAAATCAAAAGCTGTGTTGGTATCATCAGGTGATGCTCGTGGTAAAGTTGATTTATTGGATTCATGCAAAGTATTGGCAGATAACGGATACAAAATATATGCAACAGAGGGAACATCTGTATTCCTTAACTCAAACGGTGTTAAAGCATATCCTGTATGTTGGCCCGACGAGGAGGGAGAGAACATTCTTGACCTTCTTTCAAATCACGCTATCGACTTGGTTGTTAACATACCAAAGAACCATACTAAACGTGAGTTGACTAACGGTTACCGCATACGTCGTTCTGCAATTGACCACAACATTCCTCTATTGACAAATGCACGTCTTGCAACAGCATATATCAATGCATTTATCAATAAACCAATCGACGAGGTAGGAATCTTGTCTTGGGATGAGTATAAATAGTAGATAAACAGCTTACATAAAGCGAGAGGGAGATTTGTTGCAAATCTCCCTCTTTTACGTTTATAAAATATAATTATTCGTTTGTCAATTTGAAGTATTTATCGAGTACAAGTAGAGAAATTAGTTTTTCTCTCTTTTTGTCTTTGAATGCTTTTATATAGTTATGGGCATTCTCAATAATCTTTTCTGCTTCGTCTTGATGTTCGATGTAATATCTTAATCGCTCTTCAAGGTCAGAGAAATCATCCTTAACTTCAATGTAGTGGTAGTTGGGAATTAGTTTGCCCTCCATAAACCAAGTTTCGCAAGTTGGACGTGGCATTACGGCAATTGAATTAGAGGACATAACCCATTTTAAATTGCTTGCTACATCGTTTCCCTCAAGAGCCATTATGAATTTGTAGTCGAGATGGTCGGCAATGGTTTTCTTCCCACTCTTCCATTTGGGATTTGTAATTTGCTTACTTACGTCGCCAACATCAAACATAGGATTATCGGCAAACTTATTCATAAACAAAATTCTGTTATCCTTTCCTGCTACTTTACCTCTAAAAATGGCAATATCCTTTTTCTCAGAGAATTGTTTTTTATCATTGACAAAAATAAAGTGTCTTACTTTGTCTAATTTCAAAATTATTGAATTTTGATTATTCTCAACCAATGGACGACTCTTTACTATTGTAGGAACTTCGGGAACGTGTATTATATCTCCAGGAAGGAAACTCCATTTAAGTTCTTTATTAAACCATCTGATATAACAAAATGAATCAAAGAAATATACCTTTTGCTTGCCTATTTTATGCTCTTTTATTTTTTGCGATGATTCAGGCAATGTCGATTTCTCGGATAGTTTATTATAATAATCAACCCTGCTTTTTATATATTCCCAATCTTCTCTCTTTTTGCATTTGTTTATAACATATTTTCTTCTTATTCTATATAGAGAATTGGGTATTAACAGTTGCAGGTAATTCGATAGAAAATATTTTAGTTTCGAATTTTTCCCGCTATTCAACTTATATAAAAATGTCTCTATCATAAAGTATCTTCAAAATCATTGATTATTACATCACTCATTGCCTTAACCACATCGTATGGGTTTGAAGTTGCTACACCAACAACATACATACCTGCTGCACGTGCGGCATTGAGTCCATGAATTGAGTCCTCAAAAACAGCACACTCTTCAGGTTTTACTCCCAATCGTTCTGCGGCAAGTAGAAAACATTGAGGATTGGGCTTTGAAAGAGTAATATCATCTGCTGTGATAATAGTATCGTATTGGTTTTTAAATGTCGGATATGTTTTAAAAACATTTGCCATCTTCTTGTCATTTGAACTTGTTACAACGGCACATTTATATCCTTTCTCTTTAATGCTTTTGAAATAGCTTTCGTAGCCACGTATATATATAAAAGGCATGGTTGTTTCAAAATGGTCTATTGCCGCAACAACCTTCTCTCTAACCTCATCCTCTTTAAAGTATCGAGTAAGAATGTCATTGAGTGTAGAGCCTTTTACTTTGTCAAATATATCGGGGTCATCGGGAAGGTAGCAGAACAGCTCTCTCTTCCAAAAATCTGTATATAAATCCTCAGTGTCAAAAATAACACCGTCCATATCGAATAAAACCGCTTTAATATTGCTTGGTAAAACCATTTTAAGAATTGTGATTAAATTATTGATATGCAAATATAGCTTATTTATATAGTAATATAAAAATTATTGCTGTCCGATAAAAATCAAAAAGAGAAATAAAGACGTATTTGAGTCAGAGTAATATTAAAAAAATAAATCGCACCATTATAAAACAGAGTGAAAGCCCTGAAGTTTGCAGGATAAAGTGTGAGGACTGTTCGAG
>JAFYRT010000043.1 GCA_017546805.1 Muribaculaceae bacterium | reverse complement strand
GTTGGGCGATATTTTTAACATAGAAATCTGCAAGTTTTATACCATAAAGATATAAAATCTTGCAGATATTTCCAAATATTTATATTCTTATTTATTTGATTAATAAATATTTAATGGCTTTTTAAGGGCCGACTAATTAACTTTGATGCCAAATAATGAATTAATAAAATAAAAAAAATAACATGATGAAAAAGAAGTTATTGGTTAGGTCAATATTATTCTTGATGGTAACCTTAATGGTAATATCTTGCAAAGATCAAGAAGATGGTATTCAACCGGATCTACTACAATATGATGTAGTGGAGTATGAGACAACGAACGAAGATAAACTAACGGTTACTTCATCGATGCCGGCGTATATATTCCCATACTCGTATACAAATTTTGGAGAGTCTCTTGTTAATCGTTTAGTAAACAAGATGCCTGAGGTAAATTTGGACAATATTGTAGATATATCAACAATAGTAATCCATGGCTCTCAAATTGAGAGTTTAGAAGACGATTTTGCAGCAATTGTCATACAACTACTTCTTGGCAAAAATGTGATTATTGTTGAGCCTACATTAGATAGTTTCTACTATTTCTCTGAATTTGTAACAGCAGTATATCAATATCTGGAATCTACAGAGGAGGGAAGGGAAGCCCTTGCTCAGTTTGAGGCAATTAACGATATTCGACAAACCTTTGAGGCATTCTTTGAGATATGTCAAGATCCTCAAAGACTTGACGATATGTTTATGCTTAACTCCGATACAAGAGGTATTATTGCCGAAGCAATAGGTATCAGAGGTTCAAACTTCCATATTGTTGAGCGAGTTAATAATAATTCAGAATCAATAATAACAACAAGGACTGTAAATACAGAAACAGGCGAGGTTACCGAAACTGTAAATGAACAAGAAGATAATCAGTCAGTTGTAAAGGAGCGCACACCATACGAAAATGGACTTTTTGCTGATGTTCTTACAGAGTGGATTAATGAGTGTGACTATTATGCTTTGCAGATGGAAGCCATACGCACAAAATCAGCAAATGATCTAAACCTCCGTAATGAAGCGCAAAAATATAAGTTAGAAGATATATGTACAGTTCAGAAAGTGGATTATACAATGGAGGCAGAATTGCCCTCGAAAGCTTTAAATGGTGTTCTACCTGTAAAAATATCATTTGAGATATGTGCAGTATATATGAATGAAGCAGACTATTACTGCGTATATAAGAAGATAATTTCATACAACGATAAACTTAATTGCGGACCGGAATCAGAAAAAGAGTGGCGAAAAGTTGATGGATTGGGAGGATATTTCCCTGACTTCATAAAAATGGAATCTTACTACGATCAAATTAAATTCTATGGTCCTTATATGTGTGATATCAAGAGTAAGAGTATCTGTCATGCCCATACCGATAACTTCGATGTATCCGGCGATGATGTAGTATGGCTGCCTGACATCAAACAAATTGAGCCTGTTAATGGAGTTAGAGTAGAGGAATATTCTCCAAAAAATAGTATCGGAAGTGTCGATGTAAGTTCCGGTATTAGTTATGGATTTGATGGAGGTCTATGTTTGGGCTCAGATCCATATACAAGCTTAGGATTTAGTATAAGTTACGATAAATCAACATCGCAAACAATCGATAACTTGGAGATTATAGCATCTACTGCAAACGGTATAGTTTCGTGGAGATATAAAGGAAATAACATTCCAACATCAAGAGTGGGACTATTCTTTAAGCCATATCACTCAACAGCACCAACTATTATGCGACGCGAGTGTGTGGTAGATCAAAGTTGGATTTGGCAAGTATCTAACCCAACAGGGTCATATCGACTATATGATCAAACAAGTGTAACCACAAGTTTACTATATCCACACTCTTTATATGTGTATAACATCGATTTCTATTATGATAAAGAAACAACCAATCGCATAAGTTTCCGCATGGCGCCACCTCCACGCTGCGAACAACGCTGGATGATGGACGTTTCGCCATATAGCGAAGAGTTGAATACAATGCTGGCAACTACTCACTCAAAATTCTGGAAAGCCGATGACCATGAATTTAACTTGGCTGATACAGATGATGAAAGTAGATTAACAATTCAACAATTCATTTCGAATTTTGAGCAAGACTTGCATAAAAAGAAAAGAACTTGGATAAGTAGAAACTTTAAGGATACATACACCTTTACTTATTACAATGTTGAAGACTCCGAAGAGGAATACACAATTGAGTTTAAAGTAGAGTAAAAGTAAAATCTGAAAAAGAATTATGAAGATAACCATGAAATACCTTGTTGCAGCAACATTATTATGTAGCCTTAATGTTTTTACATCTTGCAATAAGAGTGAGAATAGTAATTCAGTTACCCAAATGGTAAGAACAGAATTGCTCCGTACCACACAAAGTTGGAATGGAGAAGAGCTCCCTGACTACCCACAGGGGAAGCCCGAATTGGTGGCTGTAAAATATGAAATACCCGCAGGAGAGAAATTGGGGTGGCATCATCACGTAGCCATGAATCATGGAGTGTTGGTGCAAGGCGAATTAACAATCATTGGACTTGACGGAAAAACCACAACCCTTCATGCAGGCGATGTGGTTGTGGAAATGGTAGATTCCATCCATTATGGCGAGAATCGAGGCACAGAGCCGGTTGTGCTGTATATGTTCTATCTCTCACAAGAGGGAGGCTTGCCTCTATCTGTTCCAAATCCGGAAATACCAATGAACTAATAACAGAGAGTAGAGGATACCAAGAAGCCTTGTTTTTCCCATAAATAAAGACATAAAAAGAGGAGCAAATTCGTAATTTGCTCCTCTCTCTGTTATTACGCAATTAATAAATTACTTAGTAAATTCGATGATAGTTCCTGTTGCAGTAGCAGTTACTTTAGTGTAGATTCCTAAGTAAGAAACAACATCGTACTCAACGTTAGCGTTGATGATAGCACGAGCACCACCTTGAAGATCTGCATTTTTCATCATAGCGCTCATAGCTGATTGACCAAGAGCTTTTTTAGAGATACCACCAAAACCAAATACATACTTTTGTGTTAGCTCGGCAGTTGCTGTACCAACAACTTGGTAGTTAGCCTCTGTTAAAACAACTTGAGTTTGCAACTCGTTTACGTTTTGAGTAGCTTGTTGTGTAATACCACAAGAACTTACTAATAGCCCAAGAGCTATAGCCATCATAAATAAAATCTTTTTCATGATAAATGTGTTTTATATAAATTGTGCAATATTGCCTTAGTTATTAACGAACTCTTACATTAGGTCGTCTACATTTTTTTTCTTTTTGCCCTTTTCGTCGCGTTTAGCATTTTTATTTGCTTTCTTGTCAAGATATTTCGAAGTAGGCGTAACTCCTGTTTTGATTATGAATTTGTACTCGTTATACGATTCATCAACATTCTTAACTGTTTTGTAATCTGCTGTGCGAGCCGAAGTGCGACTGATAATGTGTTGCTCCATATTTAACTCCAAAGCATAACCCTCAAATGTCGCTTGATGTTTGGTGAGTTTGTTTGATGATGTTTGAATAAGATCTTTACAATTATTGGTTAAAAATGTAAGCAACTTGTGATATGTTTCGTCTTTATAGAAAGAGACATTTACAAAAGCAACACTATCGCCCTCGCCCATTTGTACCAAAATGGTGTAGTCGTTTTGGTCAGGACGAACCTCCTCTTCTGCATCAGCAATAATGGCCATTACGTTAACAAATTCGTTAAAACCATTACACTTGCTTACAACCCAAGTATTAGTGTTTTTGTAATATTTAAAGTGGTTATCTTTAAACTCCTCCTTGCTGAAATTAATATATTTTGAGTATGGAATATCTTGCGCATTGACAGTTGCAAAAGCAAAAACTGCTAAACAAAATATAATTATCTTTTTCATAGTATAATAAATGCTCTCTTTATATTTCGACAGCAAAGTTATGTTTAAGAGCATTAACAGCAAAATATTTAATATACAATTTACCCCCCCCCCCCCCTCGTTAATATTTGTTAATCGGTGTAAATTATTTTGATTTTCAGTTGGTTAGACTGAGGATAATGTCCATATGATGGGTGTAAGTATGCAAGGTAATGCTTTGAAAAATTCATTATTTTGTCTTTATTTAAACCAACCCTTCAATGAATTTTCTGGCTTCATTGTCGGCATATATATAACGAGCATTGCGTAGAGTTGAGTTCTTACTATCTCTGTGGATAGCATTAATTATATTTCCTCCTGCACCTCCTATACCCAATATAAGAATATTGTTATCTATAATACCAATTTTTATTCAACAAACTTTATTTTGGATAGGTCTCTTGGTTTGGCATCGGGAGCCTCATCAGGGTATCCCACACCAAGCACGTAGCGTAGTTTATAACCCTCGCTAAAGCCTAACTTATCAAGATATGGTTTCGCCTTTTCGTTTGTGTTTAAGAACATCGAAGGACCTCCCATTATACATGTACCAAGTCCAAGCTCTTGAGCGGCAAGACACATATTTTCGCCCATAAGACCAACATTAAGCAGAGTCATGCCTGTTTCGTCATCGGGGCAGGCAACCGCAATAATGGCAGTGGCATTACGGAATCCGTTTCTAAAGCCGGGTTCGTCGCTCTTTACAAAGAAAGGCATATCAACCTTCATTAGCTCTGTCACCTCATTTAGATAGTTTGCGTCATCTATAATACGCACTTCCCACTCTTGTTTATTCATTGCATTAGGAGCGTTTACTCCGCACTCAGCAATCTTTTGCAGTAGCTCTCGCTCTACGGGAGTATCTTTGTATTTTCTTATTGAACGACGTGCCATAATTGCGTCAATCACAGGAGTATCTTTCTTTTCCATACTTGTTTCATCTGTTTGGCAACCAATCAAGGTTGTAATTAATGCCATTGCTATAATAGCTATTCCTTTAAATCTCATACTCTATATATTTCACTAACAACAAATATACAGAATATCATTGTTATCATCAAGAGTGTGAGATAAATAAATTATCTAATAAAAAGGCGACCCCGAAAGTTTGATACTTCCAAGGGTCGCCAAATATTAAAAGTTTATATAGTTCTCTAACAACTAAAAACTAAAATTAGATAAGTCCGAATGAACCAAGTACAATAAGCATTGTGTAGCCTAATACCAAGCCTATAATACCCATGATTACGCCTGTTTTAACCATATCTTTTTGCTCAATCATACCTGTTGCGTGAGCCAAAGCATTAGGAGGTGTACTGATTGGTAAAATCATAGCCAATGATGCTGAAATTGCAATACCTATCAATAGTGCAGAAACTCCACCTAATGAAGCAAGAGAGTCTCCCATACCTTTACCAATAACTGACAAAATTGGAACTAATAATGCTGCAGTAGCAGTGTTTGAGATAAAGTTAGACAATAGGTAACAGATTAATCCTGAACCAATGATTACCAACAATGCTGGCCATGTGTCAAATGGAATTGAGTTGATCATGTGAGCAGCCAATCCACTCTCGTTAAGAGCAACACCAAGAGCAAAACCTCCGGCTACCATCCAAAGAACGCTCCAGTTGATTTCTGACAAGTCGTTACGAGTGATAACACCTGTAGCACAGAATACACCAACAGGAATCATAGCAACAACGTTTGCGTTCAAACCTGTAAGTTTGTCTGTCATCCACAACAAGATTGTTACAGCGAATGTAATTTTAACAAGAGTTGAACGCCAATCTTTTTTATTCTCTCCTTTAATATCCAACTCAATAGTTTTAGCTTTGAATGGGAACATCTTAACTAATAGGAACCATCCAATGAAGATGATAAGAAGAGTAAATGGTAACATAAACATCATCCAGTCGCCAAAACCAATGTTCAATCCTAAACCTCCGTCAGCAACAGAAGTGTTCAAAGCTTTAAGTGCAATAGCATTTGGAGGAGTACCAATTGGAGTACCCATACCACCAATGTTAGCGGCAACAGGAATAGACATAGCCAATGCAATTTTACCTTTACCATCAGCAGGAAGAGCTTTCAATACAGGAGTAAGGAAAGTAAGCATCATGGCAGCAGTGGCAGTGTTACTCAAGAACATTGAGAAGATTGCTGTTACCAACAAGAATCCAAGAAGAACAAATTTTGATTGTGTTCCAAAAGGTTTAAGCAAAGCTTTTGCCAATACTGAGTCCAAACCACTTTTTGTAGCTGCTATAGCCAACACGAATCCTCCGATGAATAGCATGATGATTGGGTCTGCAAAACATGCCATCAACGATTTGTATTTGATTGTAGTACCAATTGCTGCTGCGTCAGCGCCTTTAGTAAGGAAGTTTAATCCGCCATCCGAACAAGTTACAAGCAGAAGTACAACCACCAACATAGAAGTAGACCAAGATGGAATAGCTTCTAAAATCCACATCAAAACTGCGAATGCAAAAATAGCAATAACTCGTTGTTCAATTGCTGTTAAATTCTCTATACCAAAGCTGTCAGATGGCAAGAACCATAGGATAAGAGAAACTGCTACAACAAACAAAATCTTGAAAAGTTTTGCATTGTTGCTTTTCTTATTATCCTTTTTTGCCTTTTTAGCTTTTTGGTATTTGTCAATAAGGTCAAATCCTTTAAAACTAGTAAACATAATTAGATTAATTTATTAATGATTTTTGTAATTCTTCATAAGTATTATAACGCTAAAAAATCCGCACCATTTTATGTGCGGATTTTTTAACTATTTAATCCTCTCTTAGTATGCGAATAGAGGGTAATCTTTCATTGTTTTGTTAACCTCTTCGCGTACAGTTTTGATAACCCCTTCGTTTTCAGGGTTAGCAAGTACAGTGTCGATAAGGTCAACAATCTTAACCATCAAATCCTCTTTAGCTCCACGAGTAGTGATAGCAGGAGTACCTACGCGGATACCTGAAGTTTGGAATGGTGAACGGCTGTCGAAAGGAACCATGTTTTTGTTAACTGTAATGTCAGCAGAAACAAGAACTTTCTCTGCAACTTTACCTGTTAGTTCAGGGAATTTAGTGCGAAGGTCAATCAACATACAGTGGTTGTCTGTACCACCTGAAATGATTTTGTATCCTTTTTCAATGAATGCGTTAGCCATACAAGCTGCATTCTTTTTAACTTGAGTTTGATACTCTTTGTATGAAGGAGTAAGAGCCTCACCAAAAGCAACAG
Organism: Muribaculaceae bacterium; assembly: GCA_017546805.1. Taxonomy (GTDB): domain Bacteria; phylum Bacteroidota; class Bacteroidia; order Bacteroidales; family G3-4614; genus Caccoplasma_A. The sequence continues at coordinate 6,914 of JAFYRT010000043.1, read as the reverse complement.
CTTTAGCTGCAATAACATGCTCAAGTGGACCACCTTGTACTCCAGGGAATACAGCAGAGTCTAACAATGCAGACATTTTGCGTATTTCGCCTTTAGGAGTTGTTTTACCCCATGGGTTATCAAAGTCTTTTCCTAACAAGATGATACCTCCGCGAGGACCACGAAGAGTTTTGTGAGTTGTTGAAGTTACGATGTGAGCATATTTTAGAGGGTTCTCCAAAAGACCTGCACCGATAAGACCTGCTGGGTGAGCCATGTCTACCATGAAGATAGCACCAATCTTATCAGCGATAGCGCGCATACGAGCATAATCCCACTCACGAGAGTAAGCCGAAGCACCACCGATAAGCAATTTTGGACGCTCGCGAAGAGCAACCTCCTCCATCATTTCGTAATCAACATATCCAGTATCCTCTTTAACACCATACTCCAATGCTTGGAAACAAAGTCCAGAGAAGTTTACTGGAGAACCGTGAGAAAGGTGACCTCCGTGTGAAAGGTTCAATCCCAAGAATTTATCTCCCGGATTCATACATGCCATAAATACAGCCATGTTAGCTTGTGCACCAGAGTGTGGTTGAACGTTTGCCCACTCTGCACCGTAAAGCTCTTTAATTCTGTCAATAGCAAGTTGCTCTGATTCGTCAACAACCTCGCAACCACCGTAGTATCTTTTACCAGGGTAGCCCTCAGCGTATTTGTTAGTAAGGCATGAACCCATAGCCTCCATAACTTGCTCGCTAACGAAGTTCTCTGAAGCAATAAGCTCGATACCCTTCATTTGACGCTCTCTCTCTCTCTTGATGATGTCAAAGATTTTGTTATCTCTTTCCATAAAATATGATATGTGTTAATATAAATTCAAAAGTTTGTCAGCACTAAATTTTCGGTGCTACTGAAATGAGCTGCAAAGTTACTCATAATGTTAATACTTACAAAATAACTCCCAAAGAAAAACTCAATAAATTTATAGCTCTTTTAGCGTAGAAAGTTCCTTCCGATATAAAAGTGTTGTTTTCGTATAGAGAATATGTCCCGGGTTTGTTGTGAACAGTGATTGCAAACTCATATCTGAAATCGATAAAAAGTCTCGATATTTTTGCACCCATGCCAATAATGCAACATGCTGTAAATGGGTTTATACCTTCTTTTAAGGTAAATGCAATGCCTTGAGGGTTGGATATATTCTCTTTGTTGTAGTATGTGTATCTCATCTTTGGACCTGCAAAGAGCGATAACTCATAATTGTCTCTTTTAACAAAGTTGTAACCATATACTAAAGGGATGTCCAATGTTATTGCAAAATTTCGAGAGTTTATCTCTTGGTGTGTAGGGTATCCGAAATCTTTGATATCCAATATCACAATATCTCTGATAATTGAGTTGCCTGCTTCTAACTGTAGATAGTGTTTTTTCATGTTTACCCTACCAAAAAGCGAAACGCAACCTGCCATTCTTGTCTCGTTATCCGGTTTATTTGTCTCCAGGTCGTTTATAACCATTTTTCGGTCGTGAACAAAAGGGGCATTTGCCGATACCGAAATACCGAAGTTAAATCTTTTATTGCAGTTCTCTTTGGTGTTTTGAGCAAATGACTGTGGCAATATAAGAAGTAGAGATATTAGTACAAAAATGATTCTCATTTTTTCTTTCTTTTTTTCATTACCGACCATCCAAATTTTCCAATTTCATTGCCCAAACCATAATAGTGCCCATGAGAGTAGGCAAGAAGTTTGGCTCTCTCTAATTCAAATTTGCCGTTTTCGGGGTTAAGGTATTTTTCGTCGGCAAGAACTTGCACAACTTTTGCAATAAACATATCGTGTGAGCCTAACTTTACAATTTGCTCAACCTCGCACTCAATACACAAAGGCGACTCCTTTATGTATGGAGCTGCCACAACTTCCGATGCAACGGGAGTAAATCCTGTCAATTCCCATTTATTGCAATCCTTTCCGCTTTTAACTCCGCATAAATCGGTAGCCTTTGCCATCTCTTCGGTGGTGAGGTTTATAACAAAAGCCTTATTCTTCTCGATTATTGGGTAGGAGTGTCTTTCGGGACGAACAGAAATGTAACACATCGCTGGGTTGGTACAGATAGTCCCTACCCAAGCCACCGTTAGCATATTATACTCCTCCTCGCTTCCTCCACAACTCACAAGAGCGGCAGGAAGAGGGTATATCATTGTTCCGGGTTTCCAGGCGACGTGCATCTTATGTTGGTTTTTAGTTGTTAGTTTTTAGTTGTTAGTTAACATGAAAGCATTTATTGAACTTACTGAAACTCATTGTTTTCGTTGTTAATTGTCGGTTTAATATTTAAAGTATTATCTAATATTTCTAACAACTAAAAACTAACAACTAAAAACTTTATATAAGTTTAATATCCTCAAAAGTGATAACTTGTTCGCAATATTTGCATTTGGCTCTTACGCTCTCTTTGTCTTGAATATAGAATACAGAGTGCATAGGCTCGTTGTTTGTTATGCACTTGGGGTTGTTGCATTTAATAATATCGCATAACTCATCGGGTAACTCAACAATATATTTTTCGATTACCTCGTAGTTTTTGATGATATTTATTTTCGCTTTTGGAGCAACAATCGCAATTCTATTAATATCCTTTTCTTTAAAGAAGTAGTCTGCAATTTTAATGATGCCTTTCTTCTCGGTATGTTTGCTTGTTAGATTATTTCCGATTGTAATGGCTTTGTCAAGCTCCGAAAGTTTTAGAATCTCAACAACTTTAAATAGTTTGTCCGATGGTATATGGTCAATAACAGTTCCGTTTTCAAGAGCTGCCACTTTTAACTCTTTCTTTAATTCAATCATAGTGCTTAAATTTTAATACCCAATACTTTACAAATTATAGCTTGACGAGCATATACTCCGTTCTTTGCTTGTTGGAAATAGTATGCTTTTGGATTGGCATCAACATCGTATGCAATTTCGTTTACGCGAGGAAGCGGGTGTAGAATTCTTAAATTGTCTTTCGAATCATCAAGCATACTGTTTTTAAGAACATAAACATCTTTAACCTTTTCGTAAACCATTAGGTCGGTAAAACGTTCGCGTTGAACGCGAGTCATATATAATATGTCTGCGTTGTTTATAACATCTTGCGAAAACTCTGTGTGCTCAAAATATTTAATTCCTTTTGAATCGCAGAACTTTTTATAGTCATCGGGGATTTTAAGTTCGTCGGGAGCAACAAAATGGAATGTGGGATTAAAATGCGACATTGCCATAATCAAAGAGTGAACGGTTCTTCCATATTTAAGGTCTCCCACCATAGTAATGTTCAATCCCTCCAAAGTACCTTGAGTCTTATATATAGAATATAGGTCAAGCAATGTTTGTGAGGGGTGTTGATTTGCTCCGTCGCCTGCATTGATAATCGGAGTATCCGATACCTCAGCAGCATATCTTGCAGCACCGTCAAGGTAGTGTCGCATAATAATCAAATCAGCATAGTTGCTAACCATTTTAATGGTATCGTGCAAAGTTTCACCTTTGGTAGAACTTGTAGTTGAAGCATCAGAAAAACCAATAATTCTACCTCCCAAACGAGTAACTGCTGTCTCAAAACTCAATCGTGTTCTGGTTGATGGCTCAAAAAACAGAGTACCCACGACTTTACCCTCCAAAATTTTTTGGTTGGGATTCTCTTCAAAATGTTTTGCACTCTCCAATACCTCTAAAATCTCCTCTTTAGAGTAGTCGGTAATAGAGACCAAGCTCTCACTTTTCATAAAAATAGCAATGTAAAAAACTTAAATTTCCAAATATCAGGCAGATCTGTTTATGTATGGGCACAATATCTACCTCAATACAAAACTATAAAAAAAAACAGACTTATTAAACTATCAACAACAAAAATATTAAAAAGTGTATATAAAAAAATTTTTATGGTAAATAATGGCTTTGTTTTGACTATTATTGACTAAAGAATAAATGTCTTCAAAGAAAAAAAGATTATCTTTGTCTCGTATTGTGCTATACAGGGTGTAATATTATCACAGAAAAAGAGTAATTGGTATAGAGATGGGAATAATAAAAAATCAAAAGATAGAGAGTAAGATTATAAAATCGTTATGGGTGCTTTTTGCGGTAGGCATAATTTCGGTAGTAATTTTGTTTATTCTTATTGCAAACGGCAAAATAGGATATATGCCACCCATCGAGGAGTTGGAGAATCCTAAAGATAAATTTGCTTCAGAGATATATTCGTCTGATTTGAAAGTAATAGGAAACTATCACCAAAGTCAGGCAAACCGTGTCTATGTCGATTATCAAGATATATCGCCCGTTCTTATTGAAGCTCTTATAGCGACAGAAGACGAACGCTTTTACGAACACTCTGGAATAGATATTCGAGCTTTGGTAAGAGCTGTTGTAAAAGGAATATCGGGAGTTGGAACGGCAGGAGGAGGAAGTACAATAACACAGCAATTGGCAAAACAGTTGTTCTCTCCAAGTACCGACAGTAAAATGGAACGTCTTTTTCAAAAACCAATAGAGTGGGTTATAGCTCTAAAATTGGAACGATTCTATACAAAGAAAGAGATAATAAAGATGTATCTCAATAAATTCGATTTCCTTTATAACGCAGTAGGAATACAATCTGCTGCATCGGTATACTTCAGCACTACTCCCGATAAGTTAAAAACCGAGGAGGCGGCAATGCTTGTTGGTATGTTGAAAAACCCGGCATTGTACAATCCCGTTCGTCGTAAAGAACAAACTCAGGCTCGTCGTAATGTGGTTCTTTCGCAAATGGAGAGGGCAGGATATATTACAGAAGCAGAGCGAGATTCTCTCGTTCAATTACCAATTACACTAAAATTCAGTAAAGCTGACCATAAAGAGGGTATTGCACCTTATTTCAGAGAGAAATTGCGTCTTATGCTTACAGCCAAAGAACCAAAACGCTCAGATTACAGAGGTTGGCAACGTCAACAATATATCGACGACTCAATAGCATGGGAAACAAATCCGCTATATGGTTGGTGTAATAAAAACAAAAAAGCCGATGGTTCAAAATACAATATCTATACCGATGGTTTGAAGATATATACAACCATAGATTCTCGCATGCAGGAGTATGCCGAAGCTGCGGTACAAGAGCATATAAACGGATATTTGCAACCCGAATTTTTCAAAGAGTTGCGTCGTAAAGCCAATGCTCCATTCTCAGAAGATGTAACACCCGAGGAGGTTAAATCTATGCTTGACAGAAGCAAAAAGCAGAGCGACAGATACCGCATAATGAAGAAAGCAGGAAAAAGCGAAGCTGAGATAGATGACGCATTTAATACGCCTTGCGATATGCAGGTATATACATTGCGCGGAGTTGTGGATACCACAATGACCCCCATGGACTCTATTCGTTACTACAAATCGTTCTTGCATACAGGATTTATGGCGGTTAACTCTAAAAACGGACATGTAAAGGCATATGTTGGAGGAGTTGACTTCCGTCACTTCCAATATGATATGGCATCAGTAGGACGTCGTCAAGTTGGTTCTACCGTAAAACCATTCCTATATACCTTAGCTATGGAGGAGGGCTTTACACCATGCGATTTGGCACCAAACGTACAACCTTATATAGTGGATCAATATACAGGAGATGTGTGGGCACCTCGTAATGCGTCGGACAAGAGAGTGGGCGAAAACGTAACACTTCGTTGGGGATTGACAACCTCTAATAACTGGATATCTGCATGGTTGATGAATCAGCTCTCACCTCAATCATTGGCAACACTTATGCACTCGTTTGGAATACGCAATTACATCGACCCTGTAATGGCACTATGTTTAGGACCTGCCGAGGTTTCAGTAGAGGAGATGGTAACAGCATATACAGCCTTTTCAAATGGAGGGATACGCGTAGATCCTATATATGTGACACGAATCGAAGACAATTTTGGTAACGTAATATCAACATTCACACCCAATATGACCGAAGTTGTAAGTCAGCAAGCTTACTACAAAATGCTCTCAATACTAAAAGATGTAGTAAATGAGGGAACAGGTGTTCGTATGAGATATAAATATGGAATAACAGCACCAATGGGTGGAAAAACAGGAACAACCAATAATAACTCGGACGGATGGTTTATGGCATTTACGCCTGAACTTGCAGCAGGAGTGTGGGTAGGAGGCGAAGACCGCTCAATTCACTTCGACCGTATGTCTGTAGGTCAAGGAGCATCAATGGCACTCCCCATATATGGATTGTTTATGCAGAAAGTTTATGCAGACCCGACATTGGGCTACTCTCAAGATTTAGATTTTGAAGTACCCGAAGAGTACGAGGATTTATGTGGCGAAGGCGATTTTGAAGAGATTTCAAAGGAGACCACAATCCGCGAAGAGACTAAGGTTGAAGAAGATGTAATGGAGGGAATGTTTGATTAAGATATCCCCACCCATGGCGATGTGTCATAATTGACAAACTACTGTGTTGTTTTCAATATTAGGGCTCAGTTATGTATATAGGTACACTCCTTTCGCCCTAAATTTCAATACTGTCACAATTTGTGTTCATCCATTTTTTGGTCTGAATAGACCTGTGCCAAACAATTTGTTTGGTATTCAATAGCCGTAGGTTTTTAAACCTACGGAAAAGGAAGTATCATCCTTGTGCGTCTGCAAGGACGCGAAATTTTCAGACAGACATGTAATCTATGAAAACATCTTAAAGTAACTAAGGTCTGAATAGACCTGTGCCAAACAATGTTTGGCATTCAATAGCCGTAGGTTTTTAAATATTGGTGTCCGGTAAAAAAAAATTACAACAAATATATTTGATTGTCAATTAATACATTAAAAATGTTCTTATTAAGTAGGGCTTGTACTATTATTAGAAATCAATATGATAGACACATTAGTCAGAAACTTATAATT
>JAFYRT010000042.1 GCA_017546805.1 Muribaculaceae bacterium | reverse complement strand
CATCCCTCAGTCAATTTTCATTTGCCGTTACAGCTATTCCCTCGTTTGCAGGGGCTGTGGAACTCGCTTACGCTCAAACAGTCCTCGCCCTATTTCTGCAAACTTCAGGGCTTTCACTCTGTTTTATAATGGTGCGATTAAATTTTTAATATTACTCTGACTCAAATATATCTTTATTCTTCTTTTTGATTTTTATCGGACAGCAACATTTTCTTTTACATATCTACAAAACAAAACCAAAGGTTGCTCATGTGAGCGACCTTCGGTTTCTATCAAAACTCTTTAGGCTTTTAAGGCCTTTCAGACATTATATCTGTTCTTATTATTAGTAACAAACAACTTTGTTTGCACCCTTTTCTGTTACAACAAAGAATATACCTTTGCCAACTTTAATTTGTGTGTTGTCGTTTACGAATGCCTCTTTTACAATTTGTCCTGCAATGTTTACAACTTTTACAACACCGTTGTAGTTGTTGATGTAGATAACACCTTCCGAAGCATAAGCCTCAACGTTGTTTATTTCGCTATTCTCTACACCTGACATAGGGTCGTAAACTTGAACTGCAAAGTCGTATGCAATACCTTTGTCAAGAGCAGTTGTGCAAGCACTTGGGTAGTCGCCCCATGCGTTAGTGTAAATAACACGTACGTGTGATCTGCACAATGGTGCATCTTCAGGAATAGTAACTGTAGCTGTGATGTTCATACACTCATCGTAGTTACCATATACGTTATGTTGAGGTGGTTTGTTACCCCAAGTTTGAACAGCTGTTCCAAACTCTCCGTCAACATCAAAGTCGGTGAACATTGATGCGTGGCAATATCTCAAGTCCTCTCTTACTGTGTATGAACTTCCGCTACCCAATGAGTTTGCAACAAAATTAAGAGTGAATGAAGTTCCCGGAGTTGCTTTGATAACACCCGGTACAAGAACGTATGCACTACCTGGGTGTGAAGTTGCAGAGTAAGAGATATTCTCATCGGCTCCGCTTGTAGTTACACTCGTTAAGTAGTTATTTACGTATGTAGCACCTGAAGGAATGCAATATTCGGGAGCTTCCTCGCCTGAGGGTAACTCTTTAAAGTTTGCAACGTACTCAATGTTAGCTGTGATTGCTGCAGTTGTGAATGTTGCAGAGGTTGAAACCTCAACATCGTTTACTGTCCAATTAACAAATCGGTAACCACTATCTGCTGTTGCTGATAGAGTAAGAGTTGTTCCGTATGCAACAGGTTCGTTTATCTCTGATACAGTACCTCCAACACCAGCAGTTACTATTACGTTGAATTTCTCTACCTCAAAGTTTGCTACATATGCAGTGTTTGCAACAAGTGCTGTAGTGTATGTTAAATCAGTAGAAACAATCTCTCCTTCAACGCTCCAACCGGCAAACTCATAACCTGTTGCTGCTTGTGCTGTAACAGTTACAGTTCCCTCTGTGTCGTTAATTGATAGTTGTGCTGTACCTCCAACAGCAGGTGCAACAGAGACTGTAATGCCGTAAGTGTCCTTTATGTTGTAAACAACCTCAATGCTCTCACTCATCAAGCGGATACCTTCTTGTGCTGCAACTTTAACAGAGTAAGAACTTTCACCATTAGCTGTGAATTTAATTTTTCCGTTTTCAACTTTTGCACTCTCCTCTGTTGGGTTCTCTCCGTTTATTGTATAGTATAGAGAGTGCCATTCCGGAGCATCAACTGAGATTGTAACTTCAGTACCGTTATTAATATCGCCACCTGCTGAATTAACATTTGGTTTTGCTGTTACTGCCTCGTCAGAGTGAGTTACTGTACGGTATGAGATATATGGAGTAAGGTCTTTTTTAACTGTAATTCCATTAGAATAAGCATCGCCTGAATCATCTCCATAGTTTTTCATCTTCAACTCAACGCGGTCAGAATATACATATACCATTAGGGCTTGTATAATACGACGGTCAGCCAATTGGCCGTTCTCAAAAGAGTTCTCGTAGTAACGCATCGATCCCATAAATGCAGAGAAGAAACTCTTGTCTGATGGAGAAGGAGTTGGTGTGGGTTCTGGTTCAGGTGTTGATTTTTCGTTAACTGTCCAAAGAACATTTGCGCTTCCTGTGTATGTTGCAGTGTTACCGCTTATTGAAACAGCAGCACCATTCATACGTTGGTTAGTAGTGTTGTTTTGGTACATCTCATCGGTAAGAGCGTAGTATGTTCCGCTCTTTAATCCAACAATCATGTATGTTTTACCACCCTCAATTGTTGTTGCTAAAGTTCCTGTTATAGTTGCAGCATCGGGGTTTGCAACCTCATACATATATATTTGTTGTCCTGATTCGTTGTTGGCTGAGTTTCCTGAAAAACGACCTGATGAACCACAGTGTACATACTCTCTTGGGTTACCGTTACTATCGTTTGGCGCATTTGTTAAATTGATAGTAAATGCTCCTGATGTAATGGTTGATTGTGCAAATGTAACATCTGATGTTTGAGTTGTTACTGCAGCAAGGTTCTCTGAGTTATATCCCAAGTACGCTTTTGAATCGTAGTTTTGGATATAGTATGTGCTTGAAGTAGTTGGGGTAGTAGGAGTTGTTGTTCCTGTTGTAGTGCCTGTGTATTTTGAACCATCAGCAGCATATACGGTTACACGCTCCTCTGTTGAAGAACGGATATATGCTGAGTCTGTTCCGTGGTCGTGACCATACAACATTATAAGGTTAGGATATTTTGCTAAAGTATTCTTCAAGTTTACTGCAAACTCGGGTGTTGTTGAAGAGTAGCGGTCCATACCTTTGTTTTTGTTACTCAAACGGTTTGAGTCAGAGAATGGAATGTGTACAAGGAAGAAGACAGTTTTGTCTTTGTCTGTTGCGTAAATCTCCTCAAGTTTGTTAGCTACCCAATCAACCGACTCTGTAGAGTATGCGTATGACGAAGCTGTTTCGAATAGGTATTTACCACCATTCAATACAACAAAGTCGAAACCTTTTACTACATAGTGATATGCAGCCAAAAGTTCAAATGCTTCGCCTGTTCCGTTTATTGCTGTTTCATAGAAACAATCCGCTTCTGCCAATGCTCCAATATCTGTTTTCATTGGAACATCATAGTAGTCGCCGGCATTGTAAGGTTTAGGAATGGCGTCGTAGTTTGCAACCTCATACTCGTGGTTACCATTCACATAAATTACAGGAGTTTTTGTTCCGTTGAATGCTCCGCGTGATGCCTCAATTAGCAAATCTTTTGTTACTTGCCAACTTGATTGTGGAATGGTGTTGTTACTTGTGTAGTCTCCACCAAGAACTATCAAATCGACATTCTCCTCAGCTTTTATCTTGCTAAGAGTTTTTGTTGCAGACTCACGAATACGGATGTTGTTGGGGTCTGTAATGAAGTCTTGTTGCGCGTGAAGGTCAGATACGCAAGCAAATGAAAATAATGGTTTCTCTTGAGCTGTTGTCTCCGTGCTGAATGCTAAAAGCATTAGTGCAACAACTGCTGAACACAATAGGTAAAACTTTTTCATATTAAAAAAAATTAGTTAGTTGTTTATATTGTTATTTTGGTTAATCTCCCAATTCGGCTTGAGCCTCTTCAAGTTTTTGACATTGCTCCTCCCAATACTCCATTATAACGGCAAGTTCTCTGTTCAGTTCGCCATGTTTTTGGCAGAGGTCAATGTTTGCAAAACCTTCGGGTGTTGCCAACTCTTTTTCAATCTCCGCTATCTTCTCCTCAACCTTGGCAATACGCTTTTCGGCATCGTTTACTGCATTCTGAAATTGTCTGATTTTACGTTGAATCTCTTTACGCTCCAAATATGATAGCTTGTTTTCTGAAATCTCTTTTGGTTGTTCCTCTTTTTTCTCAACCTTTTTCTTCTCCAATTCGGTCAAACTATCAATTTTCCGTTTTTGAAGGAAGTCATAAATACCTCCCAAATGCTCTGTAACCTTTCCTCCTCCAAACTCGTATACCTTCGAAACAAGTCCGTCGAGGAATTCACGGTCGTGCGAAACAATAATAACTGTTCCGTCAAAAGCTTCTATCGCCTTTTTAAGCACATCCTTTGTACTCATGTCAAGGTGGTTTGTTGGCTCGTCGAGAATTAGCATGTTTACAGGCTCAAGCAACAACTTAATCATTGCCAATCGGGCTCTCTCCCCTCCCGATAGTACTTTTACTTTCTTATCCGAAGCCTCGCCTCCAAACATAAATGCACCCAATATATCTCGTATCTTGGTGCGAATATCGCCAACAGCAACGCGGTCTATCGTATCAAAAACTGTAAGCTCGCCATCTAATAGTTGTGCCTGATTTTGAGCGTAGTATCCAATCTTTACGTTGTGTCCTATCTTTAGGTTTCCTGTATAGTCGACACTGCCTGTAATACATTTTACAAGTGTTGTTTTTCCCTCTCCGTTTTTGCCTACAAAAGCAATCTTGTCTCCACGTTTAAGAGTGAAAGTGGCATTTGAAAATATATGTCGTTCGCCATAATATTTACCAACCTCCTCCACGATAAGTGGAAAATCTCCCGAACGTGGGGCAGGGGGGAATTTAAGATTCAATCTCGATGTGTCCACTTCGTCAACCTCAATTCGCTCAATCTTTGCAAGCTGTTTTATGCGAGATTGCACCTGAACCGATTTTGTCGCTTTGTATCTGAATCTTTCGATAAACTCCTCGGTATCTTGAATCTGTTTTTGTTGATTCTCGTATGCTCTCATTTGTTGTTCGAGTCGCTCCTGGCGTAACTCAACATATTTCGAGTAGTTTACTTTGTAATCGTATATTTTACCGAGTGAAATTTCAATGGTGCGGTTAGTGACGTTGTCAATAAAAGCTCTGTCGTGCGATACGAGCATTACCGTGCTTCCGCTTGTTGCCAAAAAGTTCTCGAGCCACTGAATAGACTCTATGTCGAGGTGGTTTGTAGGCTCGTCAAGCAATAGAATATCTGGACGTCGTAAAAGAATCTTTGCAAGCTCTATACGCATACGCCATCCTCCGCTGAACTCCGATGTGGGGCGGTCAAAATCATCCCTCGAAAATCCTAAACCGATAAGTGTTTTTTCAAGTTCTGCTTGATAGTTCATAGCTCCCATAATGGCCATATGTTCATTGGCTATTGTGAGTTCGTCTATGATATCGTGATACTCTTTGCTTTCGTAGTCGGTACGCTCGGCAAGAGCTGTATTTAGCTCTTCAATATGCTTTTGCATCTCAAAAATCTCGGCAAAGGCCATCTCGGTCTCTTTTATAAGAGTTTGAGTGTCGTTTACGGGCATGTGTTGAGGTAGGTATCCTATTGTAACACCTTTGGGTATTGATACATTGCCTGCTGTGGGATTTTGCACACCTGCTATAATTTTAAGCATGGTCGATTTTCCCGCTCCGTTACGTCCTACAAGAGCAATTCTATCGCGTTTGTTTATTATGTAAGAGATATTGTCGAAAAGTGGTGTTGCTCCAAATTCGACAGATACACCATTGATTGAAATCATATCTAAAAAATGTAATGTACAAAACTACAAAAAAATACAATAATATTTAAAGAATTTCCTACAATCATATTAAAAAAGATGTAACTTTACAGCAAATAGCAAAATTTGATATGAATCCATTTTTATACAGTGTAGCACAGGAGTTTTATAATAGAGAGGGAGATGGTGTTAAAGATAATACATTTATATTCCCAAGTAGAAGGGCCGAACTCTTTTTTATAAAGTATCTATCTCAGATTTCTAAGAAACCTATATTCTCTCCAAATACAATAACCGTTGATGATTTTATATCTCAGATATCGGGGTATGCGCCTGCCGATAGGGTAGAGATGCTCTTTGTGTTGTATGATAATTATATCAAACTGTCGAAAAGCGAAGAGACCTTCGACGACTTTTACTATTGGGCAGACATTCTATTGACTGATTTTGACGATGTTGACAAATACTTGGTTGATGCATCGAAAATATTCTCAAATCTTTATCAACTGAAAGAGATTGATGCTCAATTCAAGGATATGCTTACCGATGAGCAGAAAGTGTTTTTAAAACGCTTTATTGCCAATTTTAATTATGACGAAAATATAGATGGCAGTAAAAAAGAGTTTGTCTCGTTGTGGAAAACCATGTATGAACTTTACCAAGGGTTGAAAGACGATTTGGAGAAGAAAGGTTGTGCCTATAACGGAATGATGTTGCGCTCAATCATAGAGAGTATATCTGCTGGTAAAATAACAAAAGAGGATATAAAACTGCGATATAAAAAAGTAGTGTTTGTTGGGTTTAACCTTCTTTCAACTGCAGAGGAGAAGTTGATGACTCAGTTGAAAGATATGGGGGTTGCCGATTTTTATTGGGATTATAATCTTCCGATGCAAAACGATATATACTCGATATCGGCTGTATCGATGGCGCAAAATAAAGAGCGATATCCATCAAAATACCAATTGAATGAACAAAAAGCAGATAAATTGCCAGATATTGAATTGGTGGCAATACCCTCAAATATTGGACAAACCAAATATGCAGGCGAGATAATAAATAATATACAGAAACAAAATGGTGCGCTCGATATTGTAAATACTGTGGTTGTTTTGCCCGATGAAAAATTGCTAATGCCAATGCTTCATTCAATACCGACGTCGGTTGAATCGGTAAATGTAACAATGGGTTATCCTTTGAGCGAGACACCACTGTTTTCTCTCTTTAGGGCAATTTTTGATATGCTTAATAGAACGAAACAAGATGATGATGGAAATGTAAAATATTATCATCAGAATGTTTTGTCGCTATTGTCTCAGCCCTATATCAGAGCAATACATAAGGATGCGGTCGAAAAATTTACAAACGAAATTAAATCAAATAATTTGGTTTACATTGTGGATGCAAATATCCCAGAGGAGTTAAAGTATCTGTTTGCATCCCTTTCGGACAAAGGTGAGGTGTTCGGCTATATAAAAACAATAATAGGAAATATAATCAGAAAAATCGACAAATCCGATGCTATAACCCGAGAGTTTCTATACTACTATCAAACAATAATAAATCGTCTTCAGAATATAACCAAGGAGTTTCCTATAAAGACAAAAACCTTGTTTAAACTCATAGAGAAGATGAGTGCAGGTGTAAAGGTTCCCTTTAACGGAGAACCATTGTCAGGATTGCAGATAATGGGAGTTTTGGAGACTCGTGCATTGGATTTTGATAATGTTATAATACTATCTATGAACGAGGGTGTATTCCCTGCCGATTCGAGAGGAGATACATTTATTCCGTATAACGTTCGAAAAGGGTTTGGAATGTCTTCGTATGAACAGCGTGACGGAATAGCGGAATACTATTTCTATCGACTAATATCAAGAGCAAAAAAGGTATATTTGACTTACGATACAAGAACCGAAGGTGTAAAAATTGGAGACGTAAGCCGTTTTGTATATCAATTAAAATATCAGTATGGCGGTAATATAAGCTCGTTCAACGAGAGGAATATAAACTATTCGATAAAGTTGCCCGAAGAAACTGTTGTGAAGGTAGAAAAGAAAGGAGAGGTTTTAAATCTTTTAAAAGAATACGACAAAGGCGGCTGTAAAAAATTGTCGGCATCGAGTATAAATGTTTATCTCGACTGCCCTTTGAAGTTCTATTTTTCAAGTGTAGAGAATATCGAAGAGCCGGATAAGGTTCTGGAGGATGTCGATGCTTCGGTATTTGGCTTGATATTTCATGAGATAATGCAAAAAATATATACTCCATACGAGGGAAAAATTATAACACCTGAAATAATAGATGATATAGTGGCAAATGAGAAAAATATCGAGGATGTTATGCTCAAGGCATTTGCCAAAAATTACTATAATGTAAAAACTCCAAAACCATTAACCGGAAGACTCTATTTGAGAGGCGAAGTTATTAAAAAAATGGTAAACAAAACTCTCGAGTTGGATAAGCAGAGAGCTCCGTTTAAAATGATTAAAACGGAGTTTAAGGTAGAGACAACAACAGTACTTTCAAATGGAAGAGAGGTTCAATTAAAAGGTAGCATTGATAGGGTTGATTTTTCGGATAATAATATAAATATAATTGATTATAAAAGCGGAAAAGTTTATCTTGAGTTTGATACGGTAGAAAATGTTTTTTATGCACAAAAAGATAGAAAGAAACAGGTGTTCCAACTTTTGTTTTATGTGCTGTTGATGAAAAATATTATTGTAGATAACGCAACAGGAAAAAATAAAGACGAGAAAGTGACAACTGTGCTGAAAAATGCAGGGGTTAACGGCTCTTCAAATAATCAAAATTATCTTCCCGGATTATATGCTTTTGATAATTATTTCTCTAACGAATTTGAGTGGCAAATAAGAACCAAAATAAATGATGCTATTGATTTAGTTACAATTACGCCCGATAGCGAAATTTATAAAAAGTATGAGCTTGTGTTAGAAGAGTGTATATCGTCTATCTTTAATACCGATATTCCATTTACTCAAACAGAGAACAGAGATGTGTGCAAGTATTGTTCGTTTACAAATATTTGCAGGAGATAACTTTTGGGAACAATATACATGTTGTCCCTGAATTAGATTTCTAGCACTATTTAGCATTTGTCTAGCAATCATTAACGTGAAATATTCCTGTATTTATTGAAATTCTAGTACCTTAGCTATAGATTAAACACTATATCTAAGGTTCTAATATTATGATAGATTTTAGCAAATTCAATAGCATTATTTCAGTAATTAGTCGACCCTTAAAAACTTAGAGATATACAATAATTAAGAGAAACATTATTCCCATATAGTGTTTCTCTTATTTTTTTGATTAAGGCCAAAAGAGCTCTCATTGCTCTTTTGAAGTTATAAGCAGCCGCAGCAAGT
>JAFYRT010000041.1 GCA_017546805.1 Muribaculaceae bacterium | reverse complement strand
GACAAATCCCAGCGACCCACCCTCAAAGACAAATCCTTTTTGTGTTGTCTCTATCTTTATCAGTGCTGCATTTTTACGGGTGTTTTGGTCGAAACGACTCGTTCCCTGTACATTGGCAGTTAAATCTTGTGGCAACAGACTGAAACTCTCAACTGTCATGTTTTGGGCATTTAGGCAAAACATTGTTGTGAGGAGTAGTAATATTATATGTATTCTCTTCATTGAGTTTATATATTTCGTTTTTTATGTTACTTGTAAAGTTCTGACAGCAAAGATAATAGTTTCGCCTCTTTCAGATGCATAATAAGGTTATATTTTTTACCATGGGTTTAAAAAGCCATGGCTATTAAGTAGTTTCGCTTCGCTCAACCCGGTCTTTCAGACCATTTCTCTTGAGGCTGACCCAAAAGGTCAGCTTCAACTAACAACTAACAACTATATCTCCGACAGCTCGAGCCAGCGCATTGTTTTTTCGTCGATGAGGTTTGACAACTCTTCGTAGCGTTTTGAGAGAGAGGTTATCTCTTCGCCCGACAAGGTGCCTGATGATAGTTGGGTTTCTATGTCGGCTTTCTCCTCCTCTAATTGTGGTATCTCTATTTCAAGTGCCTCTAACTCTTTTTTCTCTTTATATGATAGTTTGCGAGGTTTCTCTTTCTCCTCTGCGGGTTTGGGTGCTGACTTTTTTTCTTGTTGTTTTTGCTGTTCACGTTGCTCCTCCTCTTCCAACTCACGCCACTCGCGATAGTCAGTATAGTTACCGGGGAAGTCTTTTATCTTGGCATCGCCATTGAAGACCAATAGGTGATCAACTACTTTGTCCATAAAGTAGCGGTCGTGCGATACTACTATTACGCACCCCTTGAATGAGCATAGGTAATCTTCCAATACGTTCATTGTAGCTATGTCGAGGTCGTTTGTTGGCTCGTCGAGCACAAGGAAGTTGGGGTTTTGCATCAACACTGTGCATAGGTATAGTCGGCGTTTTTCTCCTCCGCTTAACTTATATACATAATTATATTGTGTTTCGGGCGTAAAGAGGAAGTGTTGAAGGAATTGCGATGCCGACATCTTTTTGCCTCCGCCTAAATCTATCTCTTCGGCTATATCGCGTACCACATCTATCACTTTTTTTTGCTCATCGAATTGTAATCCGTCTTGGCTATAGTAACCAAACGATACGGTTTCGCCTATATCAAATGTTCCGCTGTCGGGTTTTACCATTCCGAGTAACATTTTAAGGAATGTTGATTTTCCTGTTCCGTTCTTTCCTACTATTCCCATCTTCTCGTAACGGGCAAAGTTGTAGTAGAATTGGTCGAGGATTTTAAGGTCGCCAAACGATTTTGAGATATATTTTGCCTCAAATATTTTTGAACCTAAATAGGTTGCTTTTACTGCAAGGTTTACGTTACGCTCCTCGCGTCGCATCTTGGCACGTTGCTCTATTTCATAGAAGCGGTCGATACGCGATTTTGCTTTTGTTGCTCGTGCCTGTGGCTGACGTCGCATCCAATCCAACTCGGTTCGATATAGGTTTTTCATACGGGTAGTTTCGGCATCGAACACAGCCATACGCTCATCTCGCTTATCGAGATAGTATTGATAGTTTCCTTGATAATGGAACAATCCGAGTGAGTCAATCTCTATTATATCGGTGCAGACACGGTCAAGGAAGTAACGGTCGTGCGTTACCATCAATAAGGCTCCCGCAGCTCGCTTCAAGAACTCCTCTAACCACTCTACCATTTCAAGATCTAAGTGGTTGGTTGGCTCGTCTAATATTAATAGGTCGGGTTCTCCAATCAAGACGTTTGCCAATGCTACACGTTTTAGTTGTCCGCCCGATAATTCCCCTATCTTTTGGTTGAAATCGTGAATTTTAAGTTTTCCTAAAATCTGCTTTACCCTCGACTCGTAATCCCAAGCCTTAAGCATGTCCATTTTAGCCAACGCCTCCTCAAGGTTATTATCTTCGGGAGATAGCATTGCTTTTTCATACTCAGCTACGGTGCGTGCCATTTCATTATCGGAACGCATACAGGCATCCAACACCGACAACTCTTTGGGAAAATCGGGTGTTTGAGATAGGTAACCTACTCGCAATCCGTTACGGAAGGTTATTCGTCCCGAATCATAATCCTCGTCTCCGGCTATTATATTAAGGAGTGTGGTTTTTCCTGTTCCGTTTTTTGCCACTATGGCTATGCGTTGGTTCTCTGCTACTCCAAAAGATATATTTTCGAATAGCACTTTTGCTCCAAACGACTTGGTCAGATTCTCTATTTGTAGGTAACTTATCACGTGTTATTGGTGTTTTATCAGTTTAAACTCATTTGTTACGGCTTGCGGTATTTCGCCTTTATAGTGCGTTACATATACAAGGGTTTTGCCTTGTCTGTCGCAGAAGCTCTCTATTATTTTTGATGCACGTTGTTTGTTTTTTACATCCAATCCGTGCAACGGCTCATCTAATATTATAAGGTCGGGGTCTTTTACAAAGGCTCGTGCCAAAAGTGCCAATCGTTGCTCTCCGGATGAGAGCGAGAGAAACGAGCGATGTGCTATATTCTCTATTCCAAAACACTTTATCCACTCCATTGCCACAGCCTCTTGTTCAGGTGTGCATTTACGGAAGACGCCTATTGAATCGAAAAATCCCGATGCTACTATGCGTAGCATTGGTATATCTTCCATAAAGTAGAGGTGCATCTCGGGCGAAACATATCCTATTCGTGATTTTATATCCCAAATACTCTCGCCTGTTCCGCGTTTACGGTCAAAAAGATATAGTGTGTTTGAATATGATTTTGGATTGTCGGCATATATAAGACTCAACAAGGTGCTTTTACCTGAACCGTTTGGGCCCGTCAATGCCCATTTTTCGCCACTCTTAACCTCCCAATTTATGTTTTTTAGTATTGTTCGGCTTCCACACGCTATGTTTACATCCTCCATTCTGAATGTTGTTTGGTGTGTTGATGCCTCACGAACTTTTTGAGGGAGTATAGGCTCTTCATCAATATTTCCGAATAGGTGTGTATGCAAATCAGTATCGGAGATAAACTCCTCGCGTGTCATACCACCCAAACACTCCATATCCTTTACAGGCATTACATGTGTTACTATTTCGGGAACATCGGCAGGGCTTGCAAGTAGAAGCAATAGTTGCATTCCGTTTAGTTTTGCCATTGCCGAGAACATTACATTAAGGCTCTCTCGTGAAGCTGCATCCAATCCTATATATGGATTATCTACTATCAATAGTTTTGGGTGCGTTAATATCACCTTTATCAACAAGAATTTACGCAACTCTCCGCTCGACAAAAAGATTACACTTTTATCGAGTATATCGGTAAGCGAAAGCATCTCAAAGAGTTGCTCAATCTCCTCGATTGGAGCTAAGGGTTGTAACACCTCTTTTACGGTTATAACTCCTTCGGCATCTTGTGAGTGCCACCTCTGTTGATAGTAGGCGGTTGTGCCATCAACCATACTGTATATATCTTTGAATGCTATGGTTCGAACTGCTTCAAAAAGAGGTTCGGAAAAGTTATACTCTATTGTGCCTTCCAAATCGCGAAGGGCTATACGACCTTGTATCATATTCGCCAAGAGAGATTTTCCTGAACCATTCGCACCCACAACTGCCCACTGCTCGCCTTGGTTTATATCCCACATTATTGGTGTTTTAAACCTAAACTCGGGCATACGAGGAACAGGGTGTATCAAAGATATTAGTTTATTCATATAGGGTTTTCTATTCTTAAAAGTGCAAATTTACTACATTTAGAGGTAATTCTAAAATTGCTCTGCTGAGATACCCAACTCTTCCATTCCTATTGTCATATATGAGCGAGCCAAATCAGTGGGGCGTATTATCTCATTGTTCCAAACCACTATGTCAATATCTATTATTACTTTACCCTCTCGCTTATGTTCGGGCAGACGCCCTGCTTCACGCTCCATATCTTTGAATTTTTGTTTTAACTCTTCAAATGGTTGCGAAGTGCATAATACTCCTACGCAATTATGATAATTGGGTTGTGGCAGAGTTCCCACCGCTTCGGTTTCATAAACAGATGAGAAGCGTGATTCTGTTGCTATCTCCGATAAGAATTTACAACACTCCTCAACTCTCGCTTTTGCATCAACTGTGTTTGATCCTATTCCTACTATTACCTTATTCATTGTTTTTGTGTTTTAATGTTATCACTGTTATTTCGGGATATGCTCCAAAGCGGAATGTAAAGAGCGTGCATCCTATTCCATCGTTTACGTACAACGACTGTTCGCCCCGTTTGTACAATCCGCTCCACCACTCGCCTCGCAACGATGCTAACGAATATTGGTTGTTGCCACATGTAAATTTCAATTGCATTGCGTGAGTGTGACCCGACAGTGTTAAATTTATGTTTGTTTCGTCCAATACCTGTTGCCAATGTTCGGGATTGTGCGAGAGAAGTATTTTGTACTTATTATCTTTTAGCTCTGCATAAGAGTTTTTCAAATTGCCATATTTAGGGAAAGGTGGATTCCCCCAATTTTCCACTCCTATAACAACTATTGTATCTTCTCCTTTTATTATGTTTTCATACTCGTTGTTAAGCATACTCCAACCCATCTCTTTTTGATAGGTTTTGAGCTTTTGCATATTTATCTGTTTATCATCCATTGTATTCCATTTGACATAATCGCCATAGTCGTGATTACCAAACACTGAATATACTCCATGTTTTGCCTCTATTTGCGAAAGCCAAGATTTGTATGGCAATATTTCATCGGCAGAGAGCGATACCAAATCGCCTGTTATTGCCACCATATCGGGGTTAATGGCGTTTATGGTCTTTACCATTTGAGAGATAAACGCAGTATCGCCATAAAAACTTTTTAAATGCAAATCGGAAATCTGAACCACTTTAAAACCATCAAACTCTTTTGGTAGTTGTTCCGACTCTATTTCGACATTGTTACATACCAACTTTTTACGACCTACTGCCATTCCGTACAATAGAATTATGGCTACCAGAATTGAAACAAGGGTTGCTATTGCGGTAAATATATATCTTCTTTTTGAAGTGAATAGCTTTATTATATAGTCGATTGGAGATATTATAATAAAGATAATCTTAGGCAAAGAGATAAACATAAAGAGAAAGACCATCATCTCAATGTTTCTACCAATGAATTGAGCATCTTTTGTATAAACAAGCCATACAAAAATAACAAAGATGAGGTAGATTATAGTGTTTGTGCACCAAATTAATGTACGAGAGAGCAAAGTCAGAAAACGCTTGGGTATCTGCCTTATAATATATATATCCGATAATATGTTTATTACCAATAAAAGTATTGATAACAGTAATGAAATTCTCATCTGAAACCTATTTTTGTATGTTTCAAAATTACACAAATTATTTTGTATAAAATTACCATCATATCATTAATTATAATTAATTTTGCAGAATTGAAATTCTTTTATTTTTAGAGTTTAATCAAACTATTTTTATAAGGAAAATGGAATGGCTTAGTAATCTTATTTTTACTCCGAGTTTGGCCAATACTGTAATATTGTATTCGTTCATTATTGCAGCCGGAGTATGGTTGGGAAAGAGAAAGATTTTTGGTGTTTCTCTTGGTGTTACGTTTGTTCTGTTTGTGGGTATTTTGGTTGGTCACTTTACCGATTACTTTTCAATAAACAAACAGGTGTTGGATTTTGCTAAAGAGTTAGGTCTTATTCTATTTGTATATTCAATTGGTTTACAAGTAGGTCCCGGATTCTTCTCGTCATTTAAGAAGGGCGGTATGACTCTGAACATTTTGGCTTTGGGTGTAATCTTATTGAACATTGCAACGGTTATTACAATATACTATACAACTGATGCAAGAATGGAGGACTTGGTTGGTGTGCTTTCGGGTGCTGTAACAAATACTCCGGGTTTGGGTGCTGCTCAACAGGCACTTGACCAATTGGGTAAAGCAGACGACATTCCAAGTGCATCGGCAGGATATGCAGCCGCATACCCACTTGGTGTTGTTGGTATTATATTGTCAATGATTATCATTAAAAAGATTTTCAGAATAAACACTACTGACGAAAGCAATCAGATTGAAAGAGAAAATGAAGCAGCTGTTCTTAAGCCAATTATCATGAGTCTTCAAGTGGAGAACAAAATGTTGGATGGCAAAACTTTAAGACAGATTATCGACTTCTTGGGTAGAGATTTTGTTATTTCGAGAATCAAAAAAGGCGACGGTGAGGTTATTATTCCTCGTTCTACAACCGTTATCAATAAAGGAGACTATATGATATTGGTGCTTTCGCCTACCGACGAGGCTGCTGTTGAGGCATTCATAGGGCAAAAGGTTGATATGGATTGGGATGCTATTGATGCTCCTGTTGTATCGCGTAGAATTTTGGTTACTAAACCCGAATATAACGGACGCACTATCAGTTCGCTAAAACTACACGCAGGTTTCCAACTAAACGCTACTCGTGTAAACCGCGCAGGTATGGACCTTGTTGCAGCTCCTAATCTAAAACTTCAAATGGGCGACCGAATAACTGTTGTTGGTATTAAAGATGACATCAAACGTCTTGCAGACAGATTGGGTAACTCAATGAAACGTTTGAACGAGCCTAATATGATTACAATATTTGTTGGTATTCTTTTAGGTATTATCTTGGGAAGTATTCCTCTTCAATTCCCAGGAATGAGTACTGCCATGAAACTCGGTTTGGCAGGTGGTCCGTTGATTGCTGCAATTCTTATTGGTAGATTCGGATACAAACTTAAACTTATTACATACACATCGACAAGTTCGAGCTTGATGTTACGAGAGATTGGTATTTGCTTGTTCCTTGCAAGTGTTGGATTCTCGGCAGGTGGCAGCTTTGTTGATACCATTGTAAGTGGCGACGGTCTTTGGTGGGTACTTTGGGGATTCATTATAACCACTCTGCCATTACTTATAGTTGGAACTATTGCACGTGCAAAATATAAATTAAACTATTGCACCCTTATGGGATTGATAAGCGGTAGCACAACAGACCCTCCTGCATTGGCTTATGCAAACAAAACTGCAAATAACGATGCTCCTGCTGTTGCATACTCAACCGTTTATCCGCTTACAATGTTTATGCGTGTATTGACAGCTCAATTGTTGATTTTGATATTTTGTGCATAAACGTGCTATAAGTTTTGAGATACAACTTTTTTGACTAACTTTGTAGAAATTGATTTAAGTATAAATATGTTTTCAGGTATTGTAGAGGAATTTGCAACAGTTACCGCTCTTGAGGCAGACGGAACAAACTTGAACATCACTATGAAGTGCAGCTTTACCTCTGAGCTAAAAATCGACCAGAGTGTTGCTCACAACGGTGTTTGTTTGACTGTTGTTGACATTAAAGGAGAGGAGTATACTGTTACTGCTATTAAAGAGACTTTGGAGAGAAGCAACTTGGGTTTGCTCAACGTTGGCGACAAAGTTAATGTTGAACGCAGTATGATGATGAATGGCAGATTGGATGGTCATATTGTTCAAGGACACGTTGACACTACTGCTGTTTGTACCGAAGTTAAAGAGTGCAACGGCAGCACTTACTTTACTTTTGAGTACGTGTTTGACAAAAAGATGGCTGCCGAGGGTTATATGACTGTTGAAAAGGGTTCGGTTACCGTAAACGGCGTTAGCTTGACTGTTTGCAACAGCAACGATAACTTCTTCAGTGTAGCTATTATCCCCTACACTTTCGAAAACACCAACTTCCATACTTTTAAAGTTGGAACAAAAGTAAATCTTGAGTTTGATATTATTGGTAAATATATTAGCCGTCTTCAAAAATATTCGGCTGAAAAATAGTTAATTGTTATGAGCGATCAAAGATATAACCTTCGTGGAGTTTCGGCATCGAAAGAGGATGTACACAACGCAATTAAAAACATAGATAAGGGTATTTTCCCAAAAGCATTCTGTAAAATAATCCCCGATATTTTGGGCGGTGATGAGGAATATTGCAATATTATGCACGCTGATGGTGCAGGAACAAAATCGTCATTGGCATATATGTATTGGAAAGAGACCGGAGATATTTCGGTTTGGAAAGGTATTGCTCAAGATGCTTTGATTATGAACATCGACGACCTTCTTTGCGTTGGTGCTACTGACAATATTTTGGTATCGTCAACAATCGGTCGTAACAAATTGCTTATCCCCGGAGAGGTTATATCGGCAATTATAAACGGAACCGACGAGCTTCTTGCAGAGCTCCGCGAGCTTGGTGTTAACGCATATGCAACAGGTGGCGAGACTGCCGATGTTGGCGACTTGGTTAGAACTATTATCGTGGACAGCACGGTAACATGTCGTATGAAAAGAAGCGATGTTATCTCTAACCACAATATTCAACCCGGAGATGTGATTGTTGGTTTGTCGTCTTACGGACAAGCAACTTACGAGAAAGAGTACAATGGCGGTATGGGTAGCAACGGTTTGACTTCTGCTCGTCACGATGTATTCTCAAAATATCTTGCAGAGAAATATCCCGAGAGCTACGATGCTGCAGTTCCCGATGATTTGGTATATTCAGGAGGTTTGAAACTTACCGATGCTATTGAGGGATTGGATATTGATGCAGGTAAAATGGTACTATCTCCAACTCGTACATATGCTCCTGTAATTAAAAAGATTTTAGACGTAATGCGTCCAAATATTCACGGAATGGTTCACTGCTCAGGTGGTGCTCAAACAAAAGTTCTTCACTTTGTTGACAACGTCAGAGTGGTTAAAGACAACCTATTCCCTGTTCCTCCATTGTTCAAAACAATTCAAGAGCAATCGGGTACAGATTGGAAAGAGATGTACAAAGTGTTCAACATGGGACACCGTATGGAAATTTATCTAAGCCCCGAGTATGCCGAGGAGGTTATTGCCATAAGCAAGAGCTTTGGAATTGATGCTCAAATTGTTGGACGTGTTGAGGCTTCAGACAAAAAAGAGCTTATCATAAAATCTGAGTTCGGAACATTCGAATATTAATAAACAAAATAGGTCTATATCATGAGCACTGTTTCAAAAGAGATTCTTGAGAAATTAAGACAATTATCCGATTTATTGATTGTCATAAAGGATAGCGGAAATAACACTCCGCAAATCCTTAAAGAACTTGCTGTTGAAAAGTGCTCTGAGATATATTCTGCTCTCGCTTCGGACGAGAAGATTGTTGAATACAAAATAGAGGAGACTCCCAAAGAGGAGAATATAGATGAGCCAACCGTAGAGGATGAGCCGACTGAAATTGTATTCAACGATAAGATTGAAAACGAAGAGCCTCCGTTTGAAGCATCGGAAGAATTTGAACCAACCGATGAGGAGGAAAGCGATGTAGAGATTAGCATTGAGTCTACACCTATTTCATTCGAAGATATTACAACAGCCGAAGATGAAATTGTTTTAAACTCAGAAATTGAATCGGTTGAGGAGAGTGCTTCTATTGAAGAATTCTCTTTTCAAGCAGAAGATGATATTATAGTAGAGCCGGAAGAAAATATTGTCGAGGAAGAGAAGAGTGAGATAATAGACGAGGAGGAAGACAACGAGGATAACGAAGTTGAGTTTTTTACCCCAAAAGAGGGTTACAAAAAATGCACTCATAAGAAAATACGTTCGGTATTGAGCATTAACGACATATTCCTTTACAAACGAGAGTTGTTTGGCAATAGCAACGTTGATATGACAGATATGTTCGATGGCATTGACGAAGCAGAATCGTTAGAGGATGCCATGGAGCTTATAAATGAATACTTCGGAAGCGACGTAGAGAGCGAGGAGATGGTTATTGAGTTTGTTGAAAGAGTAAAACAGTGCTTTGAGTAAAATGGCTAAACTATATATTGTACCCACACCCGTCGGAAACCTTGAAGATATTACCCTACGAGCTTTAAGGGTATTGAAAGAGGCTGATTGCATTTTGGCAGAAGATACCCGCACAAGCGGTATTCTATTAAAGCACTACGACATTAAAGCCAAACTACAACCTCATCATAAATTCAACGAGCATAAAACCATCGAGAGCATTGCTCAACGCATAAAAGGCGGAGAGAATATTGCTTTGATTTCTGATGCAGGTACTCCAGGTATTTCAGACCCCGGATTTCTTCTATCGCGACAATGCGCCAAAGAGGGTGTTGAGGTTGAGTGTCTACCAGGAGCAACCGCTTTTGTTCCTGCCATTGTAGCATCAGGTCTGCCATGCGACAGATTCTGCTTCGAAGGATTTCTTCCACAGAAAAAAGGTAGAGTTTCGAGATTGACAGAACTATCGACCGAGGAGCGTACAATTATATTCTACGAATCGCCCTACCGTATTGTAAAACTACTTACACAAATATCAGAGATATTCGGCAACGAAAGAGAGTGCGCCGTATGCCGAGAGATTTCAAAACTACACGAAGAGATTGTAAGAGGCTCTGTTGAAGAGGTTCTTGCTCACTTCTCAACTCACGAGCCTAAAGGTGAATTTGTTGTGGTTGTTGCAGGGAAGTAGTTGTTAGTTGTTAGTTAACGAGAATTTGCTCGTTGAAACTACTATTGTTCGGCATAGTTTATGTAAACATAACTCTGCTCTCGCTTACTCGCATAATTCCTCATTCCTAATTTATTAAAACCATTCCTAATTAGTCGACCCTTAAAAACTTAGAGATATACAATAATTAAGAGAAACATTATTCCCATATAGTGTTTCTCTTATTTTTTTGATTAAGGCCAAAAGAGCTCTCATTGCTCTTTTGAAGTTATAAGCAGCCGCAGCAAGT
>JAFYRT010000040.1 GCA_017546805.1 Muribaculaceae bacterium | reverse complement strand
TTTGTCGTTATGCTTGTCTCCAAAATCCTCATTTACGATTAGTAAACTGCGGTTTTGGAGCCTTCGCAAGCCTAAAAATAGCTCTTTTTATTCAAACCTCATAAAAGAGAGGGTGACCCGTTTACTTTTGGGTCACCCTCTGCATTCGCTCATTCGCAAAATTCCTAATTTCTAATTGGCACAAAGTGCCTTAAATCTCCCTCAAATCAACAATACCGTTCATAACAGCATAAATGGTGAGGCGGCCAATCGATTTTGAGCCGATTCTTTCGCAGATATTTTTTCGGTGGAAAATAACAGTGGAAGTTGAGATGTTCAACCTATCGGCAATCTCTTTGTTGATGTAGCCTTTTACAATAAGTTCAAGCACCTCTTTTTCTCTTTGTGAAAGCTCCTCGCTTTTAGTTTTGTCGTTATCGGAGTTGATATGTTTAGCCGAGTGTGCATGGTTTTGAATCATAAGCAGCTCCTTAATCACTTCACGTTCGGGGCGTAAAAGGTTGATTTGTTTAAAACCATTAAGTGTTGTTTCTTCTCCCTCGGTTAAAACAATGCATCTTCTTGCATGTGGTGCAAAAAACTCTATGTTGTCGGTTACAATTTGACTCGAAACAAAGTATAGGAAAACAGCATTTTGGCTTAATTTATCAATATTGCTATACGATACAATCTCGATATTACCCATAGCGCCCATAAACGGCATAATGTCGTTCAGTATGGTGCGCATTGCAAGTGAGCAAAGCGAATTTTGATGAATAACCGCTATTTGTTGTAATCCGTTATGCATAATAATATTAGAGCCTCTTGTGAGTGCAAAAATAATACAAACTACTTTAATAATAAAACTATAAAAAATGATAGTTGATAGCCAACTATTCATTTTGTAATTTTGCACATAGGAAATAACACAATTTTTAAGGCAATAATCAAATGGTAAAAAAACAGATATTATTTACTCTATTATTACTATTATCTTTCACGGTATCAGCAGAAAACCTATCATCGGCAGTTTCGCCCGATTCAATAAAATACAGCATAGATTTAGATGAAATCGAGATAGTTTCAAACCCTAAAACCAACACGCCGTTGCAATATTTTCCGGGTTCGGTATCGTTGCTTGGAACAGCAGATTTGGAGAGAAATAATGTTGTCTCAATTAAAGACCTATCATCGTTTGTCCCTAACCTTTATGTCCCCGATTATGGTTCAAAACTAATATCGGCTATGTATATTCGAGGCATTGGCTCTCGTATAAATTCTCCAGCCGTAGGATTGTATGTTGATGATGTTCCATACCTTGATAAAAGCTCTTTCGATTTCAACTTCAGCGATATCTCAAAGGTTGAGGTTTTTCGTGGTCCGCAAGGAACGCTCTTTGGACGTAACACAATGGCGGGATTGATTAACGTATATACAGTATCTCCGTTCGAAGATGAGGGGCTAAAGGTGAAATTTGGTTATGCAAATTACAATGCCTATAATGTAATGGCGGGTTATAGAAAGAAAATTTCCGATAAGTTCGCCCTTTCTCTATCTGCTAACTTTGATGCTCACGATGGCTATTTTGTAAATGAATTTGCTGACGAAAATTGTGGCGATGAGGCGGTTGCAGGAGCAAATCTTCGTTTGCAATTCCGTCCAAATTCATCGTTGGATATAGCTCTTACATCAATGTATGAGTTTAGTGACCAAGACGGTTATCCATATCGAGAGTACAACAAACACACACAAGAGGTATCTCCCATAAACTATAACGATTATGCAGGTTACAAACGCAATATGTCTGTAACATCTTTAAAGGTGGCATACACACACAATAAGTTCTTATTGAACTCGGTTACAAGTTATCAGTTTTTAACCGACGATATGAATCTCGACCAAGACTTTACCTCTGTTCGTGATTTCACACTGCAACAAAAGCAACGTCAGAACTCCGTTACGCAAGAGATTGTCATAAAATCGCCACGCACAAAACGCGGTTGGGATTGGTTGGCAGGTGCATACGGTTACTACTCGCATACAAGAACTAACGGCCCTGTAACTTTCTATGACGAGGGATTGCAATATATGGTGGAGAATCCATTTAATACAATGTACGCGCAAATAGCATCTCGTCCCAATTTTAAAGGTCCAAAAGATTTATCGTTGACTCTCGATAAATCAGAGCCTTTGTGTGTTGACGGATTATATAAAACTCCATCTTGGGGTGTTGCAGGATATTCACAAGCAACATATAATAATCTTTTTACCAAAGGGCTCTCACTTACCGTAGGTTTACGTTTGGAGTATGAAAAAACAAAGCTTAAACATACTACTCAGTCTTTGCGAAATATGACAGGAGCAATTAAAGGTACAATGTCAATGCCTTCTATGCCATTCCCAATTCCAATAAACGAAGCTGTTGATGTACCTTTGTCGGTTGAAGGAAATGAGAGCATGGATGCTTTGGAACTTCTACCTCGCTTCGAGTTGGAATATAAAGCATCAAAGAATATATTTACATACGCATCTGTTGCAAGGGGATATCGTTCTGGCGGGTATAACTTCCAAGCCTTTTCAAATATAATTCGTAACGAGATGATATTGGGTGCAATAGGAAAATATTCGTCTATGTTGCCCGAATCAATGACAAAAGCAACCGATGTTGCCTCAATGATAAGCTACGCTCCAGAGCATAGTTGGAACTATGAGTTGGGAATGCACTATGATAACGCCGAAAAGAGAGTCGGGTTTGATTTGGCTCTATTCTTTATCGATTGTAAAGACCAACAAATTTCTGTGGTTGAGGGGTTTGGACGTGTAACTAAAAATTCGGGTCGCACACACAGTAAAGGTGTTGAAACTTCATTGAGATATTCACCAATTAAACCATTGCTACTATCAGCGTCGTACGGATACACTCACGCTACATTCCGTGAAAACTACGATGGTGAGCGTTCATACGAAAACAACTTTGTCCCGTTTGCTCCAGCCCACACTTTGGCTCTTGATGCAACTTATAGCTTGGACATAAACAAAAAGTGGTTGGATGTAATTGAATTCAACGTGGGTATGACAGGACAAGGACGCATATATTGGACCGAAGCCAACGATGTATGGCAAAATTTCTATGCACTATTGAACTCGAACATAACACTACGTAAAGATGGTATCTCGCTTTCGGTATGGGGTAAAAATTTGACAGCAACCAATTACAATGCATTCTATTTCGAAACACTCAATGCAACAAACGTAATGGAGCAAACATCGTTTGTAGAGCGAGGCAGACCAATAACATTTGGAGTGGATCTTGCAGTTAAGTTTTAATCCGTAACTTTGCTTGCAATAATTTTGAAAATAGCTAAACAAATATTAAGTTTGCACCTAAATGAGTGCTAAAAACAATAACCTGAATGAGAAGCTCTCGTTCAGGTTTTTTATTTACATAAAACATGTTTGGAAAAATTAAAGAAAAGAGTTTTTACCCTTGGTTGGTGGTAATATTGTTGTCGGGAGTAGCTTTCCTTAATTATATGGATAGACAAATGCTTAGCACAATGCGCTTTGCAATGTCTGAGGATATAATTGAGGTTGCCACAAGTTATACAGGTCCATGGGGTTGGGGAGCACTAATGGCGGCCTTTATGTGGATATACGGACTTATGAGTCCTGTATCGGGAGCAATAGCCGACCGTTTGAATCGTAAGTATCTAATTGTGGGTAGCCTGTTTGTATGGTCTGCCGTGACATTTTTAATGGGTTATGTTGATAATTATTGGCAACTATATACATTACGTGCAGTAATGGGATTCAGTGAGGCGTTGTATATTCCGGCGGCACTATCTTTGATTGCTGATATCCATAACGGTAAAACTCGTTCAATTGCCATAGGAATACACATGACAGGATTGTATCTTGGTCAGATAGCAGGAGGATTCGGCTCGATATTCTCAAGCAAACTCGAGTGGCAAAATGTCTTTTTGCTATGCGGTCTTGTTGGAATGATATATGCAGTGGTTCTTATAATGTTTATAAGTGATCCGGGTCGTGAGAAAAAACAAGTTGCATCTAATCAGCCAAGCGTTTTCAAGGCTATATCATTGGTGCTTACCAATGTAGCATTTTGGGCTGTGCTGTTCGTATTCACAACGTTGAGTATGCCGGGTTGGGCAACTAAAAACTGGTTACCTGAATTGTTGGCTAAAGTAATAAACAGCAATTGGGGAATAGAGATTGGTAAGGCAATGGATTATGCAGGTCCAATAGCAGTAATTTCGCTTGCCGGAGCCTCTTTTATTGGAGCTATGATAGGTGGAAAGCTATCGGATAAATGGGTTGAAAAAAATGTTCGTGGTCGTGTGTATACAAGTTGTATAGGACTTGCACTTATAGTCCCTTCGTTGGTATTCATGGGCTTGGGTAATAGTCTGTTTGCTGTGGTTGTGGCAATTTTGTGCTTTGGTATCGGTTACGGATTCTTCGATACCAACAACATGCCTATCTTATGTCAGTTTGTCCCCTCAAATCAACGAGCAACAGCATATGGCTTTATAAATATGGCAGGAGTTCTTGGAGGAGCAGCCATTACGACAGCTCTCGGAAACCTATCACTTGGAACAGGTTTTGCTCTGCTTGGCGGAGTGGTGGTGCTTTCACTACTTGTTCAAATTACAATATTGAGACCTAAAACAGTAAATATGGAATAATAAAATACAATTATGGAAAAGATTAAAGGACTTATCGATGCGCCATTTACTCCATTCTATGAGAACGGAGAGGTAAATTATGAACCAATTCAGGCTTATGCCGATATGTTGTATAAAAACGGATTGAAAGGAGTATTTATCAATGGTTCTTCAGGCGAGGGATATATGTTGACAGATGACGAACGTAAACGTCTTGCCGAGCGTTGGATGGAGTGTGCTCCAAAAGATTTCAAGGTGATAGTTCACGTTGGTAGCTGTTGTGTAAAATCGAGCAAAGAGTTGGCTCGTCACGCGCAAGAGATTGGGGCGTGGGGTATTGGTGCAATGGCACCTCCATTCCCAAAAATTGGTCGCATTGAGGAGTTGGTTAAATATATAGAGGAGATTGCTTCGGGAGCTCCTGAATTGCCATTCTACTACTATCATATCCCTGCTTTCAACGGAGCTTTCTTGCCAATGACAGAGCTATTGGCTGCAGTTGATGGACGAGTTCCTAACTTTGCGGGAATCAAATATACTTTCGAAAGTATTTACGAATACAACCAATGCCGTATGTATAAAGACGGAAAGTTCGATATGCTTCATGGACAAGATGAAACAATTCTTCCATCACTTGCAATGGGCGGAGCTCAAGGCGGAATTGGTGGAACAACGAACTATAACGGACGTGAATTGGTTGGTATAATCGAGGATTGGAATGCAGGAAACATTGAGTCTGCTCGTGAGCGTCAAAACTTCTCTCAAGAGGTAATCAATGTAATATGCCACTATCGTGGAAATATCGTTGGAGGAAAACGTATAATGAAGCTCATAGGACTTGACTTGGGTAAAAACCGTACACCTTTCCGTAATATGACCGACGAAGAGGAGGCTGCAATGAAAAAAGAGTTGGAGGCAATAAATTTCTTTGAACGTTGTAATAAATTCTAAAAACAATGGACGTAAAAGCATATATTAAAGAGTGGCAGGAGAGTTACAAAAACGATTTTGTTAACAATATAATGCCCTTTTGGTTAAAGTATGGATTAGACAAAGAAAACGGAGGTGTCTACACTTGCCTGAATCGTGATGGCTCGTTGATAGACACAACCAAATCGGTATGGTTCCAAGGTCGTTTTGGATTTGTAGCTGCTTTCGCATATAACAATATTGAGAAAAACGCAGAGTGGTTGGCTGCATCAAAAAGCTGTATCGATTTTATAGAGGCTCACTGCTTTGATAGCGACGGAAGAATGTATTTTGAGGTTATGGCCGATGGTACTCCGCTTCGCAAACGTCGTTATCTGTTCTCTGAGTGTTTTGCCGCTATTGCAATGTCTGAGTACTCAATAGCTTCGGGCGATAAAACATATGCAACAAAAGCCTTGAATCTGTTTGAGAGAATACTATACTACCTCGAAACTCCAGGTGTATTGGAACCAAAATATCTTGATACACTAAAGGCTCGCGGACACTCAATAACAATGATATTGATTAATACAGCATCTCGAATAAGAGCTGCAATTCCTTCGGCAACGCTTGATAAACGTATTGAGGAGTCAATATCTGACTTGAAAAAATATTTCATCCACCCCGAGTATGAAGCTTTGCTTGAGATGGTGGGAGTGAATGGCGAGGTTATTGATACTATAAACGGACGTACAATCAACCCCGGTCACTGTATCGAAACAGCATGGTTCTTGTTAGAAGAGGCTCGTTACCGCAATTGGGATAAAGATATTGTTGAAATGGCAACCACTATTCTTGATTGGTCATGGAAATGGGGTTGGGATGAGCAATACGGAGGTATCATAAACTTTAAGGATTGCAAAAACTATCCTCCTCAAGACTACTCACAAGACATGAAATTCTGGTGGCCACAAACCGAGGCCATAATTGCAACACTATATGCATATTTGGCAACAAAAGACGAGAAATATCTTGAGATGCACAAGCAAATAAGCGATTGGACATACGCTCACTTCCCCGATAAAGAGTTTGGCGAGTGGTATGGATATTTGCATCGCGATGGAACAGTGGCTCAACCTGCAAAAGGAAATATTTTTAAAGGCCCATTCCATATACCTCGTATGATGATACGTTCATATATGTTGTGTGACGATATCTTGAATATGTAAAAGAGATGAAAATATTTAATATAACACACTTAAAGCATTACTGCCTACTTTTTGTGGCAGTGATGCTTTTTGCTTCTTGTGAAAATAGCGAGCTTGAAAAACAAACGGTTACAACCTATCCATTCCCGTTGGCAACGGATGGCACAGAGAAAGGTTTATCGGCTGTATATGCAGGAATAGTTGATGATAATATCATCTTTATGGGTGGATGTAATTTCCCCGAAGAGCCTGCGGCAGAAGGCGGTAAAAAACGTTTTTACAAAGCGGTATATGCTTCTCCTATTCCAACCGACAATGATACATTGTTACAGTGGCAGAAAGTTGGCGAGATAGATGAGGCTTCTGCCTACGGAGTCTCGGTTTCGATGTTAGGAGGTGTGGTCTGCGTTGGAGGAACAAACGGAAAAAAAAGTTTGTCGTCTGCAAATTTGGTGATGTATGATAAAGATTCAATGGAAGTTGCGATAAATCCCTTGCCCGATTTACCTGTTGCTCTCGACAATATGGGAGGCGCAGCATTGGATACAATGATTTTGGTGGCTGGCGGAAATGCAAATGGCGTACCTTCAAACAGAGTCTTTCTTTTGGATTTTACAAACCTGCAACAAGAGTGGATAGAGTTACCTCCATTCCCCGGAAATCCACGAGTTCAACCTGTATGTGCTGTAATGACAACTCCTGAAGATGGAAAATCTCTCTATATATGGGGTGGATTCTCAACTTTTACATCCGAAACCGAACCCTCTGTCTCGCCTTCGGGATACAGATATTCCTTTAAAAAAGGAGAGTGGAGTGAGGTAGCTTCACCCAAAGTGGGGGAGAACGAAATCTTTTTGGGAGGAGCAGCGGTTACAGCCATAAACGATACCATGGTAGCATTTACAGGAGGTGTGGATAAAGATATTTTCTTAAGAGCATTGCAACGCGAGGCATCTATAAAAAATGCTGTGACAGAGAAAGATTCTTTAATGGAAATACAGTTGCGAGCCGAAGCAAAGGATTATATGTTGCAACAGCCCGAGTGGTATAAATTCAACTCCCGAGTGTTGGTTTATAATTCGTTAAGAAACAATTGGGAGGAGATAGTTGTTACACAATCAACATCTCGTGCAGGAGCAGCTTTGTTGCATAAAGATGGAGTACTTTTCTCGATAGGAGGGGAGTTAAAACCAGGAGTAAGGGTTGCAGAAGTAGCTGCAGTGCGTATGGAATAGTAGGTAAAAAAGTACGATAAATAGTACAAAATGTAAAAAAATAAAAAAAAAGTGATAGCTCTATCTTTGAAATAAAGAAAAAGAGATATAACTTTGCGTTAAAGCAATTAATATATACATAATATAACCCAAAAACATAATAATTATGAGCAAACCTTATGTAGTAGGTATTGATATAGGTGGTACCAATACCGTATTCGGCATCGTAGATGCGCGTGGAACAATAATTGGAAATGGTTCAATAAAAACAGGAAAACATTCAAAAATTGAAGATTATGTAGATGAACTTCATGAGAATTTGTTCCAACTTTTAGAGAAAAACGATGCAGTTGGTAAAATTGCCGGAATTGGAGTAGGTGCACCTAACGGAAACTATTTCAATGGAACAATTGAATTCGCTCCCAACTTGCCTTGGAGAGGTGTGTTGCCATTGGCTGATATGTTGTCAGAAAAATTCGGAATACCTGTTGCTTTGACAAACGATGCTAATGCAGCAGCAATTGGAGAGATGACATACGGTGCAGCTCGTGGTTTGAAAGATTTCATTATGATTACTCTTGGAACAGGAGTAGGTAGTGGTATCGTAGTAAACGGACAATTGGTTTACGGACACGACGGATTCGCAGGAGAGTTGGGTCACGTTATCGTAAAACCTGTTAACGGAAGAGCATGTGGTTGCGGAAGAACAGGATGTCTTGAGACTTACGCTTCAGCAACAGGTGTTGCTCGTACTGCTCGCGAATTCTTGGAAATCCGTAAAGATAACAGTTTGTTGCGTCAAATTCCTATACAAGATATCACATCAAAAGATGTTTACGATGCTGCAATAGCAGGAGACCAAATTGCTAAAGATATTTTCGAATATACAGGACAAATTTTGGGAGAGGCTTTTGCTAACTTTACAGCATTCTCAAGTCCTAAAGCAATTGTATTGTTTGGAGGTCTTGCAAAATCAGGAGATTTGATAATGAAACCAATTAAAGAGAGCATGGAGCGTAACATGTTGAATATTTACAAAAACAAAGTTACTTTGTTGTTCTCTGAATTGAAAGAGAGTGATGCTGCTGTATTGGGAGCAAGTGCTCTTGGATGGGAAGCAAAAGATAGAAAATAATAAAAAGCAATATTGTTTTGAGCGGCATTATTTCCCCAAAGGAGTGTGCCGCTCTTTTTTATAAAAAAAAGGAGATGGAAGATGTGAATTATTCCGATTTATTCGGTATTACGCCAAACAAGAAATCGGCAGATAAAAATAGAATATTGGTTGCTAACCCATTACTTGATGATGTTTGGTTTAGTCGTTCTGTTGTCTATCTCGCTGCGTTTGAAGGTGAGAACGATATAATGGGATTTGTTCAAAACAAACCATTCCCTTTTACTTTAAACTCTGTTTCTCCAACGTTTAAGGATTTTGCCGATATTCCGGTCTATTGCGGAGGTCCGGTAGAGCCTGATCGTCTATTCTTTCTTCATACATTGGGTACAGCAATAATGGATTCACGATATATAGGAAATGGAATAAGCATAGGAGGAGATTTAGTATCGCTTTTAGCATATCTTTCGGCTGGCAATAAAATAGACGGCTATGTGAAATTCTTTTTAGGATATAGCGGATGGAGTGCTTCGCAACTAAAAATGGAGATAAAAACTCAATCGTGGGGAGTTATTGAGCCTCGAATGGATGATATCCTCTACTCTCGAGAAGATGAAAAGATGTGGAAAAAGTACGTTAAAGAGTTAGGCGAAGGCTACTCTTCGTGGTTAAAAGTTCCACCATTACCTATTTTTAATTAGGAATTAGAAATTAGTGTGGCACTTCGTGCCAATTAGAAATTAGGAATTAGTTCGTTGCTTCGCAACAATTAGGAATTAGAAATAAAAAACATTCCTCATTAAGAAACATTCGTTTCTTGATTATGCATACGCTCGGCATAGTTTATGTAAACATAACTCTGCTCTCGCTTACTTGCATAATTCCTAATTTAATTAAAGAATCTTTTGGTAGACAAAAACGTCTTTGTAGCCACCTCTTATTTTTACCCAGCCTTTAAGAGTTCCACATTTCTCAAAATCACTTTTGTCGAAAAGATTTAGGCATGAGTTATTGTCGGTGGCAATATGAACATAAAGTTGATTTAAAAGAAGGGTGTTGCGAGCATAGTCGCATAAAAGGTCAAGTGCATCTTTTGCGTAACCTTTCCCCCTATGGCTACTGTCAACTAAAAGTCCTATGGCGGCTCTGCTGTTCATGGTGTCTATGTCAAAAATGTCGGCTGTTCCAACAACCGAGTTGTCAAGAGAGGAACAAATCATAAGTCTTATCTGACCCACCTCAAAAACATTTTCGCTCAAACTTCTCTCAATAAACTCTTTAATGGCAAAACGAGAGAATGGAGCAAGAGTGTTGCTATCTTGCCAAATATCAACGGAGTTTTCCCATTTGAATAAAAATTCCAAATCTTCGGGTTCTAATGCTCTTAAATAGACTTTTTCTGTTCTTAATCCGCTCATAACTACATCTTAAAAGATTCAGTAAAAAGTGTCCTGTTTAAAATAGAACGGCCAAGTGTGACCTCGTCGGTGTATTCAAGCTCGTCTCCAATAGATACGCCTCGTGCTAAAATTGAAATTTTAACATCGTACCCCGCAAGTTTTCTGAAAATATAGAAGTTTGTTGTATCTCCCTCCATTGTGGTGCTTAGAGCAAGAATAATCTCTTTTATCTCTCCGCTTTTAACTCTGTTAACAAGAGACTCAATTTCAATATCGTTGGGTGAAATGCCATCAATGGGCGATATTATACCACCCAAAACGTGATACAATCCGTTGAATTGTCTTGTATTCTCAATAGAGATAACATCTTTAATGTTTTCAACGACGCAGACTGTTGATTTGTCTCGTTTTTCGTCAGAACAGATATCGCAAACTTCATTCTCTGATATATTGTGACAGACTTTGCAATAATTAATCTCTTTGCGTAATTTTATAATGGCTTCGCCTAATGCAACGGCCACACCCTCATCTTGGCGAAGTAGATGCAGAACTAATCTTAATGCACTTTTTTTGCCAATTCCGGGTAGCTTTGATATCTCATTGATGGCACTGTCTAACAAAGATGAAGAGAAAGTGTTGTTCATTATTTGTCTAAAATCAAATTTTTGTTTCAAAAGTAGCAAAAAAATCGCATTAGAGCGAAGTTTTTTTTGTATATTTGTGGTTAAATATGTGGAGCTATGTCGCAAGTGATAACAAGTGCAGAATTTGTAATAAGTAATACAGACGTAAGAAAGTGTCCCAATGATGGCAAGCCTGAGTATGCATTCATTGGAAGGTCTAACGTTGGTAAATCGTCGTTGATAAATACTATTGCAAATAAAAGCGGTTTGGCAAAAACCTCCTCAACTCCTGGTAAAACGTTGTGTATAAACCACTTTTTGATAAATAATGAGTGGTATATTGTCGATTTACCTGGTTACGGATATGCAAAATGCAGTAAGGATGGCCGTGAGAGAATAAAAAAAGTAATAGAGAGCTATATTCTTAAAAGGGAGTCGATGACGCTGTTGTTTGTATTGATTGACTCTCGTCATGAACCACAAAAAGTTGATACTGATTTTATGGCATGGCTGGGTGAAAACGGAGTGCCGTTTTCAATAATATTTACCAAGGCCGATAAATTAGGGAAAACAAAAATAGAATCAAATATAAACAGTTATAGACGAAAGTTGTTGGAGCAATGGGAAGAATTACCCCCTATGTTCGTGACATCGTCTGAGGACAAAAGAGACAGGGAAGAATTGCTTGAATATATATACGATATAAACAATAGTTTATAAAATAGTTTTTACTATATAACGAGGAGAAGATAAGTGATGAATGTAAAAGGTGATATAGAATTCATGAGGGAGGCGATAGCCTTGGCAAAAAAGAGTGCAAGAATTGGAGAGGCTCCGTTTGGTGCAGTAATAGTGATGGATGGTAAAATTATTGCACGAGGTGCAGATAGAGTGGTCAGAAAGAAAGACCCTACTGCTCATGCCGAAATAATTGCAATACGTCAGGCGGCGTCAAGATTGAAGACACACGACTTATCTGGATGTGAGATTTATACATCAAGTGAGCCTTGCCAAATGTGTATGGCTGCCATAAAATATGCCAACATTGATAGATTGTATTATGCTTCAGTTGCAAAAGATTTGGAAGATGCAGGAGTGTTGTCATGTCATGCCCATAGTGAATTGGTAAGTAGAAAGTGGGAAGTTGAGGTAGATTCTGAAAACATATTGAGGGGAGAGGCCATGGAGGCATTTGAAATTTATAATAAAAGTAACAAAGAATAACCAAAAATAAATAAAATATGAGTAACTGGTTCGAGTGCAAGGTAAAATACGATAAAATAATGGAGAATGGTCTGCCAAAAAGTGTTAGTGAGACATATTTGGTTGATGCACTATCGTTTACCGAAGCAGAAGCAAGAATAATAGAGGAGATGAAGTCTTATATATCGGGAGAATTTACTGTTGCGAACATTAAAAGAGTAAAGCTTGCCGATATGTTCTTTGACGAAACAGGAGACAAATGGTACAAGGCAAAATTGAATTATATAACTCTTGACGAAAAAAGCGGAGCTGAAAAAAAGACGGCAGCTTTTATGCTTGTTCAAGCAAAAGATTTTGCTACATCTTTGGCAACTATAACTGCAGAGATGGGTACAACAATGATAGATTATGAAGTGGCCTCAATAACAGAAACAGCCATAATGGATGTATTCCGTTATGATGTTGAAAAGGGTCAAGCATAACAGATAAATACTTTTTCAGAGATGGGAATAATCACTGAAAATATAAATAGGTGCAAAGCTTCACTCCCGCAAGGAGTGGAGCTTTGTGCAGTATCAAAGTTTCATCCCGAGGTTTCGCTTCTTGAAGCATACAATGCCGGGCAAAGAATATTTGGTGAGAGCAGGGTGCAGGAGTTGTTGCCTAAAAGTCAAAATTTACCCTCAGATATAGAGTGGCACTTCATAGGACATCTTCAAACCAATAAAGTTAAGTATATAGCTCCGTTTATATCTTTAATACACAGTGGAGATAGTGTTAAACTACTAAAAGAGATAAACTCGTGTGCTAAAAAAGAGGGTAGGGTAATAGATGTTCTGTTGCAACTGCATGTGGCGCAAGAGGAGACAAAAAGCGGATTCTCTCTTGCTGAGTTGTATGACTATATGGCTTCAGAGAAGTGGCGAGAATTAACAAATATACAAATAAGAGGGGTGATGGGAATGGCAACCTTTACCGAGGATGAAGCCCTAATAGAGTCGGAGTTCAAGCAAATCCGTAAGGCTTTTGATGATATACGTCAACAATATTTCCAAAATAATGATAAATTTTCTTATTGCTCAATGGGAATGTCAGATGATTATCCCTTGGCAATAGAGTGCGGATCGAACATTGTACGAGTAGGAACAGGAATATTTGGCGAAAGAATATACTAAAAAGCCGATATTTATGTTATATAACATATGATGGTATCGGTTGGTCGATACAAAATAATGCTAATTTTGTACAATCACATATAGTGAATTGAAAAAGAATAAAACGTAATTATGACATTATCAGGATTAAAACCAGCAGATTTTGAATCAGAGATAGCAGGAAAGAAAACTGCTATGTATGTTTTGAAAAATAGTAAGGGTGCAGAAATATGCGTAACTAACTACGGTGGAGCAGTTATGTCGATTATGATGCCCGATAAGAATGGAGAGTATGCAAATGTTATCCAAGGGCACGACTCAATCGAAAAAGTAGTAAAGAGTCCCGAGCCATTCTTGAGTACATTGGTTGGACGCTATGGAAACCGCATTGCGAAAGGAAAATTTACTCTTGATGGAAAAGAGTACTCTCTTGCAATTAATAACGGACCTAATCATCTTCATGGAGGTCCAACAGGATTCCATGCAAGAGTTTGGGATGCGGAGCAGATAAATGAAAGTACATTAAAACTTCAATATACATCAGCCGATGGAGAGGAGGGATTCCCCGGAAATCTTGATGTAACAGTCATATATTCACTAACAGAAGAGAATGAGTTTGTGATTGAGTATTCGGCAACAACCGATAAGAAAACCATTGTAAATCTAACTCATCACGCATTCTTCAGTTTGTCAGGTATTCAAAAAGATACAGCATCGGTAGAGAATAATATTTTGACTTTAAATGCCGATTTTTACGTTCCTGTTGATGAAACATCAATCCCATACGGACGCATCGATGCAGTAGAAGGAACACCAATGGACTTCCGTACACCTTATGTTGTTGGTGAGCGTATTGATGCAGATTTTGAACAAACAAAGTTTGGAGTTGGTTATGACCATTGTTGGGTGTTGAACAAACGCGAGGTGGGAGAATTGTCATATGCCGCAAAATGTGTAGAGCCAATAAGTGGTCGTACATTAGAGGTGTATACAACAGAACCTGGAGTGCAAGTTTATACTTCAAACTGGCATAATGGATTTGAAGGAGCATTTGGAGCAACCTTCCCAAAACGCAGTGCAATATGTTTTGAGGCTCAACATTTCCCCGATACACCAAATAAGCCACACTTCCCAAGTTGTGTGCTAAATCCCGGAGAGGAGTATTATCAAAAAACAATATATAAATTTGGAGTAGAAAAATAATCAATAATATAACTAAACAAAAACAATTATGAGTCAACAAAAAAAACAATGGGGAGCCATAATCGTAATGATTGCTCTCTTCGCAATGATTGCCTTTGTAACAAACTTGTGTTCTCCAATGGCAAACATTATCAAAGCACAAGGAGAAATATCTGAAGTATTGGCACAAATCGGAAACTACGGAAACTTTGTGGCATACTTGCTAATGGGAGTTCCTGCGGGAATGTTAATCTCAAAATTCGGATATAAGAAAACTGCGTTGATAGGTCTACTTGTGGGAATCGTAGGTATTCTTGTACAATGGTCAAGCAGCCTTATGGATGTAAACAATGGTTTGGGTGCAGTATTCGGAGTATATTTGACAGGAGCATTCATTACAGGTTTCTGTATGTGTATTCTTAACTGTGTAGTAAACCCAATGTTGAACCTACTTGGTGGAGGTGGTAACAGCGGAAACCAATTAATCCAAACAGGAGGTGTGTTCAACTCATTGGCAGCTGTTGCAGTATATATCATCATGGGTGCATTAATTGGAGAGGTAACTCCCGAAACAAAAATAGCTGATGCAACACCTGCGTTGATGATTGCGTTAGGTATCTTCGTTGTGGCATTCTTCACAATTTTGATGACAAAAATTAATGAGCCAGAACAAGCACCTGTAGATACAAGCTTGATTAAAGGAGCATTGAAATACCGTCACTTTGTATTGGGTATCCTTGCAATCTTCTTGTATATGGGAATCGAGGTAGGAACACCAACATATGTTAATATGTATCTTGTAAACACTCCCGAGTTGGGAATCAATGCAGCAACTGCAGGATTGATTGTTGCAGTATATTGGTTCTTAATGATGGTTGGTCGTTTCGTTGGAGCATCAATTGGTAACAAAGTATCAAGTAGAGCAATGATTACAACTGTA
The DNA here is from genome assembly GCA_017546805.1 of Muribaculaceae bacterium. Classification (GTDB taxonomy): domain Bacteria; phylum Bacteroidota; class Bacteroidia; order Bacteroidales; family G3-4614; genus Caccoplasma_A. The sequence goes on along the minus strand of JAFYRT010000040.1, from coordinate 15,371 downwards.
TCTGCTTTGACATTGGTTCTTGTTTTGTTTGGAATGTTTGCACCTACTGATGTTACAGTACAAGTTCCTGGTATCGATTGGGCAACATTAAACCTAATTTGGGCTAACGTGCCTGTTGGAATCTTTGCATTCCTATTGGTAGGATTGTGTACATCTGTAATGTGGGGAGGTATCTTCAACATGGCAGTAGAGGGATTAGGAAAATACACAGCAGTTGCATCAGGAATCTTTATGACAATGGTATTCGGATGTGCAGTAATGTTGGCAATCCAAGCACAAGTTGCTGAGATGACAAGCTACATGACAAGCTTCTGGGTAGTAATTGGATGTGCAGCGTACATATTGTTCTATGCACTTGTTGGTTCAAAACCCGCAAAAACAAAATAATAGAATATTAATTCATCAAATAAACTAACTAATTATGAATATAGATTTTGTCAGAAGTCGTTTCATCAAACACTTTGATGGCACTACAGGAGAAGTTTATGCATCACCAGGTCGTATCAATCTAATAGGTGAACACACCGATTACAATAACGGATTCGTATTTCCGGGAGCAGTAAATAAAGGTATTATCGCCGAGTTGAAACCCAACGGAACAGATAAAGTAAAAGCATACTCTATCGATGAGAAAGATTATGTTGAATTTGGATTGAACGAAGAGGATGCACCACGTGCTTCATGGGCAAAATACATCTTTGGAGTATGTCGCGAGATGATTAAACGCGGTGTAGATGTAAAAGGATTCAATACTGCTTTTGCAGGAGATGTACCTCTTGGAGCAGGAATGTCCTCATCTGCAGCATTGGAAAGCACATATGCATATGCACTTAACGATATGTTTGGCGATAATAAAATCGACAAATTTGAGTTGGCAAAAGTTGGTCAAGCAACTGAACATAACTATGTAGGTGTAAAATGTGGAATCATGGACCAATTTGCCAGCGTGTTTGGTAAAGAGGGTAGCCTTATTCGTTTGGATTGTCGCTCATTGGAGTACTCATACTTCCCATTCGAACCTAAAGGATACAAATTGGTATTGCTTAACACATGTGTAAAACACGCGTTGGTAGGATCTCCTTACAACGATCGTCGTTTAAGCTGTGAGCATGTAGCAGAGGTAATCAAAGAGAAATATCCACAAGTTGAGTCATTGCGCGATGCAAACTTCGATATGTTGGAAGAGGTTAAAGAGCGACTTAAACCCGAAGACTACAGCCGTGCTAAATATGTAATCGGTGAAGTTCAACGTGTGCTTGACGTTTGTGATGCATTGGAGACAGGCGACTATGAAACAGTAGGTAAAAAAATGTATGAAACTCACTTTGGATTGAGCAAAGATTACGAGGTAAGCTGCGAAGAGTTAGACTTCTTGGTTGATGTAGCAATCGATTGCAACGTAACAGGAGCTCGTATGATGGGTGGCGGATTCGGTGGATGTACAATCAACTTGGTAAAAGAGGAGTTGTACGAACTATTCATCGAAGAGGCTGAGAAAAAATACATGGAGAAATACGGAAAAGCACCAAAAGTATACGATGTGGTAATTGGTGACGGTTCTCGTAAATTGGTAGTAGAGTAATAAAAAATACCATAAAAATGCACTTAAAAACGGAAGTCGAAAGATTTCCGTTTTTTTGTTGATAAATAATAAGAATAAATTATAAAATTACAGAATAAATACTTAATTTTGCAGAAGTGAATAAAATAACGGGTATACCGTGCTATATAAACCCTAACGAGTTATCAAAAATGGCAATCGACAAGAAAATTCAAGAGAGAGTAGCGGATAACATTCGCGTACTTACAGTGGCAATGGTAGAGAAAGCAAAATCGGGACACCCCGGTGGAGCAATGGGAGGAGCAGATTTTATAAATACGCTCTATTCAAAAGTTATGGTCTATGATCCAGATGATTCAAAATGGATTAATCGTGACCGTTTCTTCCTTGATCCCGGACATATGTCTCCAATGCTATATAGCGTATTGGCAATGCTTGGTAACTTTACTATGGACGAAATTAAACAATTCCGTCAATGGGATACAAATACTCCAGGTCACCCTGAGTTGAATGTTGCGCGTGGAATAGAGAATACATCTGGTCCTTTGGGACAAGGTCACGCAATGGCTGTGGGAGCTGCAATGGCAGAACGTTTTATGGTGGCACGTTTTGGAGAGTGGATGTCTCACAAAACATATGCATTCATCTCTGACGGAGGTATCCAAGAGGAGATTTCTCAAGGAGCAGGACGTATGGCAGGATACTTTGGTTTGAGTAACTTGATTATGTTCTTTGATAGCAACGATATTCAACTTTCAACAGATACAGATGCTGTAACTACAGAAGACACAGCAGCAAAATATCGTGCTTGGAATTGGAATGTAATTGAGATAGATGGAAACGATTCTCAAGCAATATACGACGCCTTGATGGCAGCACAACAAGAGGATAAACGTCCAACATTGATTATTGGTAAAACAATAATGGGTAAAGGAGCATTGAAAGAGGATGGAAGCAACTTCGAACGTCAATGTTCAACACACGGACAACCAATCAGTGCTGCAGGAGCTTCGGTTGAGAAAACAATCCTTAACCTTGGAGGTAATCCGGAAGATCCTTTCACACTATTCCCTGAAACTGTACAACTATACGAAGAGCGTAAAGCTGAGTTGCGTAAAATCGTTGCTGCTAAAAAAGCAGAACAAGCAGAGTGGGAGAAAGCAAATCCAGAGAAAGCAGAATTGCTTAAAAAATATATGTCAGGAGAAATCCCTGCTATCGATTACAAGTCAATTGCAATAAAACCAAATCAAGCAACACGTGTTGCCTCTGCAACAGTATTGTCAGAGTTTGGAGAGAAAATCGGAAACATGGTTGTTGCATCTGCTGACTTGGCAAACTCTGATAAAACAGACGGATTCTTAAAGAAAACCAAAGCATTCGCTCCATATAATTTCGAAGGTGCATTCTTGCACGCAGGTGTTAGCGAGATAACAATGGCGGCAGTAATGAACGGTATGGTATTGCATGGTGGAATGATTGCAGCAAGTGGAACATTCTTCGTATTCTCAGACTATATTAAACCTGTAGCCAGAATGTCAGCATTGATGCGTCTTCCTGTTAAATATGTATGGACACACGATGCATTCCGTGTAGGAGAGGATGGACCAACTCACCAACCAATTGAACAAGAGGCACAAATCCGCTTGTTAGAGGAGTTGAAGAACCACAAAGGTAAAAACAGTATGTTGGTATTGCGTCCTGCCGATGGCGCAGAGACAGTGGTAGCTTGGAAATTGGCTATGGAGAACACAGATTCACCAACAGCATTGATTTTGTCTCGTCAAAACGTTGATGATATCCCAGCTATGAATGGGGATCGTTACGAAGAGGCTCTACAAGCAGAAAAAGGAGCATATATTGTAGCTAAAGATGAAAATCCTGATGTAGTAATGGTTGCAAGTGGTAGTGAGGTTTCTACACTAATAGCAGCATTGCCTTTATTGCATGAGGCAGGAATTAAAGCTCAAGTAGTATCTGCTCCATCAACAGGATTATTCTTTAATCAAACTCCTGAGTACAGAGCAAGTGTAATTCCTACAGATAAACCCGTATTTGGTTTGACAGCAGGATTGCCATCTGCAATGGCTCGTTTGGTAGGAGTAAACGGAGTAGTTTGGGGATTGGATCATTTCGGATATTCAGCACCTTACAAAGTGTTGGATGAAAAATTCGGATTCTCAGCAGAGAACGTATTGAAACAAGTAAAAGCAATGTTGGGAAAATAATCCCATAAAAAATAGATTTAGAAAAAAGGCTGTCAAACGACAGCCTTTTTTTTGTTAATTGATATTTAGGAATGATAAATTAGAACAAGACCGATTAATAACTCTGTTTCGTTTGCCGATATAAATAATATTTTTATACCTTTGCTATTCTAAAAGATAAAATGTTATGGAGAAATATAAATTGCCAATAGCCGGAGCTTTATTAGCAGTAGGAATATTTTTGGGAGGGTTGTCAATTGCAAACTCAATAATAAGAACAACCGAAATGTCTCGAGTTGTTAATGTAAAGGGTTTGTCGGTACGAGAGGTGGCTGCAGATAAAGTGATATGGCCGATTACCTACAAAGAGATAGGTAATAATTTAACAGATTTGTATAATACGTTAAATGCTAAGAACGACATTATAATTTCATTCTTAAAAGAGAATGGAATAGATGATGCTGAGATAATAATTGCAGCTCCTGAGATTGTTGATTTGCAAGCAGAAAGATATGGAAATCAAAATTATACATATCGATACAATGTGACATCAATAATAACAGTGACCTCAAACAAGGTCGATTTGGTGACAGAACTTATGGTTAAGCAGGCAGACCTTATAAAAAAAGGAGTTGCTATAATTGTGGGAGGTTACGAGTATAACCCTACATTTACATTTACCGGGCTTAATGATATAAAGCCTCAAATGATAGAGGAGGCAACAATAAATGCTCGAACAACAGCTGAGAAATTTGCAGCCGATTCGCAAAGTAAATTGGGTAAGATAAAGACTGCAAATCAAGGACAATTCACAATAAACGACAGAGATAGCAACACCCCTCAAATAAAAGAGGTGAGAGTTGTTACAAGTGTAACCTATTTTCTTGAAGACTAAACCGTGATGAACGTTGATGACGAGAAATATATGCAAATGGCATACCGCGAAGCGGAGGCTGCATTTGATGAGGATGAGATTCCTGTTGGTGCTGTGATTGTATGTAATGGAGTTGTAATAGCACGTTCGCATAATCTTACTGAAATGCTTAACGATGTAACGGCTCATGCAGAGATGCAGGCAATAACATCGGCAACCAATCAGTTGGGAGGGAAATATCTTAATAATTGCACAATGTATGTGACCTTAGAGCCATGTATAATGTGTGCAGGAGCAATAGGATGGGCTCAGTTGGGGCGTCTGGTATGGGGTGCTGACGATTTAAAGAGAGGATTCTCTCGTTATGCTCCCGATGCTTTACACCCAAAAACAGAGGTGACAAAAGGGGTGATGGCAGAGAAGTGCACCCAAATAATACAAGAATTTTTTAAAAACAAGAGATAAGATGAGCAAGAAAGTAATAGTATCATTTGAGATAAAGCCCGAAATGGCTATACTTATGAGTATGATACTTCATGGAGGAACATACGGTATCCAAACAGCGAGTAAATTGCTAACTGCCAAGAGTATAAAAGATATGCACGATATAGGTACGTCAATAATCTCACAAGTAGAGGAGCAAGAGGATTTAGAAGAGTATGAGGAGGAACTGATGTCTCAACTTACCCCTGATGAGCAAGCTTTCTATAAAGAATTAAAAAGAGCTACGGGGAGGTAGTTTTAAATAGAAATTAGTAATTGGTTCGTGACTTCTCCACAATTAGGAATTAAGAGATATAATTAAAACTCGGTTATGAAAGAGTTTGAATTGACTATATTGGGATGTAGCTCGGCAAAGCCAACGCCAAGACATCATCCGTCATCCCAAGTGCTTTCGTATAGGGGCAAACTCTTTATGATAGATTGTGGCGAGGGTACTCAACAGCAATTTTATCGCTATGGCTTAAATCATAACAGATTGGGTCATATATTTATATCGCATCTTCATGGCGATCACTGTTTTGGCTTAATAGGCTTTATCTCTACCTTGGAGTTGCATCAACGAACAGGAGAGATTGTAGTACATGCTCCTGCTGATTTAGAGTCATTGCTTCGCCCACAAATAGATTATTATTGTGGAGGAGAAACACTTAATATCAGAATAGAACCATTACCTCCAAAGGCTTCCGAAATATATAATGATGGAACGCTTAGGGTGACTTCGTTCCCATTAAAACATCGAGTACCTACATTTGGTTTTAGATTTGAGGAGATAAACAAGCCCCCTCATATAATAAAAGAGAGAGTAGACCGCTATAATATACCACTACGTGAATTACCGCAAATAAAGGAGGGAGCCGATTATATAACTCCCGATGGAGAGGTTATCACTAATGCAGAGTTGGTATCTCCCCCTACGCCATCTGCAAGTTATGCATATTGTTCCGATACAAAATTTTCGCGCACTATAGTTCCTTATGTAAAAGGAGTAAATTTATTATATCACGAAGCAACATATCTCAACGATATGGAGAAAACGGCAAAGAAACGCTATCATGCCACGGCGTTGCAAGCAGCCACCATAGCAAAAGAGGCAGAGGTTGGAGAGTTGCTTATAGGACATTTCTCTTCGCGCTATAAAGATGAAGCTCCTTTGCTAAATGAAGCAAAACAAGAGTTCTTTAATACTCGTTTGGCAAACGAAGGAATGAAGATTAGATTTTAATGAGTCTATACCTCTTTAAAAATAGATTAGAGAATGGCAAAACATAACAATCTTGGGAAACGAGGCGAAGAGTTGGCAAAAGAGTATCTTGCTTCAAAAGGCTATGCTATATGCGATGAGAATTGGCATTCGGGTAAATACGAACTTGATATAGTTGCGCAAGATGGAATGGAGTTGGTAATTGTTGAGGTTAAAACTCGATCAAAAACAGATTTCGGAAATCCTGAAGATTTTATAACCCCTCAAAAAATAAAGCGTACTGTTGATGCAGCTAACCATTATCTCGAACTGCAACCGCATCACCTTGATGTAAGGTTCGATGTAGTTTCTGTAATACTTGATGATGTTGATAGTCAAAGCTACGAAATAGATCATATAGTTGATGCATTTATGCCCGACCTCCGCACAAGATGAAAAATCATATACATTATAATCAAGCTACTTCAACCAATACTCTGATAAAGGAGATGTTGATATCTGAAAATGCACAGCCACATTTTACGATTGTGAGTGCCGATTATCAAACTTCGGGTAGAGGACAAAGAGAGAATGTTTGGGAGTCGGAGCAAGGAGCAAATCTCTTGTTTTCGTTGCTTTTACGTCCCGAACAGTTAAAGGCGACAGATGCATTTGCTGTATCGAGGATAGTCTCTGTTGCAATAGCTAAATGGCTAATGAATTATGTCGATTGTATTGCGATAAAGTGGCCTAACGATATATATTGTAGCGATAAAAAGATTTGTGGCATACTTATAGAAAACTCAATAATGGGGAGTAATCTCAGCACGGCAATAGTTGGTGTGGGAATAAATATTAATCAAACATCCTTCTCATCTTCAATACCAAACCCAACATCACTTGCGTTGATAACCGAAAATAATTATAATACAAAAGATTTGTTATGCGAGGTGGTGGCAGAGATAGAGAAACAATATAATAACTACTTTAATGGAGGGATAGAAGATATAAACGCATCATATAATAAGATGTTATACCGATTGAATACTACTGCACAATTTAGAATCCCTATGCGTGAGACATTGGAAGAAGATAAAATATTTGAAGCTGCTATAATTGGAGTTGAACCAAATGGTTGTTTGCAACTTAAACATACCGATGGCTCGGTTCGTATATATGCTTTTAAGGAGGTAGAGTTTATAATATAGAGACTACTCTAAAATATCTTTTATAGGCTCTTCAAAAGCTTTTATCATAGTGTTAATCTCTCTGATTATATTCTTTACATATGAGCGTTTATTTGTGATAAATTCTATGTCCAAATATGTTTTAGCTCTTTTAAGGGCAGAATATATATCAGTATTAACGTATTTTGTTCCGTCTTTCCCTTTCTCTTTTTTAGAAGGAATTTTTACCGTAAAGTTTCCATCCTTGATACTTTGTTTTGCTGATGAAAAATAGTAGTTGCCTAAAAACAGACGAGCATCAATGTTGTTGGAATCTATATTTAAAATATCTTCCATTACAACAATAGCTGAATTAATGTCGCCCATGTCGTTTAGGGCTTTAGCTTTTATCAGTAATATGTCTGTGATGTTTTTGGGTTTAGTCTCCAATATAATGTTGGCTATATCTATGGTTTTTTGTCTGTTTTTACGGTTGTTGTAAAAGTCCAAAAGGTAGCCGTTGATAAAATTCTTAAGCCAAGGTTGTTTCTCGTTTATTGTCTTCAGCATGTTTTCATACACGTCAGTGCTTCGCGTCTTTAATGAGAGGGTTAATGTTCGTTTAAAAACAGAGTCTAAAGGAATACCACATTTCTCTGAAAAGGTTATGTATTCCATAACGCGGTTGTAGTTGTTGGTTTTCCCTGCCGAAACAATTGAGGGGGCATATAACGAAATATCTCCCTTTTCGCTATTAATAAGAACATTGTATATCTCAGAAGCCTCTTTCCACTCTTTTCTCTCAAAATGCTCGTCGGCTTTATTACGAATTTTATCGTTGGCATTTATATCGAAAACAGATAGTGAAAAGAAAATAATCAGACCTATGAAAAAAGTTTTTGTCATATCTTAAATTTAAAATTCAGCAACTAAATTAGTAAAGAAAATTGTAATTGCGAGAATGATTAAAAAAATAAATTGCTAAAACGTATGAAAGTTCATACAAAATTTATAATTTTGAACAGAGAAATAAAATAACTATTATGGAAGTGAAGTATAAAAGAGTATTGCTTAAGCTTAGTGGCGAATCGCTAATGGGAGAAAAAGGCTACGGTATCGACGAAAAACACCTTGCTGCATATGCGCAACAGATAAAAGAGGTTGCAGATATGGGCATTGAAATAGGTATAGTAATAGGAGGAGGAAACATCTTTAGAGGTTTGAGCGGAGCGTCAAAAGGATTTGACAGAGTTCGTGGAGACCAAATGGGAATGTTGGCAACCGTAATAAACAGTCTTGCATTGCAATCGGCATTGGAAACAGCAGGTCAACCTGCGGCAGTATTTACAGCAGTGGGAATGTTCCCTATCGGAGAGCCTTACGGAAAAAGCAGGGTAATAGATGCTTTAAAAGCAGGTAAAATTGCAATTATGGCAGGAGGAACAGGTAACCCATACTTTACAACCGATACAGCGTCAGCACTTCGCGGAGTAGAGATAGAGGCAGATGTGATGTTGAAAGGAACTCGAGTTGATGGAATCTATACTGCAGATCCCGAGAAAGATCCAAATGCTGTGAAATTCGACAGTATCACATATGACGAAATTTACAATCGTAATCTCCGAGTAATGGATTTGACAGCGACAACACTTTGCAAAGAGAATAAATTACCTATAATCGTATTCGATATGGATACTGCAGGTAATTTGAAAAAAGTTCTTTCAGGTGAGAATATAGGAACATTGGTATATCAAGAATAAGAAACATATTAAAACAGATAATATTATGGCAGAAGTAAAAGCAATATTAGATGCAGCAAGTGATAAAATGGAGATGAGCATAGCCTTCTTGGATGAGGCTTTGGCTACAATTCGTGCAGGAAAAGCATCAGCACGTTTGTTGGATCCTGTAAGAGTGGATTATTATGGTTCATCTGTACCTGTTTCACAAGTTGCAACAATCGTGGTTCCCGATGCAAAAACAATTATGATACAACCATGGGAAAAGAGCATGCTTCGCGAAATTGAAAAAGCAATCCAAAACTCATCGGTAGGTATCACTCCCGAAAATAACGGAGAGCATATTCGTTTAGGAATTCCTCCAATCACCGAGGATCGTCGTCGCGACCTTGTAAAACGTTCAAAAGGAGAAGCAGAGAATGCAAAAGTAGCAATTCGAAATGCACGTCGCGAGGCAATAGAGGCATTCAAAAAAGCACAAAAAAATGAAGGAATGCCCGAGGATATGGCAAAAGACGGAGAGGACAGCGTACAAAAACTTCACGACAAATACATTAAACGAGTAGACGATTTATTTGCTGAGAAGGAGAAAGAAATCTTGACAGTATAATCACACACAGACAGTTGAGAGGATTAGTAACTAAAAATACCGGAAGTGGTTATTGGGTGCGTCTCGATAACGGAAAAACCCTTTTATGTAAAGTAAAAGGGAACTTTCGTTTGAAAGGGATACGTACAACAAACCCCGTGGCAGTAGGAGACTTTGTTGAGGTTGACGAAGTAGGTAACGATGTGGCGTATATCACAAAAATTGAAGAGCGTGAAAATTATATAATACGCAGAGCATCAAACCTATCTAAGGAGTCGCATATATTGGCGAGCAATCTCTCACAAACCCTATTGGTTGTAACAATAGCTCACCCGCAAACAAACCTGGTCTTTATCGACCGCTTTTTGGCAACGGCAGAGGCATACAGAGTACCTGCAATACTCGTTTTTAATAAAATTGATTTGTACGACGAGGAAGAGCAGGAGTTGTTGGATGCAGTAATAAATTTATATCAAACAATAGGGTATAAATGTATAAAGGTTTCTGCAATAACAGGCGAGGGTGTAGATGAGCTTAGGGGAGAATTGGAAGGGAAAACCACACTTCTTTCGGGTAATTCCGGAGTGGGAAAATCAAGCCTTATAAATGCCATAATTCCAGATGCCAATTTGCGAACAGGAGATATATCATCTTCGCACGGAACAGGAATGCATACAACAACATTTTCGGAGATGTTTGATTTGCCAACAACGGGAGCAGTAATAGATACTCCGGGAATAAAAGGATTTGGAACAATAGATTTCAAAGAGGCTGAGGTCTCTCACTATTTCCCCGAAATATTTGCAACTTCGGCAAATTGTCGATTCAATAATTGTACACATCGTAACGAGCCGGGATGTGCAGTGCTGAACGCATTGGAGGAACAAACAATAAGTCAATCGCGTTATGCATCTTATTTAAGTATATTGGATGATATAACAGGAGGAAAATACCGTACGGGAATATAAATTTGAGTTTTTAGTTGTTAGTTTTTAGAGGAACTTGAAAAGGCTAACAGCTAACAACTAACAACTAACAACTGAAAATATGAAACAATATTTAGAATTATTACAAAGAGTTCTTGATGAGGGAGTTGTAAAAACAGACCGTACAGGAACAGGAACAACATCGGTGTTTGGACATCAGATGCGTTTTAAAATGGAAGATGGATTTCCTCTGTTAACTACCAAGAAGCTTCACTTGAAATCAATCATATATGAGTTGTTGTGGTTTTTGAAAGGAGATACCAATGCAAAATATTTGCAAGATAACGGAGTTCGTATTTGGAACGAGTGGGCAGATCCTGACGGAAACCTTGGACATATCTATGGTTATCAATGGCGTTCTTGGCCCGATTATAATGGAGGACATATCGACCAAATTTCAGAGGTTGTGAATACAATCAAAAACAATCCTGATTCTCGCCGAATAATAGTAAGCTCATGGAATGTGGCAGATCTTGGAAATATGAATTTGCCTCCATGTCACTGTTTCTTCCAATTTTATGTTGCAGATGGTAAATTGTCGTTGCAACTATATCAACGCAGTGCCGATATATTTTTGGGAGTACCCTTTAATATAGCATCGTATGCACTGTTGTTGAAGATGATGGCGCAAGTAACAGGATTGAAAGAGGGAGATTTTGTGCATACACTTGGAGATGCTCATATCTATAACAACCATATGGAGCAAGTTCAGTTGCAATTAACTCGCGAGCCAAGAGCATTGCCTCAAATGAAAATAAATCCGGATGTAAAAGATATCTTTGATTTTAAATTTGAAGATTTTGAACTAACCGATTACGATCCACACCCACACATAAAAGGAGTAGTATCGGTATAAGAAATTAATATCAATGGCAAAAATATCGGTAATAGTAGCTGTAGCAGAGGACGGAGCAATAGGACGAGATAACAGTCTGATTTGGCGATTGCCAAACGATTTGAAATATTTTAAGGCCTTAACTCTTGGTCATACAATAATAATGGGAAGCAATACATTTCGTTCGTTACCCTCTGGGGCATTGCCTGGAAGGGAGAATGTGGTATTATCTCGCAGTGTGACTGAAATTCCAGGAGCGACAGTATACAAAAGTATTGAAGAGGCGGTTGATGCGCTAAAAGAGCAAGACGAGGTATATGTTATAGGTGGAGCACAAATATACAAGCAGGTAATGCCATATGCAGATAAGTTATATGTAACCGAGGTTGCGGCGTCGTTCCCTGATGCAGATGTCTTCTTCCCTAAAATTGATAAAACAATTTGGCAAGAAGTGTCGCGACAAGATAATCCTATAGACGAAAAGCATAAATATGCATATAGTTTCGTTGTGTACGAGAGGAGTTGTTAGTTGTAGTAAAAAGACTAAAAACTAAAAAATGCAGACAGGGCAACAAAACTGAAAACCAACCAAAAACTAATATTTGCATAATTAAAAAAAATATATTACCTTTGCACCGCAAATTTTTATTAACCATAAATAATTTTTAAAGATGTATTTAACTTCTGAGAAAAAGAGAGAAATCTTTGAGAAATACGGAAAGTCTAATACTGATACTGGCTCACCTGAAGCACAGATAGCATTATTTTCATACCGTATCGCTCATTTGACTGAACACTTAAAGTCAAATCACAAAGATTATAGCACTGAAAGAGCATTGAAAATGTTAGTAGGTAAACGTCGTCGCATGCTTGATTATCTAATCAAAATTGACATTGAGCGTTACCGTGCTATCATCAAAGAGCTTGGTATCAGAAAGTAATAAGAGTCATAGACTCTATTACGAAAAGAGTAAAAAGGCTGTCGAAGAATCGATAGCCTTTTTTATTTATATCTCATATTTCGTACAAAATAGGCTCTGTAAATCGCAGAAAAATTGTAACTTTGTACCCGAAATATAGTAAAATGTTTTCTCTGTTAAAAAACAGCCTTTAAATAGGTTGTTCGGAAAACATTGATAACCGACTAAATAAGAACTTCAATATGTCGCAACAAATCAGAAATATAGCTATTATTGCTCACGTTGACCATGGTAAAACAACAATCGTTGATAAGATGTTGCTTGCAGGAAGACTTTTCCGTGATAATCAAACATCAGGAGAGTTGATTCTTGACAATAATGACCTTGAACGTGAGAGAGGAATCACGATTCTTTCAAAAAACGTATCTATCACATATAAAGATTGCAAGATAAACATCATAGACACTCCGGGTCACGCCGACTTTGGAGGTGAGGTAGAACGTGTATTGAACATGGCTGACGGCTGTTTGTTGTTGGTTGATGCATTTGAAGGACCAATGCCACAAACTCGATTTGTATTACAAAAGGCAATAGAGATGGGCTTGAAACCCATTGTTGTGGTAAATAAAGTTGATAAGCCAAACTGTCGCCCGGACGAGGTGCAAGAGATGGTTTTTGATTTGATGTTCAACTTGAATGCAACAGAAGAGCAATTAGATTTTCCAACAGTATTTGGTTCGGCAAAACAAAATTGGATGTCGTTGGATTGGCGTAAACCAACCGAAGACATAACAGTTCTTTTGGATACCATAATTGATACAATTCCAGCACCAAAAGTGCTTGAGGGAGATCCTCAAATGCTTATTACATCATTAGATTTCTCATCGTATGTAGGACGTATTGCAGTAGGACGTATTCACCGCGGAACTCTACGCGAGGGAATGGAAGTTTCGTTATGTAAACGCGATGGCAGCATAGTAAAACAACGCATCAAAGAGATGCACTTGTTTGAAGGATTGGGAAGAACAAAAGTAACCGAAGCATCATCGGGTGATATATGTGCACTTGTTGGTATCGAAGGATTTGAGATTGGAGATACAATTTCTGATGCACAAAATCCCGAACCACTAAAACGCATAGCCATTGACGAACCAACAATGTCAATGACATTTACAAATAACGACTCTCCTTTTTTTGGAAAAGACGGAAAATTTGTAACATCGCGTCACATCTCTGATCGTTTGGCAAAAGAGCTTGATCGCAACCTCGCTTTGCGTGTCGAAAAATCAGAGACATCAGATGTGTGGACAGTGTTCGGTCGTGGAGTATTGCACTTGTCAATATTGATAGAGACAATGCGTCGCGAAGGATATGAACTTCAAGTAGGTCAACCACAAGTAATCATCAAAGAGATTGATGGTGTAAAAAGCGAACCCGTGGAGCAATTGACAATAAATGTGACAGAGGAGTATTCAAGTAAAATTATCGATATGGTAACACGTCGTAAAGGAGACTTAATGGCGATGGAGAGTCAAGATGATCGTGTACATATGGAGTTTGTGATACCTTCACGAGGAATAATCGGATTGAGAAATAATGTTTTGACGGCATCGGCAGGAGAGGCAATAATGGCTCACCGTTTCTTGGAATATCAACCTTGGAGAGGAGAGATAGATCGTCGTTCAAATGGTTCGTTGATTGCTATGGAGAGCGGAACAGCATATGCATATGCAATTGACAAACTACAAGATAGAGGTCGTTTCTTTATTCACCCACAAGATGAGGTATATGCAGGTCAAGTAGTAGGAGAAAATGCAAAAGAGGGCGATATTGTGGTAAATGTTACAAAATCAAAGAAACTAACCAATATGCGTGCATCGGGAGCAGATGATAAAGCAAGAATCATTCCTCCTGTAGAGTTCTCACTTGAAGAGGCTTTGGAATACATCAAAGAAGATGAATATTTGGAAGTAACTCCACATCACTTGCGTATTCGTAAGATAATTTTGGATGAGATAGAACGTAAACGTCAAGCAAAACAACAAGCATAAAAAAGAAATCCCAGAGTTTTTAACTTTGGGATTTTTTGTGTTTATAAGGATGCTTTTGGGTAATAATTTTAATATACTATTGGCAGAAGAGTTAATATAATCTATATTTGTAAAGTTTCTTTTGGAGCATCGTTCTATAGGCTTATCTAATTGGAGTTTCTATTTGCTTCATTAGGAGATAGAAGATTGTATTTATCTAAAAGGTGTGGAGGTAGATATAATTTGTTTTACAAAGGACACTATCGCTATCATGAAGGCAAACTATTAATGACTGTAAATTCGGGAATGATAACTTCTCATAAACATTGGCGAAACAGAGTCATTAAGGAGGGTATGGATATAGAGTAAGTGTGTGCGAAAATTAAGAGAAATTTCTGCATCGGGAAATAGCAATTAGTTAATATATTGATAATCAATATATTAGTAAATATAATACAAATCGATAATTTTAAGCACAAATCACCTGATAACACATTGAATAACAACCAAATAGAACAGCTTTGCGATTAATATAAGCAAAGCGCAAAAAATCAATTTTGTCCCTCGTTTGTGCCCCAGGCACTCGAGGGACGTATTTTTTTGTATTGGTGTCCGATAAAACTTTTTTGAGAGAATAAAAAATTATTGGTGTCCGATAAAACTTTTTTGAGAGAATAAAAAATTAGGACTGGTTCCATATTGCAGGAATCAGTCCTTTTAGGTTATTTTTGTTTTTGCTCCAACATGTATAACCATGAGTAAAAGTACACATTTTATCGG
>JAFYRT010000039.1 GCA_017546805.1 Muribaculaceae bacterium | reverse complement strand
CAACTAACAACTAACACCTAACAACTAACAACTAACAACTAAAAAAATGATAGTTTGCACAGTTAAAGATTTAGAGAAATATATAGCTCTAAACAAGAACTTCACAACAGTCGTAGAGTATTTGAAAAATAACGACATCGCCACATTGCCACTTGGCAGAACCGATGTATGTGGAGACGAAGTATTCATCTCGTCACAAGAGTTCGAAGGCAAAACAAAAGAGGCAGCCAAACTCGAAACCCACGTCAAATACATCGACATTCAAATGCCTTTTTCTACAGTAGAGAACATAGGATGGCGAAGCCTCGACAACCTAACATCGCCCTCGCAACCCTATAACGAAAATGACGACATAGCCTTTTTCGACGAACCCTCAACCTCATACGTAACGCTCTCGCCCGGCGAGTGTGTAATCTTCTTTCCCGAAGACGCACACGCACCCGGCATAGCAGAAGGCAAATTGCGTAAGGCTGTAATAAAAGTAAAAATATAAAAACCATAAAAACCAAAAGTTATGGAACTCGATATCGTAAAAAAAGATTCGTGGTTAGCCCCCTTCTCTGAAATAATCGAAGGTCGCCACAAACGAGTATTAGACAAAATAGAAGATTTGACGGGCGGAAAAACCACCCTGTCTGAATTTGCCAGCGGATATCTCTATTTTGGATTGCACAAAACAAAAAACGGAGGTTGGGTATTGCGTGAGTGGGCGCCAAATGCAACCGACATATATATCATAGGCGATTTCTCGGAGTGGAAAGAGTTGGAAAAATATCGTCTTAAAAACATAGGAAACGGAGTTTGGGAAGTAAAACTCAAAAAAGACGACCTACGTCACAAGGACATCTATAAACTCTCAGTACATTGGAACGGAGGCAAAGGTGAGCGTATACCCGCATGGGCAACACGCGTAGTGCAAGACGAAAAAACCTATATCTTCTCGGCGCAAGTATGGGCACCCGAAACACCATATAAATTTTCAAAAAAGAAATTTACACCAAAATCCGACAATCTCTTAATCTATGAGTGCCACATAGGAATGGCACAAGACAAAGAAGAAGTTGGAACCTACAACGAGTTCCGCGAAAAAGTATTACCACGCGTAGCCGCATTAGGGTACAATGCCATACAAATAATGGCAATCCAAGAACACCCCTATTATGGCTCGTTCGGATACCACGTATCAAGTTTCTTTGCAGCCTCATCACGCTTTGGAACACCCGACGAACTAAAACAACTAATCGACGAAGCCCACAAAATGGGCATAGCCGTCATTATGGACATAGTTCACTCCCATGCAGTAAAAAATGAGATGGAGGGCTTGGGCAGATACGATGGCTCATACACACAATTCTTTTACGAAGGCGATCGCAGAGAACACCCCGCATGGGACTCACTCTGTTTCGATTATGGCAAAAACGAAGTCATCCACTTCTTGTTGTCAAACTGCAAATATTGGATAGAGGAGTATAAATTCGACGGATTCCGTTTCGACGGAGTAACCTCAATGCTCTACTACGACCACGGTTTAGGCAAAGCCTTCGGAAGCTATAACGACTATTACGATGGCGGACAAGACGACAATGCCATAACCTACCTAACCTTAGCCAATTTGTTAATACACGAAGTAAATCCCAAAGCCGTAACCATCGCCGAGGAGATGAGCGGAATGCCCGGATTGGCACTCGCGTTTGAAAAAGGCGGAATGGGATTCGACTACCGCATGGCAATGGGAATACCCGACTATTGGATAAAGATGATAAAAGAGAAGCGCGACGAAGATTGGTCGCCCTCAGGCATCTATTGGGAGTTAACAAACCGTCGTGCCGACGAAAAAACCGTAAGCTATGCCGAAAGTCACGACCAAGCCTTGGTAGGAGACAAAACAATCATCTTCCGTCTAATCGACGACCAAATGTATTGGCACATGAGCAAAGGCGACGACAACATGGTCGTTGAGCGCGGAGTTGCACTACACAAAATGATACGCCTTGTAACCATGGCAACCAACGGCGGAGCCTACCTCAACTTCATGGGTAACGAGTTCGGACACCCCGAGTGGATAGACTTCCCACGTCAAGGCAACAATTGGTCATACAAATACGCACGTCGACAATGGGATTTGGTCGACCGAGAAGACCTCAAATACTGCTATCTCAACGAGTTCGACAAACAGATGATAGAAACCATAAAGAGCGTAACAAAATTCTCAACAGCCCCCATCGTTAAAATATGGGACAACAATGACGACCAAGTATTGGCATTTATGAGAAAAGACCTCTTGTTTGTCTTTAACTTCAGCCCCGTAAACTCATACACCGATTACGGAATGATAGTACCACGCGGAAGTTACAAAACCCTGATGAGTACCGACGATGCAGAATTTGGCGGATTCAACCGAATAGACAAAACCATAGAGCACTTCACCATGCCCGATCCCCTATACAAAAGGTATCGCAAAGAGTGGTTGAAACTCTATCTGCCGGCACGTACGGCACAGGTATTACGAATCGTGAAAAATAAAAAATAAATAAAAAACCGTCTAACAGGGTTGCTTTGTCGTTACGCTTGCTCTCCAAAAGCTCATTTACGTCAAGTAAACTCCGCTTTTTCGAGCTTCGCAAGCCTATAATCAACCTCGTTATACAACTTTTTACGAAAACGATGGTGTCCCACAAATTGCAGGACACCATCGTTATAGATAAACCAAAGAAAAACAAAATGAAAGAGACCTCAAAAATCACAGGCCTAACCCCCGAGCAAGTCGAAGATAGCAGAAAAAAATACGGCACAAACATAGTAACCCCCTCAAAAAGAGTATCAATGTGGAAACTCTTTATTGAGAAGTTCAACGATCCCATCATAAAAATACTAATGGTGGCAGCAGTCGTATCATTAGCCATATCGTTTGTCGAAGGAGGCTTCGAAGAACCCATTGGAATATTCATAGCCATAATTCTTGCAACAGGCATATCGTTCTATTTCGAGAGGGACGCCAACAAAAAATTTGAGGCACTCACCCAAGTAAACGACGAAATAGCCGTACGCGTAATACGCCAAGGCAAAATCGTTGAAGTACCCAAACGCGACATAGTAGTAGGCGACGTAGTCTTGATTGAAACAGGCGACGAAATCCCTGCCGACGGAACCCTCGTCGAAGCCGTATCACTTCAAGTAGATGAATCAACCCTCACAGGAGAGCTGATGATAGACAAAACCACCTCGCCCGAGGAGTTCGACCACGAAGCAACCTACCCCTCAAACGCCGTAATGCGCGGCACCACCGTACTCGACGGACGCGGAACCTTCATAGTCGAAAAAGTAGGCGATGCCACCCAATACGGACAAGTAGCCAAAAACGCAACAAAAGCAACCGAGGAGGAGACACCCCTAAATAAACAACTCGGCTCATTAGCCTCATTCATCAGCGGAATAGCCGTAGTCTTAGGCTTGGCAACATTCTTCATAATGGTCTACAAAGAGCTGGCACAATTAGACGCAACACAAATCACCACCATACAAAAAACAACCTTGGCAAGTGCAATTATCTTCACCATAACCCTGATGATGAAAGTACTGTTGCCTGCAATTTCCGACACCCTTTCAGTATTCAAAATCAATACCGACAAACTCGACCTTTTAGCATCAAAAAGTTGGGGAATGTATGCAGGTATAGGAGCAGTGTTGGCAATTGTAGCATACATTGTAGCATCGCTATTCACAGGCTTCACATCGCCCTTTGCATCAACATCATGGTTAGGGGCAGATGTGCTAAAACAGATAATCGATGCCTTTATGGTGGCAGTAACCCTCATAGTAGTGGTAGTACCCGAAGGACTACCCATGAGCATAACCCTTAGCTTGGCGTTGAATATGCGACGAATGTTAAAAACCAACAACCTCGTACGTAAAATCCATGCAACCGAAACAATGGGAGCGGCAACCGTCATCTGCACCGACAAAACCGGAACCCTCACCCAAAACAAAATGCACGTTGAGTATATCAAACACTACGCCACCCAAAGCGGAGAATTGGACAATACCCAACACACAAAAATCCTATCCGAATCCATAGCCGCCAACACCACAGCCGAAATCGGCTATAACACCGAAGGCAAAGAAAGCATCTTAGGAAACCCCACCGAAGGAGCCCTGTTGAACTTCCTAAAAGAGAACAATATCGATTACGCACCATTGCGTGCTAAAGCCACCCTCGTAAAGCAACTCACCTTCACCACCCAACGCAAATACATGGCAACCCTTGTCGAGTCTAATATAACAGGCAAGCGAATGTTATACATAAAAGGAGCGCCCGAAATTATCATGTCGCACTCAAAAAGCGTAATAACCGCCGAGGGCGAGGAAGCAATGAGTAAAATACAACCCGAGATAGAAGAAAAACTCATCACGTTCCAAAGCAAAGCAATGCGCACATTAGCCTTTGCCATGACCGAGGTAGCCGACGATGACAACCGCGAAATAGAAGAAATCATCACCACCGACAAAGTCAAGTTCCTTGCCTTTGTTGCCATATCCGACCCCGTAAGAGCCGACGTACCCGCCGCCGTAAAACGCTGTTTAGAAGCAGGAGTAGGCGTAAAAATAGTAACAGGCGACACCTTTGCAACAGCCAAGGAAATAGGCCGACAAATAGGAATATGGACCGACGCCGATACCGAAGAAAACATAATCGGAGGAGTAGAGTTCGAAGCCCTATCCGACGAAGAAGCATACCATCGCGCACAAAAACTCAAAATAATGTGTCGTGCGCGACCCACCGACAAACAAAGATTAGTATCGCTCCTACAAAAAGCAGGAGAAATAGTAGCAGTAACAGGCGACGGAACCAACGATGCCCCCGCACTAAACCAAGCCCACGTAGGACTATCAATGGGAACAGGCACAGCCGTAGCCAAAGAAGCAAGCGACATCACCCTTTTAGACGACTCCTTTGCAAGCATTGCCATGGCGGTCATGTGGGGCAGATCGCTCTATCGCAACATACAACGCTTTCTAATATTCCAACTAACCATAAACATAGTAGCGTTGGTAGTAGTCTTCACAGGAGTATTCTTCACCAGCGAGCCACCACTGACAGTAATGCAAATGCTATGGGTAAACATAATTATGGACACCTTTGCAGCAATGGCATTCGCCTCAATCAAGCCCGAAGAAAACGTAATGCAAGAGCCGCCGCGTAAGAACAACGACTTCATCATCAAAAAAGACATGTTCCGCCAAATGCTCCTCACCTCAGCCATCTTCGTGGCAGTGTTAATAGGCATGATGAACATACCAATAGAAGGGTACGAAATAAACACCAAAGCCTTTTCGGCACTCTTCTTCACCACCTTTGTAATGATGCAATTTGCAAATATGTTTGTAGTCCGAGGCTATCACTATCGACGCACCAAAGGCGAGAGTATAAAGAATCTCTATCCCACAACATTCCTGTCAGTAGCATTGCTGATATTCATAGGACAAATCGCCATCACCCAATTCGGAGGCGAAGCCTTTAGAGTAGAACCCCTGCCACTAAAAATATGGCTCATATTAGGAGGCGCAGCAATCGCCGTGGCAACGGTAGATTTGCTACGCAAAATAGCACGGTAATCAGTTGTTAGTTTAATTGGTCTAATAAAAATTCCTAATTAACAAACAAATGTTTCTCAACTAACAACAACTCTGAAGGACGGGAAATTTAGATGTCGAAAATTAGAGTTGGTCTGAAAGACCTGTGGCAAACGCAGTTTGTCATTCAATAGCCGTAGGTTTTTAAACCTACGGAAAAAGAGGATGCAAATCTGTTTGGTAGTTTGACTTTTTACATAATCCTCACTCTTTCTTGCAACTCTCTCATTCTCTGTATAAGTGTATCAAACTCTAAAGATTCACCATAAATGAAGAATCGCCTCATGTCGGCATAATCATCTTGCCACGCTTCCATCGCCGATTCTGGTATTGTAAAATTGATGGTTGATGGAGTATGTGAATCATAGTTTACATATTTCAAGGCATAATATGCTTTACGATGTTCAACAATGGAATCATATAGTTCTCGATTCGACAAGGCTTCTTTTCCATACTCCGTATCCATCAGTTTCTCCAAATCATACAAGTGTCGTGACATTCGTACGTTTCTTGGTTTTTCTTTTTGGAATTCTTCTGCCAAAAGAAATAGTTTCTCAAGGAAAGTGCGAGTAGGGACTACTGTTCTTACAAGGCTTTCAGCATCGGTATCTTCGCCATCAAAACTTTCACCAATTAAAGAACGGATTTGTCGTAATTCTGTAGGTTCATCCATTGAAAGACAACTAATTTCAATCTTTACACGCGAAGGTATATAACTTATAGTGTCTTCAAGAACTGATGGGTAGTGTAATAGAATTACCGTAGGATCTTTGTCTGAATCTATAGGTCGCCATTCTCCATTTTTATCCTGCACTTGAGAAATATTCTCTATACTGTAACCAGAAACTCCCATTTCTTTCAAGCGAGCATCTAATTGCGAGGAAAGGGTCTCGTGAATATATGCTCGTGCCATTTTGCGTAATTTCTCACGCTGACTTTTGCCAGTCTTTTCTATACCAAAGAATGAATGGCTGATTGCCAAGTCAATATCTTCAGAGAAACGCTCTATGATATTAAAACCTTTTGACAACGATGTTCCGCCTTTGAAGATTAAAGAATCACGGCAATCTGTTTGGAATAATGCCTTCAGCGTAACTGTTACCCACCAGTCCTTTTCTATGGCTACCTGATTAACGCCAGGATGACCAACCTCCGTTTGCTGTAACATAGCTAAACGGTCCACTATCTCATTGTTTAACCACAGTTTTCCCATATTCTAAATCTATTTTAAGCGGTTAGCATTGGTTTTATAATTCGTTTCATCCACGCAGGCATCATATCAACATCTTTAGCAAGAGTCTCTTTGTCAGTTTCTTTCAATACCAATTGTTGGATTATATTTAGTTCTTCTTTTCCTACATTTTCTTTTTTTAGTGCCCTGAGTGCTTGAACAAGTAAAGAAATGAAGCGAGTCCCATAACAGAAGTTCTTGGGCACACCTCGTTTTAACACTACTTCTCTATTGGATAAGTTTACAGTTCTTTCGCTTCCTGTAGTTAAGTATGTGTAATTCATCGGTACTTGAGTCGATAGACCTAATGCATTCAGGGCAGTCATACCTGATGGCAATACCTCTGCGTTATCTCTAGTAGCAATTGCCTGTACCACCTTATCGACTGATGGTAGTACAATACCGAATTTGCTTCTTCTCGGTTTTGCGTATATTCCGTGTGCAATTTTAACAAGCATACCTTCTGTGGTTAACTCAGACAAAACGCTTCCTACAAACTCTGTATGGTATTCAGGGAAGTCTGAACGAAACAATATAGAATCCTCTGGAATTGCTTCTATACGTTGCCTAAGAGTTGTACTTTCTATTGAATATTCATTAATCATATAACCTTTGAAATTTTGATGATTTTTCAAATGCAAAAATACAAAAAGAATTCAAATAAATGATGAATTGCCAAGAAATTTATTAGGTTGACTCATGTGATATTGCTTTGTATAATGTGTAATATGAATTATGATAATACACCTACCTATCCGTCTGAAAGACGGGAAACTTACAAAATTTCTAATAAAAATAAATTGTTAAAAATTGTGTTTTTAATGATTTATTTTGTATCTTTACCCGCTGAAAATAAAAGAATTAACCTAATCGTTCCACGTCAAAAAAAGAAAGAGGGAGCGGTAAGGTGATTCTGTGTCTGTTGTAGTCAGCTGATACACAGGTTTATAAGAACAGAGGAAAATAAAAAATAATATAAAACAATACAAACAAAATTATGAAAAAACTATCAGTATTGGGGATGTTAATCCTCGTTGCGATGTTCAGTTTCACAGCCAAGGCGGATATAATAACCCTTGACGGAGCAAACGAAATTGCCAATGCATTTTTTGCAAATAGTGCATCATCGCAAAAAAGAGCTTTAAAAAGTGCTGCTCAATTAGAGTACGCATGGGACAGCAACAGCCTAACACAAAAAGGCAGTTCAATGATGAAGAGTGTGGATGAAGATCCCACATTCTATGTGTTTAACAACCCCGATGGCGAGGGCTTTGTAATCGTATCAGGCGATGACAATGCGCGTTCGGTTATAGGATACTCATACGAGGGAAACATCCCTGCAGCCGATGAGATACCTGCACCAATGCAAGACTACCTTTTAGGAATTGACGAGGAAATTAAGTGGGCAAGAACCAACCTAACCTCATCAAACAAAAACCTAAAGTCTGCAGAGGTTCCTAATGGAGGAAATATAGTAAAATACATTGAAACAGCAACTTGGGGACAACGTGCTCCATTTAATGCAAAATGTTTCACATCAACTGGAGCACAAGCAAAAACAGGATGTGTGCCAACGGCATTTGCAATAGTGATGCACAAACATAAATGGCCTCTAACAGGACCAAGTAATGTGACAACGCAATATAACGGAACATTTGATTTTAGTTCTCATACTTACGACTGGGATAATATGGCTATGTCATATCCTGAAGCTGCAAATACCTCTACTGAATCATTAGCAACATTAATGTCCGATCTTGGAATATCAATGAATGCAACCTATGGCTCTGGAAGTACAGGAGTAACCATTAGTAGCAATATGGTTAAAGCTTTTACAGGATATTTCCAATATACAGGATGTAATACAATGTCTCAAAAAGAGATAGGTTTTTCTGATGCAACATGGAAAAGTGCAATTATAGCAAGTATCGAAGCTGGATGTCCTATCCCATATTCAGCAACAAATCCTAATCCCAAACCTGAAGAACCAGACGGAATCCACATGTTTGTTCTTGATGGTTATACCGATAATAATTATTATCACTTCAACTGGGGTTGGTATGGCGTAGGAAATGGATGGTTTGAGCTAACCACTATGAACCCAGATGAAAGTAGTATATATACTCAAAGTCACAGAGCATTCTTTAATTTAAGCCCCAACAAAACAGTAACTGTTTCAGTTGATGTAGATGGAGCGGGTAGCGTAACAATTGATAGTGAGAGCGTATCAACAAAAGAGGTTGTGCAAGGAACACAAGTTACACTACAAGCATCAAGCGACAACTTCTTTGGTTGGGTAGTTGATGGTGTAGTAGTAAGTATAGAAAACCCTTACACATTCACTGCAACAGAAAATAAAACCTATACAGCTAAGTTTGCAACAGAAGATGATTATGTAACGGTTTATCATCAATATTATCAAGAAGATAATGAAGATATTAGAAATAATTGCTGGGTAACAGGATTTGATTCGGATCCTGGTTATGAAAATCCTGCAAGTTATCCGTCAGGAGTTAAACTAACCTTAACTGCAAATAGTAATAGAGGTTATAAATTTGATGGTTGGTATACTGTAGATTGGAATACAAGTGAAAATATTTTATTATCAACTCAAAACTCATATAACTTTGAAGTAACAGGAAATGAGTATGGACATATGCTTGTTTACTCATTCTCTCAACTTACTCCTGTAACATTTACAGTAACCACTGCTGATGCAAATATGGGTAGTGCTTCGATGAAAATAAATGGAACTGCAGTAACCGAAGTATATGCCGGAGAGCAAGTAACACTTGTTGCAGAACCTGTAACTGGTTATGTATTTAAAAATTGGAAATTAAATGATGCTGAGATAGTAGGAGGATCATCAATTACTGTAACAGCTGATAATAATCAAAATTATGTCGCTTATTTTGTTGCAACAAGTGAACTTGCAACTATAACAGTTAATATAAACAAGGGAGGTACTGTTTCTATCAACGGAGGTACTGCTTCATCGCAAGTTAAATTGACAGATGTACAGGTTGGTTCGAATATAACACTGCAAGCTAATCCCGTTTCACCAAATGAATTTCTTTATTGGGTAGATTACTCTAATGACAAAATTATATTAAGCGAATCAAATCCTTGGGAATTGCAGGTAACCGGAACTTTCCGTTACAAAGCAATAATGGGAGAACCTTTAATTGTAACTGCAACAACTAATAACACAGGAGGTTCAGCAACAGTATATCCTTCAAAAGTATTGTCAGGTAAAACAACAACACTTACAGCAACACCTGCTCAAGGATATACATTTACAGGTTGGAGTATTGAAGGTTCTGGAGATATTGTCTCAACAGATAACACATACGAAGCAACCATTACAGCAAATACTACATATGTAGCTAACTTTGCTTCAGGCGAAGGACCAGTAACACCTCCAACCCCAACAAAATACACTGCAAGTGTAGTTGTAAATCCATCTAATGGAGGTATAGCAACAGTAGCAGTTGGAACAGGAGCTGCATCTTCGTCAGTTGAGGTGGAGGCAGGAACAGAGGTAACATTCTATGCTCAAGCTGCTCAAGGATATGAGTTTGTAAACTGGACAAATGGAACAAACGAATACGCTGAAAACCCATTTGTAGCACCAATTAATGCAAACTTACAACTTACAGCCAACTTCGTAGCTGACGAGCCTTCAACACCAGAGGAAGTAACTTACCCAACAATGACAGTTTCGGGTTATGGTGATAGTAATTTCAACCGTTACTTGGCGAAAGTTACAGCATCAACTGCAACTCAAAATGTAACAGTGTTCGAAGTAACCAGCGAGTCAGCAGATGATTTTACAAACCCAACAACAACTGTGTTGATTGACAAAACTGCAACTCCTATTAAGGTAACTAAAGGAGAGAGAGCGTTGAGCATGACATTTATTACTTGGTTGAATAATGTGTCAGGCAAAGCTTCTCAAATGAACTGGGTACAACAAGCTGTTTATATCGACTGGAATAACGACGGAAACTTTACAGATTCTGAGATTTATGAAAAAAGTTCTGATGCATTAGGTGGTACTTTAGACGGTGGTGCAGGGGATCCTATATCTACATCATTTAAAGAAACATCAGGATATACGAGAATGATTACAATTCCTGCAAATCAAGAAGTAGGAACATATCGTATGCGTGTTGTATATCACGAGCCTGCTGCAAGAGGAACAAATAACTGGCACAAAACACTATTTGGTACAGGTAATGGAGCAATAAGCAAAGGTCGTGCTTATGACTTTTCATTGGAAATTGTAGAGGGAGGTTCTACTCCTATTGAGCCTTCAGATCCTAAAACTCTTTCTGCAATATCTGTATTCTCTAAAGGTGAAAACAGTTCTACTCACTATCGTATTCCTGCATTGGTTGAGTTAGAAAATGGCACATTGGTTGCAATTGCAGACAAACGTGGAAGTGCAATAAACGACTTGCCAAATACAATAAGCATTGTAGCAAAAACAAGTACTAATAAAGGAGAAACTTGGAGTGATATGGTAACTGTTGCCCAAGGAAATGCTTCAGAAGGAACATCATTTGGTGATGCCGCTGCAGTCTATGACGCAGAGGCTAAGAAAATAGTTGCTGTATTTGTAGGATTCAAAAATTATGGAACTAATGCTGGAGTAAGCCTTTGGTCTTCAACCTCAAGTAAACTTATGAGACTCTACCAATCTGAAAGTATTGATGGAAAAACATGGACAACTCCTAAAGATATAACAGAGCAAGTATATAGCGGAGTTTACCAATCAGGTAAATTGGGAACAACTCGCTACGGTTTGTTTACAGGTTCAGGTAGTGCAGTTCAACTTAAACAAGGCACAAATAAAGGTCGTTTGATGTTTGTCGTAGCGGCTCGTGAAGATGGAAGCACTGATGGATCAGGAGAAATGAGCAATTTTGCTGTATATTCTGATAACCACGGAGAATCATGGAATGTATCATCTATTGCGTGTGGTAACGGAGACGAGGCAAAAGTTGTTGAGTTAAGCGATGGAAAATTGTTGATGAGTATCAAAAACCGTAGCAAAGGTTACCGTTTGATGGCAAAATCAAACGACCAAGGTGTTACATGGGAGTCTTTCACTCCAACAACAAAAGTACTTGACCCTGCTTGTAACGGAGATGTAGTTTCAACAACATACGGAGATAAATACTATCTATTGCACTCTATCCCAGCAAATTCTACAACTCGTCGCGATGTTTCAATTTATATCAGCGAAGATGATGGAACAAATTGGACTCTTGCAAAACAAGTATTTAACAGCTACTCTGCATACTCATCATTAGAGGTATTGAACGACGGAACGGTTGGTATTATCGTAGAGGAAGGTAAATGGGACTCTGGAATTTCAGGCGAAGATGTATTTAACCTAAAATACTACAGCTATACAATGGATCAGTTGTTGCCTGAAACACCAGAAGAGCCTGAAACTCCTGTTGAAGACAAAGCATTAGAACTTGACGGAACACGTTATATGAGTATTCCAAATGATGCTGCATTTAGCATTGCAGGAGGAGGTTCATATACAATTACTTTCAAAGTAAAAATTCCTCAATACAAATCAGGAGCAAATATGCGTTTCGTAAGCAACCGTGCTTACGAAGGAACTGCTAATAGCGGAACAACAGGTTTTGATATTTACGGAGGTAACTCATCTTCACAAGCAGTTTCTGTAAACTTGTCATACGACGGAAAACCATGGAGCAATAGTTTCGCATGGAACACAGGTCTTACTGAAAATACTTGGGCTCACATCTCTTGGGTTTTGGACGGAACAACAACATACTTGTATGTAGACGGTGTTTTGAAAGAGACTAAAACAGGAATGTCAACACTGGGAATGCCTTCAAAAGCAAATATCTTGGTAGGAGCTGGTTATACAAACACTGATGGTTCAGCAGTACAACCTTCATTCTTCACAACAGGATCTATTGATAATGTTCGTTTCTACAACAAAGCGTTGTCTGCATCTGAAATCTCAGCAGATATGACATCAACAGTTAATAGCTCAACAGCTAACTTGGTTGCTGCATATGACTTTAACAACGTACAAGGTTTAAGCGTAGAGGATATCTCAGGAAACGGACACACAGGAACTCTTGTTGGATTCCCTGAACCTGATGTACAATACATTGCAAGTGTAAATGCAGGAAACGGTGGTATAGCAAATGTTGATGGTTCTTCTTCAGTAACTGTAAATTCAGGAAATCAAGTTACTTACACTGCAACTGCAAATGACGGTTATCGCTTTACTGGTTGGAGCAATGGAACAACTACAGTTTCAACTGATAACCCATACACATTCGCAGTAACTTCAAATATTGAACTTACTGCTAACTTTAGAGATGGAGTTCAAATAACTTCTGTTATTGCTTCAACAAACTTTGGAACATATAGTGAAGGTAATACTGTATATTCAATTGACAATATCAAAGATAATAGTTTAACGACTAAATTCTGGTCAAATGCGGAACAAGCGGTAGATAGATATGTAATGCTTGATTTAGGTTCATATTACAATATTTCAGATATTGAGTTGTACTTTGATAGTGGAGACCAACCAGCAGCAGCTACAGTAGAAATATCAATAGATAATTCAAGTTGGACACCTGTTTCTTCATTCGTTAAGAATGATATTAAATTAATTGAACAAAATATAGGTCTATATTCTTGCAATGCTTCTAATGCTATAGCTCGTTATGTAAGAATGAGAATTACAACACCAACAAGTGGAAGTTGGTTCCAAATGCACGAGTTTAAGGTATATGGAAAACCTGCATATGCTATTTCTGCTAATGCAACAGAGGGTGGTACAGCAACAGTATCTGCCACAGTCGTAGGTGCAGGAGAGAGTGTGACATTCACAGCAACACCAAGTACAGGGTATAACTTTGCAGGTTGGTACAATGGAGAAAATAAAGAAAGCGAGGATGCAGAATACACTGTTACTAATATAACTTCAGATATTGAACTTACAGCAAAATTTGAGAAACAAACATTCACTGTAACAGTAACTGCAGGAGCAGGAGGTTCAGTAAACTCGATTACCAACCCTGTTGAGTACGGAACATCACTTGAATTAACAGCAACACCTGCTGAAGGATATAAATTTAAAAATTGGTCAGATGACTCAACAGAGAATCCATACACAGTAACCGTAACAGACAATATCTCTCTTGTTGCCAACTTCGTTGCAATCCCAACTTACACAGTAAATGTTTCTGTTAACGGAAACGGTAGCGTAGAAAAATCAGCAGGCTCTGTATTAGAGGGTAATACAGTAACTCTTACTGCTACACCAGCAGAGGGATATAAATTTACAGGTTGGTATCAAGGTGAAGAGTTGATTTCAAAATCTAATCCATACACAGTAACTGTAACAGGTGCTATTGAATATGTAGCTAAGTTTGAAGAGTCGTCAGATAAATTGTTATTATCATTCGCTTGTTTGTCTGACCTTCACGCGCAACAAGACTTTATTTCAGATGCAAACAATATAAGACTTCGTGAATCAGCAACAAAAACTCTTGAAGCTATAAAAGAACAAGAGAATGTTGATTTGATAGTTCTTGGTGGAGACTATACAAGTAATACCTATATCCCTAAAGAAAGTTGGGAAAAAACAAGACAATTGCTAATTGAAGAGACACGTAAAGCATTCAACGGAACAAAAACTCCTGTTATCTATGTAAACGGTAACCATGAGTATGAGGTTGCATACCCTAATATTGCAAACTCTGACGGTACACCAAAACAATATAATGCAGGAGAGTACTACGGTACACCAATGAAAACAGATATTGGTGCATTGGCAACAGATGATTGTTTCTATGAAACAGCAATAAACGGAACAGGCGAAGCTTTTGAACTATTGGCTGCATATCACTATGTAGTAAACGGATTTGACTTTGTTGTATTAAATGCTGGTCAAGACTTCTTTACATCAGCATCAGACTATTCATACTCAATTGAGTCAGTTAACTGGTGTGCAACAAAACTTGAACAAATATATGCTTCAGATCCAACTAAAACAGTATTCTTCCTTGTTCACATTCCATTCTCTGATTCAAAAGGAATAAGTAATGTAAACAAAGGTATGAATAAGGGTGTTGATGCTGAATTTGTCACAAAACTAAAAACAACATTAGCAAAATATCCTAACCTTATAATGTTGTATGGTCACGACCACGGAACCGACTCTGCTTATATTCGCTCAGCAACAGACGAACGTGTAACAGAATATGCAACTGACGGTTCAGTATATACAGGTGAGGGATCTGCAAATTCACTATACTATATCCAAAACTTTAATACAGGAGATTATTTGGGATTTAATGCATGGAATCTTGCAACAACTGATAGTCCAACTGAAACAACAATAACATTGGTTGAGAACACAACAGATAAATTTTATGTTAATCTCTCAAATGAAACAACAACTGATACAGATGGCTATCCAATAAATTATTTATATTGTGGTACAAGTGGTCGTTTCTCTGGAAACAATTCGCCTAAACCACAAGGGGTTGAAACAGGTACTAATATTATGTTATTTGAGGTTTCAAATCCTGCCTCAACAACTATAACTGCAACACAAGTAACATCTATTACTGCAGGAAAAACATATTTGTTTGTTGGATTGAAAGATGGAAATTATTATGCTCTTAGTGATGAGATGTATAAATTCCAAGAAAGTAAATCTCAACGTATGGTTGGAGCAGCAGTAACAATTACTGACGGAACTATTACTTATACTCCTGGAACTGCATCTGTGCTTTGGACAATTAACAAAAAACCATCAGCAACAGATAAGAGCTTTATCTCATCATTTATGGGTTCAATGCGTTACTATAACAACACAATAGAAAAAGTGAATGGTAGCGATGACCAACTACATGAGAGAAACATAGTACAAGCCCTAATGGTATATGTATATTCTGACCGTGTTGAGTTGAAGATGAAGAACTATGCTAAGAGTGGAACAATAAACGGAATTACAGTAAATGAAAACTTAGACTCATACGTTTCAGAACGTACAGTAACTCACTCAGAGGAGGCAGTAACTGCAACTCCAACAATCACACCGCAAGGAGGAGTTGTTAATCCAGGCTCAATAACTGTAACAGTTAATGCTCCAGAGTGGCACAATGTATATTATACTATAAACGGAGATAACCCAACAGAAGAATCTGCAACAGCTAAAAACGGTCAAATAACATTTACAGCCAATGAAGAGGGCGACTATACTGTTAAAGTTGCGGCACAAGAGGGTATTCGTCAAATGAGCCCCGTTGCTTCTGTAACATACACAGTAATGAATACTCACGGTATCACAGTTTCAACAAATGGAGAAGGTGGTACAGCATCATTTACAATTGAAGATACTAATGTAATACTTACAGCATCTGAAGCTGCCGAGGGTTATGAGTTCGTAGGTTGGAGTGAAGGAGAATCTGCTGATATAGTTTCAACTAATAACCCTTATACAACCGCTATTGTTGAAAATGCTGCATATAAAGCAAATTATGCAAAACTTACATTCAATGTAACCGTAACAGCTTCGCCTGTTGAGGGTGGAACAGTAAATACAATTACCAACCCTGTTGAATATGGTACAACTCTTGAATTGAATGCATCAGTAAACTCGGGTTACAAATTTGTTAATTGGACATTGAACGGAACAGAGGTTTCAACTTCTGCAACATTCACAACTGAGGCAATTACAGCAGATGCTCAATATGTTGCAAACTTTGCTGAAGTTACTCCCGAACAACTATATGAAGAGATGCTAAAACCTCGAGTTACTATAGGTAATGTAATGGAAGTAACAAAAGTGGATATTGAAAATGCTGTTAGAGGAGCTGTGATAGGTGAAATATCGCTTGAAAATGTAGCAACTCAAAGTCGTCAAATTTCAGGTGTTACATATACAAGATATGTAGGAGCAACAGATCCTATTACCATATGGCCGGGGGCAGAGTTTGATTTGGAATTTACTCTAAATACAGGAACTTGGTTTGGAATGCAATTCTATCAAATGCATAATTCTACCCAAAATATAGTAGCAAGTTATGGATATTATGGATCGCATGTTAGTGCTTCAGAAACACAATTCTGGACAGAAGTTTCTGCTGATGAAAGAATAGTAGCTAATGAAACTAACAAAACAATAACATTCCACATTGATTTATCAGATGATGTAAAAGCCGGAGATATTGTTGTATTTAGAGCATTGTCTGTTAAAAACTCAGGAGAAGAGGCATCAATAAGTCCATCTGCGACATATTCAGAAGGAGCATATTTGGATATATTATTCGTAATAACAGAGCCTGTTGAACGTACAGTTACTATTAGATCAAATGACAGAGACTTAGGTTATCCGGAAATTGTTCAACCTACACCATCAACAATAGGTCAATCATCTATTACTACTTCAGACCCCGTAACTGTTAGGGCAAACATTCAACATGATGCTTATTGTCGTTTTGAAAACTGGACAATAAACGGTGTAGAGGTAGGTACAGATCCTGATAGTTATACTTATGAAGGAGTAGCGGATGCAACAATTACTGCAAACTTTGTTGAAACATGCATGGTTAGCGTAAGTAGTTCGGATGTTAATATGGGAACTGCAACAATGTCTGTATCAACATCTGTAGTTGATAAAAATACAGAAGTAACATTTATTGCTGAAGCTGCCGAGGGTTATAAGTTTGTTCGTTGGACAAATAAAAATGGAGAACTTGTATCAAATGATAGTGAATATACTGTAACAGTTGAATCTCATACTCAACTTATAGCTGAGTTTGCCCAAAAAACAACTTATAATGTAGTAGTTACCGGTGGTACAGCAAATGGAAGTGCTAATTCAGAAATTGAGAAAGGAACTGAAGTTACATTTACTGCAATCGTACCCGACGGACAAGAGTTTGTAAACTGGACTGATGCCGAAGGTAATATTGTTTCAACAGACGAAACATTCACTATTAAAGTTGTAGGAGAAATCAATATTACTGCAAACTTCCGTGAAGTACAAGGTGGCGGAGGAGAAGTTGAAGAAGTATTGCCAAGCACATCATATTGTGTTGGTACAGCACCAAACAATGGAGATGGAAACCATTATGCAATAAATAAAATAGTTGCAAAAGTTAATGGAACAGAGGCATTTACATGGAATAGCAATGGTTCTAATGTTGAAGATGTTTCTTCTACATGTGCTATAGAAATTAAAGCCGGTGATGTTATAACATTTGTAATGAGTTCAATCACAGGGGAAAATGGATTGCACTCGTCATGGGCTCAGGCTGTTATCTATTTCGACTGGAATCAAAATGGAGATTGGACTGATTCCGGAGAATCAACAATATTATTCAATGATCCAGGCGTAGCTCAAGTAGATAAAGAATATACAATAACAGTCCCTAATACTTTTGCTTGGAATGGAGATATCAATGCATTTAAATTTAGATTAAACTCTGGAGAGGCACCAAAATACAACTCGTATGGTAATGCAACTCCATGTCAAGCATTGAAAAGAGGTATATTAGCTACATTTAAAGCTAAAAAACCTGCAACAACAACTGTTACTCCTTCTCGTACAATTAGTGCTATTGCAAACTTTGCAGATGGCTCAGCAGGAACAGTGACTGTTAATGGAAGTAATTCAGGTTCAGCAACTGCAGAGGGAACAATAACTCTTGTTGCAACTCCTGCATCAAACTCACAATTTGTAAACTGGACATTGAACGGAACAGAGGTTGCAACAAATGCAACAATCACCGATAACTCTGAGGGTAGCAAACTATATGTTGCAAACTTCAAGAAAACATTAAATCGTTCATCTTGGGGAATCTATACAGTATCATCAGAGTATGCAGGATTGGATGGAAATTATTATGTGGATGGAGGTAAGGCAATTGATGGTAACAATAATACATATTGGCATACTGACTGGAATAGCGCATCAAATAAAAAAGTTCCACAATGGATTGTATTCAATCTTGGTTCAGTTGAAACATTTGATTCATTTAACTATCTATCTCGTGAATCAAGAGAAAATGCAAATGGTAACATAGCTGGTTATAAATTGTATGTAAGTACTGAGGCTCCTAATCTTAATAACTTGACTGGAACTATGGAAGAGGTTAAATCAGGAACATTCTCTTATCCAGGTCAAGAGCACAAAATTGAATTAGGGAAAGCAGTAAGAGGTCAATATGTAATGTTATATGCAACTTCAACAAACGGTGAAGGTGGTGCTAATATGTTTGCTAACTGTGCCGAGTTCTACCTATATGCATCTGACGATTACATGACACAAGTTGATTTGACTAAGGTGTCAGGTACTAATGCTACAGTTAAGGTAACAACTGATGCTCCTGCAACAATTACAGTTGGAACATCTACATATACTACAACTGCAGGAAATCTTACAGCAGAGATTAGCACTCAAAGCAACAATATTAATATAGTTGCCTTTGGTGGTAATATTACAAATGTAGATTTAGGTGCAAATGTAGCTCCTGTTTCATTCCCTGAAACTGTTACCGAAATTGCATTGCGTAATATAAGTCCAAATGAGGTTGTTGTAGATGCTCCTGCATTGGAAAAAATAACAGTAGTATCGGATGCCGATAACAAAGTTGCTAAAGTAAGCACAACTTCTGATTTGAGCCAAGGTGTTCAAGTGGTAGTGGAGAAAGAGATAAACACGCCACAACCCGTAGAAGGCAAAGGAACTCCAACAATCTACAACTTCTTGTCAATGCCATTTGCATTCAATACAAGTTCTATTAAATATTTGAATGGCAATAGTTGGGAAGCAGCTGAACTTGAAGATGAAATAAGAATCTTAATGTATAATTCTTCTAAACGCGCAAACGGAATCTATTCAAGTACATGGGAGATATTGAAGGCTGATAAAGATATTGCGGCAAACCAAGGTTTCGTAGTTATTGGTAACAACGATTTAGGAGAGACTGTAAAACTACAATTCACATCAGCAGAAAAAGCATATAATGGTTCTGTTGAGAGTGTGGTGGCAAAACCATATAGACACGATTCAGAAAAAACATCAGAGAACGATGCAGATTGGAACTTTAATGGTGTACCATACTTGACAAGCGGAGTAATTAGTGGTTATACACTATACTTCCATACAGGTTATGCTTATAACAGTGTTGTACCTGCTATTGCAGCCGAAACATCGATTAGCGCATATCAAGGTGTAATGTATCAAGCAGAGGTAACAAACAACATCAGTAAATATATCCCTGTTGAGACTGCATCTGTTGCACGAAATACCAATGCTTCGGAGGATGTATTTGCTCGTGCATATATCTCGGTTGATGATACTAACCCTGCTAAGATTATCTTGAGCGACGAAAGTTCAGAGAACTTCGTAGTAAACGAGGATGCTTGGTATTTGGCTCCAACAGCAAACACAGAGGCTGCTGCTTACTTCAATGTTGGTGGTGCAGAGGCTTCGGTATCTGTTCAACCTGCAGCAAGCGAGTTGCCAATGACAGTTTACACAGGAGCAGGAACACAACACCGCATTACATTGACAGCAACCGACGGTAACTACGACGTTTACCTAAAAGATGCTGTAACTAATGAGGTGGTTTGCTTGAACGACGAAGATTACAACTTCACGGCTGCTGCAAAAACAACAATTGCCAACCGCTTCACAGTGTCAATGGTTGAGCCGACAGGCATAATCGATGCTGCAAGAGCAGAGGGAACAATTAAAGCAGTTGTTACAGCTAACGGAATCAAATTGTTTGGAACAGAGGAGGGAGACCAAATCTCACTTTACAATGCTAACGGTATGATTATAACCAACGCTACTGCCGAGGATGGTGTAACAACCATCGCAACATCAGCTACAGGAGTAATCATCATTAAAGTAGCAGACCAAACAGTAAAAGTAGTTAAGTAAGTTGTTAGTTTTTAGTTGTTAGAAGCTAAACTAATAATAACCATAGTTTAAGAGGAGCAGGTGACTGCTCCTCTTTTTTATCCCCATCTCAACTCTCTTTGGTGGGGAGAGCTAATGGAGCCTAAATATCCCTCTAAAAGCTAAAAACAAATATTGGTGTCCGGTAAAAAAAAATTACAACAAATATATTTGATTGTCAATTAATACATTAAAAATGTTCTTATTAAGTAGGGCTTGTACTATTATTAGAAATCAATATGATAGACACATTAGTCAGAAACTTATAATT
>JAFYRT010000038.1 GCA_017546805.1 Muribaculaceae bacterium | reverse complement strand
TTTTCCATTGGCTCCGTTTTTTAGAGTTATTGCGGTATTATCAGAGAATGTAATTTTCCATCCTTCTATACCTGTTGTAATAGGTTCTACTCCGCTTATTATTTTACCTCCTTCATACGCCTCTTTTAGTTTATCAACTGATGTTTTAAGGCTTGAGACATCTTCTTTTAGTTTGTCTATTTCGGGTCCGTAATCTTCGGTACACGATGTTACACTCACTGCGCTTAGCATAATAAGTAGGCTTAAGATGCTTGCATAATGTTTTAAATCTTTCATAGGTTATTGTTTTTTGTTGGACTATTTGTATTGGTGTAAGTCTGACACACAATCGTGTGTCCCTACTTTTTTTTACAAATTAATGTAATTTTTTTAATTGTGACAATAGCGTCCTATATAAAGGGGGAAAGAGGAAGAGTAAATTACTGATTTATAATACAATAAAGTCTTATTTTTTTAGAGAGGGCAAATAGGGTTATAGGGTCAATTGGGTCTTTAGGCTTATTTGACTAATTGATTTAATGAAAACACAAGCGGACACTGTATTTTCCTGATTTTGGTTGACTGTAAAAACAAATATTGGTGTCCGATAAAAATCAAAAAGAGAAATAAAGACGTATTTGAGTCAGAGTAATATTAAAAAATTAATCGCACCATTATAAAACAGAGTGAAAGCCCTGAAGTTTGCAGGATTAAGTGTGAGGACTGTTTGAGCTTTAGCGAGTTCCGCAACACCCTGCAAACAAGGGGATAGCTGTAACGGCAAATGAAAATTGACTGAGGGATGTTCATAGAACTCCCGAACAAAAATTTGAATGACTGTTTTATATCAGGTGCGAGAGTTTTTGTAACTTTTTGCGGTCAAAAAGTTTATAAAAAAATTATAAGTTTATGACTAATGTCTCTATAATATTGATTTCTAAATAATAATACAAGCCCAACTTTATAAGAACATTTTTAATATATTAATTGTCAATCAAATATATTTGTTGTATTTTTTTACCGGACACCAATAATTTTAAATACAAGCATTCAAAAGCGACAACTAAAAGGATTGCGTCACTACATTCATATAACAAAAAAAGCACCCCGAAGGATGCTCTTTGTTGTGTATGAAATTATTTTTAGATTATTTCATTGCGACAGGCATTAACGATTTTACTGCGTTTTTGTATGCCAATACTCCGCTTTCGCTCAACTCTACTGTTGTTGCGTTTCCGAAGATGTCGTAAACGTTTACATTGTTGTCATCAACAAATGTTAGGAATTTGTGGCTCTCACCGTTTACTACTGCGCTCCAGCTGTCGTCAGTGTTGTCATATACCAACTCTACAGATTCGTTTGTGTTTTGATCTGTGATTGTATATCCTTTTTCGTGGCTGTTGATTACGTATTGGCTTTTCTCTCCCTCAACGAATTTGCTTCCGTATACAGGATTTGTTCCTTTCCAGAACTCAATTGAGTTGAATACCAAAGCATCTGCCAAGCCTGTTAGCTCATATACGGGCAATACCATGAAACAGAAGAATACTACTTCGTTTACCCATTTGCTACCAATACTTTTATTCCAATCAAGAACTTTGTGTGTTAGACCAAATGATCCGATACAAGATGAGAAAGTCAAACTTCCGCAAATCAATAATGCTACCGCAATGTTAAGTTTGTTTCTTTTCATAATAATTTAATTTATAAGTGAATACTATTGGGATTTGCTCCCGTTAATTTAAAATTTGTTTTGCTTGATTAACGATTTCAAAGCTATATATTTTAATTAACAAAAGCAACTTCTTTTTAATGTTTTTTTCAACAAAAAGGTAAAAAAAATTACATATTGTTATAAATATCTATTCTTCAGGCATATTTTGTTTGTAAAAGTGGTAGAGTTCTATCACTTTTTCGACATAGGCTAATGTCTCTTTTCCTTTGAAGTGTCCGCACTTGCATACCGAATCGTTATAATACTCGGGATAGTTTTTTAATTTTAATGCTTCGGCTGCACTACCAAACCATACTTGAGGATTCTTGCCATACTTCTCTGCAAGTGCTATTGCATCAAATATATGTCCTAATCCTGAATTGTAAGATGCCAATATGAACTTTATTCTCTCATCTTTGTCCTCAACCTTATTTCTTAGGCTTCGGTTTAAGGATGCTATGTATCGAGTTGCTGCAGCTATGCACTCTCGGTTATTGGTCATATCCCATCCTTCGTCACTGAAGTGTCGTGCTGTTGAGGGCATCAGCTGCATTATTCCTTTGGCTCCTGCCCATGATACAAGCGATGAATCGAATTGCGATTCGTTATATGCCATCGAGGCTAATATTCGCCAATCCCAATCAATACTGTCGGCATATTGTTTAAATAAATGGTCGTATGGAGATATTACTCCGTTTTTTAGTGATATTGCCATCTGATTTGGAGATATATGCTCGTTTCCCCACTTGCTCATTTTAAAGTATTTCTGTAGTGTTGTGATATACTTTTTGCTTTTATTGTTGTAATTAGCCCATGAGTTTATGGTATCTGCCAATATATGACTCTCTTTGTTTACGAGCCATGCACTACGTTGAGAAAAGCCTACCTTTAGTGATATGTTTAGATTTTGGTAATAACTTTTATTTAGTGCAGCACTTATGTTATCTGTGATGGTATAGTTGATATTTCCATTCGCCACCGCATCTATAAATCCATCGGTTGTGGTGGTGTCGTTTACATTATATAATATCTCTATTCCTCCTCCTATCTCTTTATTTAGATTATTGGCTCTTACTTCGTAGCGAGTTCCCTTTTCTACATATATGGTTTTGCCCACTATATCCTTTACATTTTTTATTTTTGTGCTATCGTTTCGTTGAACCAACACTTGATTGGTTATCATTTCGGGTCCGCAATGTATAAAGTTTAGTCTCTTTTTCAGGTTTACGGGCATATCGTATACGACTATATCTCCTTTTCCATCTGCGAGCAGTTCTATGATGTTTTCAAATGAATTTGCCAAAACGATTTCGAGTTTTAGATTATTCTCTTCGGCAAATTGTTTTATTAGTTCATATTCGCACCCCATCTCCTCTCCTCGATATATGAAATATGAGGTTGAGTTGGACATTGTTATTGCTCGTAATACTCCTTCGGTTTGTATCTCATTCCAATCGCGATGTATTATCTTCTCTTCTTCTATATCACACGACGTTGCTATTAGTGCTATTAACAACAATAAAAGAGTTGTCTTTATTTTGGAAATATATTTTATCACTATCCTATTACTTTATTTTTTATTATCTTTGCGACAATTTGCAAAGATTTAATTGTTTTTATTTTACAAATATACAAAATAAATAGAATTCATGGTAAAACATATAGTATTGTTTAAGGTTAAGGAGTTTGAAAATCCTGAGGAGAAACGTCAAGTGTTGGAACAATTTAGAGATGCTCTTATGGCATTGCCTCCAAAGATTCCTTGCCTTATTTCTATTGAGGCTCAAATAAATGAGAATCCTGCCGAAAGCTTCGACTTGGCTTTAACCACAGTATTTAACAACTTTGAAGACTTGGCTACATATGCCGCTCACCCCGACCACGTTGCCGCTGCCGCTATTTTTAAGGCTGTGGCTGCAGGTAGAGCTTGCGTTGACTATACTTTTTAATATCTGATTTGAATAAATGGAAAAAATAATTATATATCAGGTGCTACCTCGACTTTTTGGTAACACCACAGAGAATTGTGTTCCTAACGGTACTTTAACGGAGAACGGTGTTGGTAAGTTCTCTGATTTTACTCCCGAGCGTTTGAAAGAGATTAAGGGCTTGGGTACTACTCACATTTGGTATACAGGTGTTATTGAACATGCTACTGCTACCGATTACTCGGCTTTTGGTATTAAGCCGGATAATAAATATGTTGTTAAGGGATTGGCAGGTTCGCCTTACGCAATAAAGGACTATTACGATATTGACCCCGATTTGGCAAATGATGTTCCTTCGCGTATGACTGAGTGGGAGGCTTTGATTGCAAGAACTCATGAGGCAGGAATGAAGGTTATTATGGACTTTGTTCCTAACCACGTTGCTCGTCAATATGCATCGGACGCTGCACCCGAGGGTACTGTTGATTTGGGTGGTAACGATAATAATAATTGTGCTTTTTCTACTCAAAACAACTTCTACTACCTTCCAGGACAAACTTTTGCTCCTTTCTTCAATATTGGCGAAGGTGATAAGCATTATAATGAGTTCCCGGCAAAGGTTACCGGTAACGATTGTTTCACTTCTTCTCCTTCGATTAACGATTGGTACGAGACAGTTAAACTGAACTACGGCGTTGACTACACTACAGGTTGGTGCCACTTTAATCCTATACCTGACACTTGGTATAAGATGAGAGATATTCTTCTTTTCTGGGCAGCTAAAGGTGTTGATGCTTTCCGCTGCGATATGGCAGAGATGGTTCCTGTTGAGTTCTGGGAGTGGTGTATTGCTCAAGTTCAAGAGCGTTACCCTGATATGATTTTTATTGCTGAGGTTTATAACCCCAACCAATATTACAACTATGTAAAACGTGGTGGATTTACTTACCTTTATGACAAGGTTGGTTTATACGACACTCTTAAGGATGTTGTTAACGGACACCATACCGGTGCTATTACTAAATGGTGGCAATCTATTGGGCATGTTAAAGAGAATATGTTGCACTTTACAGAGAACCACGACGAGCAACGTTCGGCTTCAAAATTCTTTGCAGGTAATCCTCACAGAGCGTTCCCGCTGTTTGCCCTATCGTCTTTGATTGATGGCAACCCAATTATGTTGTATTTTGGCCAGGAGTTGGGCGAAGAGGCTACTGATGCCGAAGGCTTCAGCGGTGCTGACGGAAGAACCACTATTTTTGATTATTGGAGCGTCCCTACCGTCAGACAATGGATAAAGAAAGGTTTGAGAGGTTTGACTGCCGAACAAAAAGAGATTCGCAACAAATATAAAAAGGTGTTGAATATTGCTGCCAAAGAGAAAGGTATTGCTAATGGATTGTTCTTTGACCTTATGTATGTTAACGGCAACAACGACGCTATTTCAACAGGTAG
Organism: Muribaculaceae bacterium; assembly: GCA_017546805.1. GTDB lineage: Bacteria > Bacteroidota > Bacteroidia > Bacteroidales > G3-4614 > Caccoplasma_A. The sequence continues at coordinate 14,422 of JAFYRT010000038.1, read as the reverse complement.
AAGCTATATTTTTGCTCGCTACTTCAAGAAAGATTTGTATATTATTGCTGTGAACTTCCGTTCGCAAGAGGCAGAATTAAACATCAATATTCCTTCTCACCTGTTCGATTATTTTGAAATTACCGAAGGCGAGTACAATTGCAAGGAGTTAATCAGTGCCAATAAAGAAATTCGCAATATATCACAAAATGAGCAGTTTGCAGTTAAATTATCGTCGTACGAAACAGCAATTTGGAAGTGTTCCAAAAAAAAATAAAGAATTATAACATTTTCATAGAATAAATTACTATTTTTGTATCACTTTTAAATTTATGAAAAGTAATATTTAAAAGAGGGAACAAAATATTTCAAAAAATATAAAACAAACTACAATGAGCAACGAAAGACCGGTAAAGGTATTTGCAGGAACAAACACACGCTATTTGGCTGAGAAAATTTGTGAGAATTTAGGATGTCCTCTCGGTAATATGATTATTCAACACTTTGCAGACGGTGAGTTTGCAGTGTCTTTCGAAGAGTCTATTCGCGGATGTGAGGTATATCTAGTACAATCAACTTTCCCAAGTTCTGATAACTTGATGGAACTTTTGCTTATGATTGATGCTGCTAAACGTGCATCGGCTGCATCGGTTATCGCTGTTGTTCCTTACTTCGGATGGGCTCGTCAAGACCGCAAAGACCGTCCTCGTGTATCAATCGCGTCTAAACTTATTGCAGATTTATTGAGTGTTGCAGGTATCGACCGTTTGATTACTATGGACCTTCACGCAGACCAAATTCAAGGATTCTTCAACGTTCCGGTTGACCACCTTTATGCGTCATCGGTATTTGTTGACTACATTGCTTCTCTAAAACTTGAGGACATGGTAATCGCTTCTCCTGACGTGGGCGGTTCAAAACGTGCCAGCACTTATGCTAAATACTTTGGTGTACCCCTTGTGCTTTGTCACAAATCAAGAGCGAAAGCCAACGTTGTTGAAAGCATGATGGTTATTGGTGATGTTGAGGGTAAAAACGTTATCTTGGTTGATGACATGGTCGACACTGCCGGTACTATCACTAAGGCTGCTGACCTTATGATGGAACAAGGTGCTAAATCGGTTCGTGCTTTGGCTAGCCACGCTGTGATGTCTGATCCGGCTACAGAACGCGTTATGAACTCTAAGATGACTGAGATGATCTTCACTGATAGTATTCCTTTCAACAAAGATTGTCCTAAAGCTCATATCATCAGCATCGCTGAGATGTTTGCTGAGACTATCCGTCGTGCTCATAACAACGAGTCAATCAGTTCTCAATACATTGTATAGTATATTACACATATATTTTACAGAAAGGAGGTTTAAAGCCTCCTTTTTCTGTTTTTATTTAATGCATTAAATATCAACAAAATAGGCACAAAAGAGCTTTGTTTTAAGATAAAAAAACACTCTAATTCGCTAAAAATGATTACCTTTGCAGCCGAAAAACTAAAATTAGTTTATTTTATTACTGAAATCAAAAACTAAGGAAACAATGAAAAAAACAATTGCGAGAATTGCTTTTGCGATGGTAATGCCTCTTATGGTTTTTACAAGCTGTATTAAAGATGAATTACCAAACACCGAAGCCGATATTTTGGATATAATATTGGATAAAGATGTTATTATCAGCAAAAAAATTGAGAATGAACGTATAACTGTATTTATTACTCCGGGTTCTTACGGAGACAGAAAAAATATCAGAACTATATCATATGTTATTTCAGATGGTGCTACTATCATAAGAGGTAACGATGATTACGACTACTCTACTTCTCACGAAATAGAGGTTATGTCGGAAGACGGTAATTGGAAAAAGACTCACGAAGTGAGAATCTTAGAGATGAATTTCCCTACTGAATACTATTTTGAAAACTGGTCGGAGAACAGAGCCGCAACAGGTGTTTACGATGAGTGCTTCGAAAGATTATTGGATGATGAGGGTAACATTTCAGACCTTTACATATGGGCTTCAGGTAATTTGGGATACAGAATTACAGGTAAAGGCGTAAACACTTACGACTACCCCACATACAAAACTCTATCGCAAGATGATGCTCACTCCGGTGCTTATGCTGCAGTATTAACAACAAGATATGTTGGTGCTATAGGTCAAGGTTCTCCTCTTGCAGCAGGTAACTTATTCATTGGAGAATTCTCGGGCAAAGGTATAAACATTATGAAAGACCAAATGAAAGCTACTCGCTTTGGTATGCCTATAAACAAAAAACCACAAAAACTTAAATTCTGGTTTAAATACAAAAGCGGTGGCGAGATAAATATTTATAACACAGCGGGTGAAGTTATTGGTATTAGAACAACCGATAATGACAACAGCGGAATGAATGCTAACGTTGGAAATAAAGACTACGCTGCTGTATATGCAATTATGTTTGACAACGTTAAAGCTAAAGAGTTGTATAATAGCAAAAACTACCTTGATGGTTCTACTATTCTATCAAGCCCTGCAGAGGTAGGTAGAGCTATTCTTACCGACGACGATAAATATGGTACCCCCCTAAACGAGCAAGGATATCCTAATGAGTATGTTTTCAAAGAGTTAGATTTCACATACTCTGCCGCTATTGATCCTGCTCGCTTGGCAAATTATGAGTATAGTATTGCTATTGTATTCTCATCAAGCTTCTATGGAGCAGAATTCCAAGGTGCAATAGATAGCAAACTTTGGGTTGACGATGTTGAATTGATATGTGAATAATCAAATTTTTAAAACGGATAAAAGATGAAAAAGATATATATATTATTGATTCTTGCACTAACATGCTTTACTGCTCAGAATGTTAATGCAGCTAAAGTAAGAGTGGGAGAAAAAAATAGCGAAACCACAACCCCAACCGATAAATTTGTTTTTGCAGCAAAAGCCGGATTTAATCTTGGAGGTACTGCACCCATGAGTTTGCCCGCAGAGATTAGAGCCATAAACTCTTTTAAGCCCACTTTCTCATTCTCTATTGCAGGTACTGCTCAATATAATTTTAACAACAAATGGGGCTTGCAATCTGGTATAAAATTCGATATCAAAGGTATGCAAACCGATGCTTCGGTTAAAAACTACCAATTGGTTGTTTCAATGGATGGTTCTACCGTCGAGGGAGTTTTCACCGGAGATGTTACAACTAAAGTTCACAACAGCTATATAACTATTCCTCTATTGGCAGTATATAACATTTCTCCTCGTTGGGATATCAAAGTTGGTGGATATGCTTCGTTTATGGTAGACGGAGAGTTCTCGGGCACTGCAAAGAACGGATATATGCGCGATGGTTCGCCTATTGGTCCTCGTGTTGATGGTGTGGATGCTGTTTATGACTTTTCTAACGATATGCGCAAGGTTGATGCAGGAGTTCAAGTTGGTGTAGACTTTATCCCTTACAAACACCTTTTGATATCAGGCGACTTAACTTGGGGTTGTTTACCTCTTTTCAAAAGCGACTTTACTGCAATGAGTTTTGATATGTACAATGTCTATTTCAACATAGGCTTTGGATATGTATTTTAATTAATTAACAAGAATAAGATATGCCCTTAACCATTCCTGTAAATCTTCCTGCCGTAAATCTTCTAAAGCAAGAGAATATATTTGTTATGGACTCTCAAAGAGCTTCGTCGCAAGACATTCGCCCTTTGAAGCTCGTAATCTTAAATCTTATGCCTTTGAAGATTACTACTGAAACAGACTTGATTCGCTTATTATCAAACTCTCCTTTGCAGATTGAGATTGATTTTATGAAGATTGCAGGGCATATTTCAAAGAATACCCCCATAGAACATATGGAGGAGTTCTACAAAGATTTTTCGATAATAAAAGAGGACAACTACGACGGAATGATTGTTACGGGTGCGCCTGTTGAACAACTTGAGTTTACTGACGTTTCGTATTGGAACGAGCTAACCGAGATTTTTGATTGGGCTCGAACTCACGTTACATCCACCATGTATATTTGTTGGGCAGCTCAGGCAGCTTTGAACTATTTCTATAATATACCCAAATATGCTTTACCTGAAAAGATGTTTGGTGTTTTCAGCCACTCGGTATACAACCGTCAAAACCCAATATTCAGAGGCTTTGATGATGAGTTTTTTGCTCCTCACAGTCGCCACTCGGAGATACGTAGAGAGGATATTGAGAAGAATCCCGAATTGGATATTTTATCTGAAAGCAAAGGAGCAGGTATATATATGGTTATGGCTCGTAAGGGTCGTGAAATATTTGTTACCGGACACTCTGAATACTCTCCTAACACGCTAAAGGACGAGTACTTCCGCGACAAAAACAAGGGATTGGATATTCAGATTCCTCAAAACTATTTCCCTAATGATGATACCACTCTTGAGCCACAGGTTAAGTGGCGTGCCCATGCCAATCTGCTATTCTCAAATTGGCTAAACTACTTTGTATACCAAGAGACTCCTTACGATATAAAATCAATTAAATAAGAGAGTATGGCTCGTCGTATTGAGTTACTTTCCCCCGCACGCGACGTAAACATTGCCCGAGAAGCTATTCTTCACGGAGCAGATGCCGTATATATTGGAGCTCCTAAATTCAGTGCAAGAGTTGCTGCAGGCAACAGCATCGAAGAGATTGCCTCTCTTGTTGAATTTGCGCATATCTATGGTGCAAAGATTTATGTTGCCCTAAACACAATTATCAAAGACGAGGAGATTACCGAGGTAGAGAGTTTAATAAAATCGCTTTACGAAATTGGGGTTGATGCCCTGATTGTGCAGGATATGGGTATTACAAAGATGAATATCCCTCCCATACAACTTCACGCCAGCACTCAATGCCACAACGCCTCTGTTGAGCAGGTTAAGTTTTTGGAAGAGAGTGGTTTTGAGCAAGTGGTTTTGGCTCGAGAACTTAATGTTAATCAAATAACCGAGATTTGCAAAAAAACATCTGTGCCAATTGAAGTTTTTATTCATGGAGCCTTATGCGTTAGCTACAGTGGCAGATGTTATCTAAGCCAGGCTTTGGCAAAGAGAAGTGCAAACCGCGGCGAGTGCGCTCAATTTTGTCGATTACCCTATAATCTTGAAGATAGCGAAGGAAATATTCTGATAAAAGACAAACATCTTTTGTCACTAAAAGACATGAACCGAAGTGACTCTATTGAGGCTCTGCTTGATGCGGGTGTTACATCGTTTAAAATAGAAGGCAGACTGAAAGATGTTGAGTATGTGAAAAATGTAACTGCTTACTATAGATTCATTTTGGACGAAATTTTTTCGAGAAGAAGTGAGTACACTTCTGCATCATCGGGTAAGGTTAAAGTTAAATTCACACCCAATCCATATAAAAGTTTTAATCGAGGTTTTACTCCGTACTACACAAATAGCGAGGAATTTAAAAATATTGCATCGGTAAATACGCCAAAATCAATTGGAGAAAAGGTCGGTGTTGTAAAATCTGTACAAGCAAACTTTATAGAGGTTGACTCTGATGTTGAACTCCATAATGGAGACGGTTTGTGCTTTACATCCAAAGAGGGTGAATTCTCAGGATTTGGCATTAATACCGTAGAGGGAAACAAGTTGTTTCCATCATCAATGCCAAACATAAAACGAGGAGATGTTATATACAGAAACAGTGATATCAAGTTCAGCAAACTTCTCGCCTCGCCCACCGCAGAACGTAAAATAGCTACATCTATAAAGTTAGCATACGAGGAACAATCATTACTTCTACAAATAACTGACGACAAAAACAATGAAGTCATAATCAAAGAGATTGTAGGAGAACTTGATAACGCTAAAACAAACCAAAAAAACAATCAAGAAACTCAACTTTCAAAATTGGGCAACACTCCATTTGAGGCTTCGGATATAGATGTTTCTCAAACAGAAAATCTGTTTATCCCATCTTCTCTACTAACAAATATGAGAAGAAGTGCGATAGAAGAACTTATAAAACTTCGCATCAAAAATCACACTCGTCCCCAAAAAGGAGAGGATTTAAAGCCAACTTATCCTCAAACGGAATTGAACTTTGATGCTAATGTCTCAAACGCTAAAGCCGTAGAGTTTTACAAAGAACATGGTGTTGAAAAAATTTCGCAGGCTTATGAATTAAAACCTATAGATGATGCACATCTTATGACAACTATCCATTGCATCCGACGCAGCTTTGGCAAATGTTTGAAAACCAAAGAGGGAGCTACATGGAAAGAACCTCTATATCTTGTCTCTGATAAATCAAAATTGCAATTACACTTCAACTGCAAAGAGTGTAAAATGATTATTACTAAGTAAATTAGTGCGTGACTTCGTTACAATTATGAATTAGTTCGTTGCTTCGCAACAATTAGTTCGTCGCTTCGCTCCAATTAGGAATTAGAAAAAAACATTCCTGATTCCTCATTCCTCATTCCTAATTTATTAAAACCATTCCTCATTAACAAACATTCGTTTGTTGAATATGCTTTCGCTCTAATACCTAAACAAGTTTGGTATTATATTCGCTTGCTCGCAGATTTCCTAATTTGTCAAAAACTTTCTTGTAAATTTTGCGAAGATGTGTAGATTATTTGCTAAATTTGTAATTCGAAATTTCATACAACTATGATAGAAACTAAGAAGATTAAAACCGCATTGGTATCCGTATTCTACAAAGACGGATTAGACGAGATTATTAAGAAGTTAGACGCTGAAGGTGTTAAATTTATCTCAACAGGAGGTACTCAAAAATTTATTGAGTCATTAGGTATTGAGTGTACACCCGTAGAGCAATTGACAACATATCCTTCAATCTTTGGAGGTCGTGTAAAAACTTTGCACCCCGCTATTTTCGGAGGTATCCTTTGTCGCAGAAACCTTGAGCAAGATATGCAACAAGCTCAACAATATGGTATCGAAGAGATTGACCTTGTTATTGTTGACCTATATCCTTTTGAGGAGACTGTTGCTTCAGGTGCTTGCGATGCTGACATTATCGAGAAAATTGACATAGGCGGAATCTCTCTTATCAGAGGTGCTGCTAAAAACTATAAAGATGTTGTTATTGTTGCATCTAAAGGACAATATGCTCCTTTGATGGAGATGCTTAACAAAAACGGTGCTGCTTCAACATTAGAGGAGCGTCGTTGGTTTGCTAAAGAGGCATTTGCAGTATCTTCTTCATACGATTCTGCAATCTTCAACTATTTCGATAACGACAACCAATCTGCGTTCAGAGCATCTGCTGATAACGCAAAATCGTTGCGTTACGGAGAGAACCCTCACCAAAAAGGTGCTTTCTTCGGAAACTTCGATGAGATGTTTGAGCAAATTCACGGTAAAGAGATTTCATACAACAACTTGTTAGATATAGACGCTGCAGTCTCTTTGATTTCAGAATTTGACGAGACTACTTTCGCTATTCTAAAACACAACAACGCTTGTGGTTTGGCTTCTCGCCCATCACTTCTTGATGCTTGGAAATGTGCTCTTGCCGGAGACCCTGTTTCTGCATTCGGTGGTGTGTTGATTGCTAACGCTGAGGTTGACGCAGCTACAGCAGAAGAGGTTAACAAACTATTCTTCGAAATTATTATCGCTCCTTCATACTCAGCAGAGGCTTTGGAGATTCTTAAACAAAAGAAAAACCGCATCATCCTTATCCAAAAGAAAGGTATTGAAGCAAAAATGCAATATCGTTCGCTATTGAATGGTGTATTGATGCAAGAGCGCGACTTGAAAGTTGAGTTACCCGAGGAGTTGAAACAAGTTACAGAAAAAGCTGTTTCTCCCGAAGAGGTTGCAGACCTATTGTTCGCAAACAAAATTGTTAAACACAGCAAATCAAATGCTATTGTTTTAGCTAAAGATAAACAACTTTATGCAAGCGGTGTTGGACAAACATCTCGTGTTGACTCTTTGCGCCACGCTATTGAGAAAGCTAAATCGTTCGGATTCGATCTTAACGGTTCGGTTATGGCTTCTGACGCTTTCTTCCCATTTGCTGACTGCGTAGAGATTGCTCACAACGAAGGAATTGATACTGTAATACAACCCGGTGGTTCGGTTCGCGACAACGAGACAATCGAATATTGCAACAACAACGGTGTTAAGATGGTATTTACAGGTGTTCGCCACTTTAAACATTAAAAAATGGGACTATTTTCATTTACACAAGAGTTGGCTATTGACTTAGGAACTGCCAACACTATTATAATAAAAAACGGCAAAGTAGTTGTCGATGAACCCTCTGTTGTTGCTTTAGACAAGAGAACCGATAAACTTATTGCTGTGGGAGAGATTGCTCGCAAGATGCACGGAAAAACTCACCCAAACATTACAACTATTCGCCCACTACGCGATGGCGTGATTGCTGACTTCTACGCAGCAGAGCAAATGATTCGCGGAATGATTAAAAAGGTGGATACTCACAAACGTTGGTTTGCTCCATCGTTGAGAATGGTTGTTTGTATTCCTTCGGGAAGTACTGAGGTTGAGATTCGTGCAGTTCGTGACTCGGCAGAACACGCAGGTGGTCGCGACGTATATATGATATACGAACCTATGGCTGCTGCCATTGGTATTGGCTTGGATGTTGAGGCTCCTCAAGGAAACATGATTGTTGATATAGGCGGTGGTACTACTGAAATCGCAGTCATCTCTTTGGGTGGTATCGTATCAAACAAATCAATCCGTATTGCGGGTGACGACTTGACTTCTGATATTCAAGAATACATGAGCCGTCAACATAACGTTCGCGTTGGTGAGCGTACTGCTGAGGAGATTAAAATCATGGTTGGTTCTGTTTTAACTGAATTGGACAATCCACCTGAAGATTATATTGTTCATGGTCCAAACAGAATGACAGCTCTTCCTATGGAGGTTCCTGTTAACTACCAAGAGATTGCTCACTGCCTTGAAAAATCAATTTCTAAAATTGAGGCTGCGGTATTGAGTGCCTTGGAGCAAACTCCTCCTGAATTGTACGCCGACATTGTAAGAAACGGTGTATATCTTGCTGGTGGTGGTGCACTTTTGAGAGGTTTGGACAAACGTCTTACTGATAAGATTGGTATTCCTTTCCATATTGCAGAAGACCCATTACACTCAGTTGCAAAAGGTACAGGTATTGCCTTGAAAAACATTGATCGTTTCAACTTCTTAATGCGATAATCAGCACTTAAATTGCGATATGCGCAGGTTGATTGAATTTATAATAGCACATAGCAGTATATTCGTATTTGTAATTTATGTTACAATATCGATTATACTGTTGTTGCGTTTTAACCCATACCAAGAGAGCATATTCTTTAACTCGGCAAACAGTATTGCAGGTAAATATTACTCGGTAATAAATAATATTAGCGGGTATGTTGGTTTACGTGAAATTAATAACGAATTACAACAAAACAACACTGAATTGGAGTTACAAGTGGCTCAATTAAAAGCTGAGCTGCAACAGTTGAAAAGCGAAAACAATATTGAAGAATTTCTTCAAGGCGAACTTTCAAAAACAAGATTGTTCGGCGTTGCAAGACCTGTAAATGTAACTACCGTAAATGCCAACAACTACATCACTCTCGACAAAGGTTCTACACATGGCGTTAAAGAGGGAATGGGAGTTATTAACCGTTCGGGAGTTGTTGGAATTATAAGTACTGTATCGGATAACTACTCGTTGGTTATTTCTATTTTAAATCCAAAATTGAGATTAAGTTGCAAACTAAAGGGCAGCGACTATTTTGGCTCATTGACCTGGGAAGGAGACTCTCCTGAATATGCAAAACTTGAAGAGTTACCACGCCATGTGAACTTCAACAAAGGTGATACAATAGTTACAAGCGGATACTCATCGGTTTTCCCCGAAGGCATAATGATTGGCGTTGTTGAAGAGGCTTCGCGCCAGAAAAACGACAACTTCAATGCATTGAAAGTTAAATTATCGACCGATTATTTCAGATTGGGCGATGTTTGTATAATTGAGAATATTGACAGAGAGGAACAAAACTCATTGATGGTAAAATGAAAAGATTATCGATAGCATATTATATTCTGCTTGCCGTGGTATTAATACTTCTGCAAGTTACCATATTGAGCAATATTGCACTGTGGGGTGTTGCCACACCTTTCTTGTTTCTATATTTTATAATGAAACTTCCTGTATCTATGTCGCCCAACAAGGTAATGACCTTAGCTTTTATAGTAGGATTGACAATAGATATGTTCTTCTCTACACCTGGAGTTTATGCCCTATCGTCGGTTATTACAGCCTTTATGAGAAGACCTTATATAACTTTGGTTTTACAGCATGAAGATGACTACGGCAACATGTATCCTTCGGTAAAATCATTGGGATTGGCTCCGTTTACGGTATATGCACTTATCACCTCATTCACATTCTCATTGGCAGTATTCGTCATTCAATCTTTCTCATTATACAATCCTTTGAGTTTGGTACTTAAAGTTATTACAAGTACTATCTTCACCTACATGATTATTATGTCGGCCGAATATATTCTGAAAGAGAAGAGATGAGAAAGGACTATAATCTTGAAAAGAGGAAATATATTATTGGCGGATTTATTGTTGTTATTGCCTTAATATATATCATAAGACTGTTTACGCTACAGATTGTAGATACTGACTACAGACGTTTTGCCGAAGGTAACGCATTTCTGAAAAAAGCACAATATCCATCGCGCGGTTTGATATATGACAGAGAGGGCAGATTGATGGTATATAATCAATCGGCATACGACGTTATGATGATTCCACGCGAGGTTAAGGAGTTTGACACATTGGATTTTTGCCGTGCCATAAATATAACAAAAGATGAGTTTGAGACACGCGTAAAAAGGATGAAAGACCGTCGATATAACCCAGGCTACTCATCTTATACTCCACAACTTTTAATTGCTCAAATGTCTGCCGAGGAGTACGGAAGGTTACAGGAAGTATTGTATAAATTCTCGGGTATATATATTCAAAACAGGGTTATCAGAGAGTACAACTACGATATTGCAGGCTCACTTTTGGGCAATATCAGAGAGGTATCTTCTACCGATATAGAGAACGACCCATACTACAAACCAGGAGACTACACCGGAGACTTGGGTATTGAGAAATCGTACGAAAAATATTTGCGAGGAGAGAAAGGTATTGAGATTCTTCTTCGCGACTCAAAGGGTAGAATCAAAGGAGAGTACAAAGATGGAATCTACAACGAAGCTCCTGTTTCGGGTAAGAATTTGACTCTTGCAATTGATGCCGAGCTACAAGCATACGGAGAGTATCTGATGCAAAACAAGATAGGCTCAATTGTGGCAATAGAACCCTCTACAGGAGAGATATTGGCTTTAGTATCAGCTCCAACCTACAAACCATCTACTCTTGTGGGACGAGAGAGAGGAAAAAACTATGCAAAACTTGTAAAGGATAAATACAAACCGCTATACGACAGAACAATTATGGGTGTTTATCCTCCAGGTTCTACTTTTAAGCCTACACAATCACTTATATTCATGCAGGAGGGTATAATCAATCCATCAACCCCCTACCCCTGCTATGGAGGTTTTATATCGGGAGGTTTGAAAGTTGGATGCCACCCCCACCCTGCTCCCATTACAATGATTCCTGCCTTGGCAACTTCATGTAATGCATACTTCTGCTATGGTTTTAAATCGATGCTCGACAACAGGAGCAAGTATGAGAGAACCGACGAAGCCTTTACTCTATGGAAAGACTATATGGTTTCGATGGGATATGGCTATAAACTTGGAATAGACCTACCCGGAGAAAAACGCGGATTTATACCAAATAGTGAATATTACGACAAGTTCTACAGCAAAGGTCGCTGGAGAGCACTTACTATAATTTCAGTAGCCATCGGTCAAGGTGAGGTGCTGGCAACTCCTTTACAGATTGCCAACCTATCTGCCACCATTGCCAACCGAGGGCACTACTATACCCCTCACGTTGTAAAGCAGATAGAAGATAACGAGATTGATTCGATATACAAGCAACCTCATAGAACGATGGTTGACAGAAAATATTATGAATCGATAGTTGAAGGTATGCGTATGGCAGTCACAGATGGTACTTGCCGAATTGGAGAGATTCCGGGGAAAGAGGTTTGTGGGAAAACAGGTACTGCTCAAAACCCTCACGGACGTGACCACTCGGCGTTTATGGGCTTTGCACCTCGTAATAAACCCGAAATTGCTATTGCCGTATATGTCGAAAATGCAGGCTTTGGAGCAACATATGCCGTGCCAATAGGCAGCCTTATGATGGAGAAATATTTGAATGATACAATTGCAACCAATCGCAAACCTTTAGAGGAGCGAATGGCTAACTCAAACACTATTATTTACAGTGGGGTCAAGAAACACTAACATATTCGCTTTGATTGACAAACCAACGGTTATTATATACCTAATCCTGATTTTTTGGGGTTGGTTTACCATATATGCGGCAAGCTACAACTTTGACGATACTTCAATATTCAGCTTTGACGGACGTGCCGGCAAACAGTTGCTATGGATTGGTTGTGCATCTATTATAGCCTTTATAATAATGATGTTTGACACAAGGCTATTAGAGGCATATGCATACCCGATATACGGTGTTACAATATTAATACTGATACTAACCATATTCATAGCACCAAACGTAAAGGGTTCGCACTCTTGGATTGTACTTGGCCCTGTTAGTATTCAACCTGCGGAGTTCTCGAAATTTGCCGTAGCTTTGTGTCTGGCACGCTTTATGAGTGCATACAACTTTGTTTTAAAACAGCCTTCTAACTTTATTAGAGCCGTTCTTATAATATTTATACCTTTACTTATTATCATTTTACAAAAAGAGACAGGTACTGCTCTTGTATATTTGGCATTCTCCTTGGTTTTGTTTCGCGAAGGAATGACAGGTCTTATTCTATTGGCATGCGTTGCTTCGATTACATATTTTATTCTGGCTCTTAAATACGCTGAAACTTTTTGGGGTATAACATGCGTTGGAGAGCTACTTGTTTTGACTCTTATAGTTGGTACGCTTATAATGATGACAAAAAGCATATACAAGAAACGTGGAACGTTCAGAATAATGTCATTAATATGCATTGCCATAGCTGCCATAACAGGAGTAATAAACATATTTATTCCTGTGAATTGGGTTTATGCATTGTATGCCATGATAGCAACAAACTCAGTATACACATTAATACTATCACTAAAAACAAACTCAATTAAACTACTTCAACCCATTGCGGTTGCAATAGTTTCAATTCTGTTTATGTTCTCGGTAAACTATATCTTCAATAGTGTACTCGAACCACACCAACAATCGAGAATTAAAGTTTCGTTTGGCATGGAGGACGATCCAAGAGGTGTTGGATATAACGTAAATCAATCGAAAATTGCAATTGGTTCGGGAGGATTCTTTGGTAAAGGATACTTATCGGGAACTCAAACAAAACTAAAATATGTTCCTGAGCAAGATACCGACTTTATTTTCTGCACAGTTGGAGAGGAACTTGGCTTTGTTGGTTCAACAATTCTAATAGCCCTTTTCGTAGCTCTTATATTAAGGATAATAACCATATCGGAACGTCAACGCGATGCATTTGGTAGAATATACGGCTACTGTGTTGCCTCAATATTCATATTTCACCTCTGTATTAATGTCGGTATGGTATTGGGCATATCGCCCGTTATTGGAATCCCCTTGCCATTTTTCTCATACGGAGGTTCGTCACTATGGGGATTCACAATTCTGCTGTTTACTCTTTTGAGAATTGACGCATCAAGAACAGGAAGGATATAAAAGTTGTTAGTTTTTAGTTGTTAGTTGTTAGCTTATATCTTCTCAGAAATTGGACCAATTGGTCTAATTAGACTAATTGGTCTAATAAAATCAAACTTTTATCAGATTGTAAATCAAGCAAATAAACAATAAAATAAAAAATATTGAAAATTTTATTGAAAAAAGTATTGCTATTTCAAAAAAAAGTACTACTTTTGCATTCGGAAAACGGTTCCATAGCTTAATTGAATAGAGCATCTGACTACGGATCAGAAGGTTGCAGGTTTGAATCCTGCTGGAATCACAAGAGCTGTACTTCGGTACAGCTTTTTTATAAAAAACAACATATTTTCGTGGCAGAAGATTTTCTTCTCCACTTTATATGCGGGAATAGCTCAGTTGATAGAGCATCAGCCTTCCAAGCTGAGGGTCGCGGGTTTGAGCCCCGTTTCCCGCTCAAAAGAGAAAATGATTGTATCGACGATACAATCATTTTTTTGTCTAAGACATATAATGGCTCAGTAGAAATTTACTGTGGGTAAGCATATAAATTGGCAATTCTAAACAGAAAGAATTTCTTATCTGCCACCCCTCTGAGGTTTGCTCTGAAAAGTTTAATTTTAGCATTGAAGCACTCCGCC